>JAJRXJ010000055.1 GCA_024276355.1 Actinomycetes bacterium | reverse complement strand
CGCCATGGGATCCCCGGGAATGTGCGGCAAGGACGGCCAGGGAGTGCCCGTCGGAGACGGCACCCCCACGCTCAGGGTCACGAGCCTCACTGTCGGCGGGACGGCAGCCTGATGTCCGAGTTGCTGGAGACCGCCAAACGAGTGGCCGGATGGGCCAAGCCCGGCGAACAGGTCGAGGTGTTCCTCGTACGGGAGCAGGACACCGAGGTTCGGGCCTACAACGGCGAGGTGGAGTCGCTCACCGCGTCGGAGAGCCACGGTGTGGGAGTTCGCGTCGTACGAGACGGCCGCCAGGGCTATGCCTACGCCGGTGCGCTCGACGAATCCCTTCTCTCGGAGACCATCGCGGAGGCCCGGGACAACGCCACCTTCGCCCAGCCCGACGAGTTCAACGGCGTGGCGGTCGACGACGGGGTCGCCCCCGCGGATGTCGACCTGTTCCGCAGCGACCTGGCCATGTTGCCCACCGACGACAAGGTGGCGATGGCCATCGAACTCGAACGGGCCACTCTGGCTGCCGACCCCCGAATCGTGGGGATCGAGTCGGCCGAATTCGTCGACACGATCTACGAATCGGCGGTGGCCACCAACACCGGGATTGCCTCGTCCACCCGTGAGACCGGGTGCTATCTGTCCACCTATGCGCTGGCCGAGGCCGATGGGGAAACGCAAACCGGTTTCGGGTTCTCGGTGGGTCGATCGCCATCCGAGTTGGACGTGTCGGTGGCGGCAGCCGATGCTGCCGTACGGGCCACTCGACTGCTCGGAGCGGTCAAGGCACCCACCTCGCGACTCACTGTGGTTCTCGATCCGTGGGTCACCGCCCAGCTGCTCGGGATCATCGGCCACACCCTCACCGGCGAGGCGGTCCTGAAGGGTCGTTCCCTGTTCGCCGAGCGCATGGGTGAAGAAGTCGCGTCATCCTCGATCACTCTTGTCGACGAGCCCACCGACCCGGCCGCGTTCACGGCTTCCACCGTCGACGGCGAGGGCCTGGCGACCCGCGCCACCAAGCTCATCGACGGGGGTGTGCTCAGTGCATTCCTCCACAACAGCTACTCGGGCCGACGATCCGGTACGGCATCCACCGGTTCGGCGGTGAGGGCCGGATTCAAGGGGGCCCCATCGGTGGGCGCCCAGGCACTTCGGATCCTGCCCGGGTCCCGCAACCCGGCTGACCTGATCGCCGATGTCGATCTCGGTCTGTTGGTGCAGGAGGTGTCGGGCCTTCATTCGGGCGTCAATCCGGTTTCCGGCGACTTCTCGACCGGTGCCGAAGGTGTGATGATCCGGGGAGGCGAACTCGCCGAGCCCATCCGCGAGATAACCATCGCGTCCACGCTGCAACGATTGCTTCAGGATGTGATCGAGGTGGGGAACGATCTCGAGTGGCTTCCGATGAGCGCAGCGGGCACCACCATCGCCGTCGCTGATGTGACGATGTCCGGAAGCTGAGGCGGCGGCGCAGATCCAGCCGATGATGCCGTAGCCTCATCGGCGGCCATGTGTCGGCCGATCAGGAGACGGATATGCAGATACTCCACGCCATCGTGCTCGGTCTGGTTCAAGGACTGGCAGAGTTTCTGCCGATCTCCTCCAGCGGCCATCTCAAACTGGTGCGCTGGCTGTTCGGTTGGAATGAACTCTCCAATGATCTCGAGACGGCATTCGACGTAGCCGTGCATCTCGGCACCCTTGTCGGGGCGATCGCCTACCTGTGGCCAGATGTGGTGAAGTACGTGAGACACGGAGTGATTGCGCCGTTGAAGCGCCAGCCTCTCGATGCCGACGGCAGGATCGCCTGGTATCTGGTGGCTTCGGCGGTTCCAGCCGGCTTGATCGGGGTAACTCTCAAGGATCAGCTCTCGAACCTCGACTCGATTTGGGTGATCGCGGTGATGCTCATCCTTTTCGGTCTGGTCCTGCTTGTGGCCGACCGCCTTCCCGAACGTCATTCGATCGACGAGTTCAGGCTTCGCGACGCTCTTCTCATGGGCATCGGACAAGCCGTGGCCCTGCAACCAGGGGTCTCCAGGTCGGGGGCCACTCTCACGATGGCTCGGGGGCTCGGGTACAACCGTGATTCGGCCGCCCGGCTCGTGTTCTTGATGAGTATTCCGGTGATCGCGGGCGCCGGGCTGGTTTCGCTGGCCGGCACCACGATCCCCTCGTCGTTCTGGCCGGCGTTCATATGGGGCATGACCACCGCCGCGGTGACAGGCTACGTGGCGGTGTGGGGAACCCTGAAACTGATACGTACCTACACGTTCAAACCGTTCGTGGCTTATCGGGTGATTGCCGGGCTTGCAGTCCTGTCGATTCTCGCCACCTCCTGGCGCTGACCCTCTCCGATCAGGGCACCAGCACCGGTATCACGCCGCCGGCCGAGATCTCCCTGACCACGGCCGACACCCGACCTTCGGGGACAGAGAACGTGGCCCATCCGCGGTCATCGGTGGCCACCACGACTGCGTTCGCTGCCAGAGGTCTTCCATCGACCAGGGCCAACAGATCGACCCGGTCGCCGACCACGAGCCCGCCACCATCGTCGATGCGCAGGGTGACCCCGCGGCTGCGTGGTCCCAGCAGCGCAGCGGCTTCGCTTGCCGACGTGTCGGCCAGACGGCCATCTCTCAGTATCTCGCCCTCGGCGAGGTCGTCGTGAAGGCGCCGCCCGATCGGACTGGTCGTGGATGCATCACGCGGGATGGCTGCCATCGGAAGCTCGACCCGATGGGTGTCCGAGTCGGTGAGCAGTCCTCCGGCCCCGAGGTCGGACGTTGCCACCCAGACGGTACGCAGGTCGGCCCAACGACTCTCTGCAGCGGTCGCACGCGCTCGCGCATTGGTCACGGAGAGCGTGAGAACCAGGACGGCGGAACCGGCTACCGCCCAGCGGATCAAGTGGTATCTGCGGGCTGCCAGCACGACCAGTGAGGAGATCACCCGCCTGGTCGGGGGTGGCGCGGGTCGCCTCGGATCGTTGACATTCGGAAACTGCGACATGGGACTTCCCCGAGGAGGTGGTGACGGGGAAGCGATTGTGGGGGCCCATGACGGGTGGCCCCGGCCCGAAATGTCAGTCGGCCGCGGCCTTCGACGAAGAAGTCGACGCCCCCGACTTGGATGAGTCCGAGGACTTGGCGGGCGATGAGCCATCCGACTTGGACCCGGAACCGGACGAGTCGGCCGCGGTTGACGAGGATGCGGAGGTCTTTTCCTTCTTGATCCCCGAGGAGTTCGAGCCGTAGTCGTTCTTGTAGAAGCCGTCACCCTTGAAAGTGATGCCCACCGAAGAGAAAACCTTGCGCACTTCGCCCTCGCCGGGGGCCTCGCACGCGCTGGGTCCACCGGATGATGGGCACTTGGTGAGGGTGTCGTCGGAGAACGATTGCCACAGATCGAATTGCTGTCCGCAGCGATCGCAACGGTATTGATAAGTGGGCACCGAGAGAGGATACCGGCGGAGGCAATTCTCGGCACCGTACGATGGCCTCGTGATCGGAGCCGTAATTCTTGTCGTTGCTGCCTACTTCGTGGGTACCTTCCCCACGGCATTGATCGTGGGCAATCGAATCGGACACAATCCCACCAAGGAAGGGTCCGGGAATCCCGGAGCGTCCAATGTCTGGCGACTGGGCGGAAAGCGTGCCGGGATAATCGTGGCGGTGATCGATGGGCTCAAGGGCGCCATCCCCGTGTTGATCGCCCTCGTCGTGTCTGGGCGCCCACTGGCGCACGCCGTGTGGGTGGCTGCTGTGGCCGGGCACGTCTGGCCCGTCACCCGCAGGTTGCGCGGCGGCAAGGGCGTGGCCACGGCGGGGGGCGGCGGTCTCGCCATAAGTCCCGTGGTCGGCCTCGGCTGCGCGGCACTGTTCCTGGTCGTCGTCAAGACCGGTCGTATAGCCGCCCTGGGATCGTTGTCGATCGCCTTCGCGTATCCGATCCTGAGTCTGGCCCTGGGTCGGCCGGGATGGGAGGTGGCCGTGGGCGCGTTCGTGGCAGCGATACTCGTGATCAGGCACCAATCAAACATTCGCAGAATGATCGGCCACCGGACATGATTGAGCTCGAAGAGGCCCAGGACCACGTACTCGAACGTGTCAGCCCGTTGCCGCCGGTCGAGGTCCCACTCAGCGAAGCCTCAGGCCTGGTGTTGGCAGCCGATGTGCTTGCCGGCGAGTCGGTGCCCCCGTTCGCCAACACAGCCATGGATGGCTTCGCGGTGGTGGCCGCCGACACCGTGGGTGCCCCCGTCGAACTCGAGGTGATCGCGACCATCGCCGCCGGTTCGAGTCGGTTGCCGGTCGTAGGGCGTGGTCAGGCCGCTCGCATCATGACCGGCGCTCCGATGCCGCCGGGCGCCGATGCCGTGGTGATGGTCGAGAGAACCACCTACGATCCGTCGGCCTCCCGGGTCGAGATCGAGGTCGAGGTGCCGGTCGGAAACTCGGTGAGAGAAGCGGGTGAAGACGTGATGCCCGGCGACCTCGTGTTTGCCAAGGGCACGCTGTTGCGGCCCGGCCATGTGGGCGTGCTGGCCAGCATCGGAGTGACCACACCGTTGGCCCACCCGCGGCCCCGCGTGGGCGTTGTCTCCACAGGAGACGAACTGGTCGACGGCGGTGGCCCGCTCCGGCCCGGACAGATCCGAGACTCGAATCGGCTCACGCTGTTGGGTCTGGTGCGCGACTCCGGTTTCGAGGGCGTCGACCTCGGGTTGGTTCCCGATTCCGAGCAGGCCATCACCGAGGCGTTTCGCGCCGGTGCACAATCCTGCGACGCGATCATCTCCTCCGGCGGAGTCTCGATGGGCGCGTTCGACTACGTGAAGGTCGTGCTCGATCGCATTGCCGACATGCGGTGGATGCAGATCGCCATCAAGCCGGCCAAGCCGTTCGCCTTCGGGTTGATGGGATCCACGCCGTTCTTCGGACTTCCCGGCAACCCGGTCTCTTCGATGGTCTCCTTCGAGTTGTTCGCCCGTCCGGCACTACGGAAGATGGCCGGCCATTCGCGCCTTCACCGCCCGATGCTGCCGGCCACCACCACATCGCTCCTGGCCCACGGCGACGATGGCAAGACCCATTTCGTGAGAATGGCCGGCGGCCCCGACGACAACGGACGGTGGATCGTGGCCAGCGCCGGCGGGCAGGGCTCCCACCAGCTCACTGCCATGGCCCGGGCCGATGCTCTGGCGGTCCTGCCTCCCGGGGTGTCGGTCGAGGCCGGAGGCGAATGCCGGATCATCCCACTGATCTGATTCTCGGTATCCCCCACCTCTCGCTAGAGTGACACGATGCCGACGCAGTTGATCGACGGGTTTGGCCGGGTTCACCGCGACCTTCGCATTGCGGTCACCGACCGATGCAATTTCCGCTGCACCTACTGCATGCCGGTCGAGGGGATGCAGTGGCAGCCCCGTTCCGAGATCCTCACATTCGAGGAGATCGAGCGGCTGGCCCGGTTGATGGTCGAACGATACGGCGTCGACGGCATCCGTCTCACTGGTGGCGAACCAACGGTCCGGGCCAGGATCACTGTTCTCATCGAGAAGCTCGCGGCTCTCGGTGTCGATTTGTCGATGACCACCAACGGCACCACTCTCCAGGCGATGGCCCACGACCTACGGGCCGCCGGGCTGAACAGGCTCAACATCTCGATCGACTCCCTGAAGCGAGACCGGTTCGCCGAGATAACGCGCCGCGACGGCCTGGCCGAGGTTCTGGCGGGTATCGATTCTGCCGTCCACGCCGGATTCGATCCGGTGAAGCTCAACGTGGTGGTCATGGCCGGGGTGAACGATGATGAACTCGTCGATTTCGTCGATTTCGGTATCGATCACGGAGTTGAGGTGCGGTTCATAGAATTCATGCCTCTCGACGCGTCCGGGGGATGGAACAACGACCTGGTGTTCACCCGTCAGCAGATTCTCGATGTGATCTCGGAGGTGCACCCTCTCATCGAGGTCGAGCGCACCTCGGCACCGGCCACGAGATTCCGTCTGGCCGATGGTTCTGGCCAGATCGGTGTGATCTCGAGCGTCAGTGAGTCGTTCTGCACCACCTGTGATCGGGTCAGGATCACCGCCGACGGGCAGTTCAGGAACTGTCTGTTCGCCAACGACGAGACCGATGTGAGGGCACTGCTGCGCAACGGTTCCACCGACGACGAGCTTGCCGCGGCCCTCGAGAGGTCGGTGGCTGCCAAGTGGGCGGGCCATGAGATCAACCAGGTGAATTTCGTCAGGCCCTCACGGTCCATGTCCCAGATAGGAGGGTGACCATGACCGATGGCGGTTTCACCCATCTCGACCCCAGCGGGCGTGCTCGCATGGTCGATGTCACCCCCAAGGATCCCACCCATCGCCGTGCGGTGGCCAGAGGCACGGTCACCATGACCGCCGAGACCGCGTCCGCGGTGGCACAGGGCGCCATCAAGAAGGGCGACGTGATAGCCGTCGCCCGAGTGGCGGCGATTCAGTCGGCGAAGAGGACCTCGGACCTGCTGCCTCTCTGCCATCCGTTGTTGATCGGTGCGGTCAACATCAACTTCGAGATCAACGACACGAGCATCGACATCGAGGCATCCGTCGAGACCGTGGACCGCACCGGTGTCGAGATGGAGGCCCTCACCGCCTGCTCGATCGCCGCGCTCACGATCTACGACATGTGCAAGTCGATGGACCGATCGATGGTGATCGGAGAGATCGCCCTGTGGGAAAAGACCGGTGGTCGTTCGGGGCACTACCGTCGACCGGGCTTTGAGGCCGACACCAAACCCGCCTAGACGGCTGTTGGATGGGGCATTCGCCACACTATTGGTGTGACTTACGACCCTTATGTTTGCATTTGCATGACGGTAGTAGTAGAACCGTAACTTGGTTCGGGTCGACCAGGCCCAACTTTCACTGCATTGAATGCCGGAGGGCTTCCGCAAAGTGATCACATCGATTGTTCTCCTTGGACTTGTGGCGGTATGGGGTGCGTATTTGGCTGTCTGGTGGCGCGACAACCGGGCCGGAGCCGCGCATCGCTCCGACATGATCAGATCCTTCAACCGGGGCCTCGACACATTGGGGGCCACGGCCGCATCCGGTTCGCTCGGCGGGGCCTCCTCGACATCACTTCTGCCCCGGTCGGCCGATGAGGCCGCGCAGCGCCGGCGGCTGATTCTCTCGTGCCTGGGAGGGTTGGCGGCCACCACGTTCCTGCTCAGCTTCGTCCTGGGCACCACGATGCTGTTGCTCAACCTCGTGATCGATTCTCTCTTCGGCTGGTACTGCTACGCGGTGGTTCAACGGCGCAATGTCGAGGCCGAACGGGAGATGAAGGTCACCCTGCTGCGGGCCGGTCATTCCGAGATCGACAATGTCGTCGACCTGCGGGCCACGGTCAACGCCTGAGTTCCCCCGGCGTCCCCATTTCCGGTATCCACAGCCGTTCGCTCCCGATACGCTGACGGCCCCACGGGGGGTGTAGCTCAGTTGGTAGAGCGCCTCGGTCGCATCGAGGAGGCCAGGGGTTCAATTCCCCTCACCTCCACCCCGTGAAGCCCCAGGTCCCAGGCGTTGTCGCCGGCCTGGGGCTCATTCGTTTTGGGATCGTCATGTGATTCAAGACCGGGCCCCCGCGGCCGATGGTGGGTCGAACCACCCGGAGGGATCGTTTCGCTGTGTCCGACACCAAACTGGCTGAGCGCCTTGGAACCCGACCCCCCAAGGGCGTCGGTGATCTGGGCATCCCCTACGCGTTGGTCCATGACCTCCTGCTCAGGAGGTGCGCCATGGAGGGCCGCACCAACGTCAGCAGCCTGTCGGGAGCGCTTGCACTGGGGCCATCGCTGGTCGACAAGATGGTCCAGGAAATGCGGGAGAAAAAGGAGATCGAGGTACTGGGCATGGTCGGTCGCGACTATGTGATCGCCCTGACCGACCTTGGGCAGCGTCGGGCCCGCGACCGTATGGAGTTGTGCAGTTACGCCGGGGCGGCCCCGGTGTCGCTCAGTGAATATCGGCGGATCGTCGGTCTTCAGCAACAATCGGTCTACGTGAACAGGGATGTCCTGCGCGAGGCGTTCTCGGACCTGGTTCTCGACGATCGACTGCTCGATGAACTGGGCCCGGCGTTGAACGCCAACGGGGCGCTCTTCCTGTACGGGCCGCCAGGCACCGGCAAGACATCCATCGCCGAGCGGGTGGTGAGGATCAGCCCCGACCTGGTGCTGGTGCCCCATGCGGTCGAGGTGGACGGCCAGATAGTGATCGTGTTCGATCCGACTGTCCATGTTGCTGCCGATGCCCAACCCGACAATTTGGACCCGCGTTGGATTCTCTGCCATCGCCCACGTGTGATCGTCGGCGGCGAACTCACCTCTTCGATGCTCGACTTGTCCCACGACTCGACCACCGGCGTGTATCTGGCCCCACTGCAGATGAAGGCCAACAACGGTGTGATGGTGATCGACGACTTCGGGAGGCAGGTGTTCACCCCCGACGAGCTCCTCAACCGGTGGATCGTTCCTCTGGATCGTCGAGTCGACTACCTGTCGCTGAACTACGGGGTGAGCTTCGAGGTTCCCTTCGACGTGAAGGTGATCCTGTCGACCAACCTCGATCCGTCGGACCTCGGTGACGAGGCGTTCTTTCGCCGTATCCAGTCGAAGGTGTACGTGGGTGCGATTTCCGACGAATCGTTCGACTGGATTCTGGCCCGGGTGGCTCACGCAGACGGCATTTCATGCGATGCCGACTCCTCCGCCTATCTGCGGGAAGTCTGTCGTTCGCGGGGCGGAGACCTTCGCCCCTACCTGCCGATCGCCGTGTGCAAACTGGTGCTTGCCGTGGCCACCTATGAGGGAATTCCGCCTTCGCTGGATCGCTCGACCGTCGATCGGGTGCTTCGGTTGTACTTCACCGAGTCGAACTCGCGGGGTGACGGTCCGGGCGAGTCGGCCACGACACTTCTGGGGTCATTCGATGGGGCGGATCGGGATGTGTCGCCCGCGGAGATAACCACATTCTGAGTGGAGCCGGGTCGACGAATCGTCCCATATGTGTCCAGGCGATTGACAACCTCCCGGTGTGATCTATGTTGGGTCGGCCCTGTACCCCTTTCCCAAGGACAAATCACAATGCGACGTCGTTTCCTGCTAGCCACGGCGGCACTGCTGTCGTTCTCCCTGATCGCTGCTGCGTGCGGCGACGACGGGGGTTCCACCAGCACTGAATCTCCTTCCACCACGGCCGCCGCATCGGGCGGCTCGTCGGCGTCCAACATCACCGCGGCATGGATCTACATCGGCCAACCCGGCGACGCCGGCTGGACCTTCGCCCACGATCAGGGACGTCTGGCCGCCGAGGCCGCCACCGGCGCCACCACCCTCACCGTCGAGAACATCGGGGAGGGCACCCCGGAGTTCGAACAATCGGTGCGAGACCTGATTGCCCAGGGCACCAACATCATCTTCGGCACATCGTTCGGCTACATGGACGACATGGAACGCCTCGCCGGTGAGTTCCCCGAGGTGAAGTTCATCCACGCCACCGGGTTCAAGTCGAACGACACCAACTTCACCAACTATTTCGGCAAGGTCTATCAGCCCCGCTACCTCTCGGGCATGATTGCCGGGGCGACCACCACCACCAACACCATCGGTTACGTGGCTGCCTTCCCGATCCCCGAGGTGATACGGGGCATCAACGCTTTCACCCTGGGCGCCCGGGCCACCAACCCAGATGTCAAGGTCCAGGTCAACTGGACATCCACCTGGTTCGACCCGGCCGTTGAGGGCGACGCCGCCCAAGCACTCATCGCCGCCGGCGCCGACGTGATCGCCATGCATCAGGACTCGACCGCGGCCGGAGAGGTGGCCGAGAAGGCCGGTGCCCGATGGGTGTCCTACAACTCCGACATGAGCGCCTTCGCCCCCAACGCCTACCTCACCTCGGCCGTCTGGGACTGGGGCCCCTACTACACCTCGGTGATCGAAGATGTCGCCGCCGGCACCTGGACACCCACCCCCTACTGGGGCGGAATGGAAGACGGCATCGTCAAGCTCGGATCGATTGCATCCGATGTCGATCCCGCGCTGGTCACCCAGGTCAACGATCTCGGCTCGCAAATGGCCGCAGGCACATTTGAGCCCTTCACCGGCCCGATCAACGATCAGGACGGCAACGAGATGGTTGCCGCCGGAGTCGCTATGGACGACGGCGCCCTGCTCGGTATGGACTGGTTCGTTGAAGGGGTCGAAGGATCGGCAGCAGGGTGAGCCATCCCGCCGTCGAACTCGACGGCATTTGGAAGCGATTCCCAGGTGTGATCGCCAATGCCGGGGCGAACCTCACGGTTCGTCCCGGCACGGTCCACGCCGTGCTCGGTGAGAACGGCGCCGGCAAGACAACTCTCATGAATTGTCTCGCCGGCGTCTATCTTCCCGACGAGGGTGCGGTGAGGATCGACGGAAACGAGATGAAGTTTTCGTCACCGGCCGACGCCCTGGCGGCCGGTGTGGGCATGGTCCACCAGGAGTTTCGCCTCGTGCCCACCTTCACGGTCGCCGAGAACGTGGTGCTGGGCTCTGCCCCCCGGTTGATCTCGCGTACCGAGATCAACAAGTCGGTCGCGGAACTCGCCGAACGATTCGGATTCTCGGCAGAACCGGATCGTCCCATCTGGCAGTTGAGCATGGGGGAGCGTCAACGGGTCGAGATTCTCAAGGCACTCTGGCGCGACGCGAGGGTGTTGATACTCGACGAACCCACTGCCGTGCTCACCCCGCAAGAGGCCGAGGATCTGGGTCGCGTGCTGCGCCAGATGGTCTCAGAGGGACGTTCGGTGATCTTCATCAGCCACAAGCTCGATGAGGTCACGTCGTTTTGTGACGAAGCCACGATCCTGCGGGGAGGGGCCACCGTTGCGGCATCGGTCGACATCCACGATGTCGATTCCGCGGATCTCGCCGAGTTGATGGTCGGGGAGTCCGAGAAATCCACGGAGGCCAATGCCGAGCGAACCACGGGTATGGGCGACGTGGTCCTCTCGGTCGATCATGTCTCGGTGATCGACTCTCGCGGGCTGAAGGCGGTCGACGATGTGTCCATCGATGTCCGTGCCGGCGAAATAGTCGGGGTGGCCGGGGTCGCCGGCAACGGTCAGCGACAGCTCACCGATGCCATCGCCGGCCTGGAGTCGTGTCTCAGCGGCACCATCACGCTGCTCGGGGACGATCTCACCACCGCACCACCACGGGCCCGGTTCGGCGCCGGGCTGGCCTACGTGCCGGAGGACAGACTCGGTGTCGGCCTGGCTCCCAAGCTGCCCATAACCGAAAACGCGGTGATGCGCGACTATCGGCAGATGAGCCGCGGTCCGATCCTGTTGTGGGAGCGAGCCAAGGAGTTCTCGGCCCGGCTCGTGGAGGCATTCGAGGTCAAGGTCGGCCGGGTCGAGGATCGGCTGGCGTCCCTGTCGGGAGGCAATCTGCAGCGGCTGCTCCTGGGCCGCGAACTCAGCAGCTCGCCGAAGGTCGTGGTGGCATCGCAGCCGACCCGGGGCCTCGACGTCCACGGCGTCGCCGCGATTCAGCGGTTGCTGATCGAACAACGTGATCAAGGGGTGGGGGTGCTCATGGTGTCCGAAGATCTCGACGAACTGCTGGTGCTTTCGGATCGCATCGTCGTCATGTCCGAGGGGCGGGTCGCCGGGGTGTTCGATCCGCGAGAAGCAACCCGGGCGGAAATCGGTGCGGCGATGGCGGGTGTGTCGTGAAGCGCATGGTTCTCGCCCGCCGCGAGCACCCCACCCGGGGAGGTCAGCCACTGGCGTTTCTCGTGGGGCTCATATTCGCCTTGGTGGTCGGGGCATTGCTGCTCTGGTCGTCAGGCGACCCGGTGGTCGACACATACCAGCGAATGTGGGAGCGATCGTTCGGTTCGGCCGATGTGATCTCGGCCACCTTCAACCGCGCCGTACCGTTGGCTCTGGCCGGGCTGGCGGTGAGCATTGCGGCCAAGATGGGCCTGTGGAACATCGGGGCTGAAGGACAGATTCTTTTCGGTGCCACCGCTGCCGCCGGTATGGCCCGCATAGGGGACTCGTGGCCCGGCCCGGTTCTGATCGTGGCCATGCTGCTCGCTGCGGCCGTCGGCGGCGCTCTCTGGGCCCTGGGACCCGCACTCGCTCGGGCGGAGATCGGTGTGAGCGAGATCATCACCACACTGATGCTCAACGAGGTCGCACTGCGTGTCATCCGTTATCTCCAGAACGGAGCTTGGAAGGACAAGGAGGGATTCGGGTTTCCGCAGATCACCCCACGGCCTCCCCAAGCGGAGCTGGGTCAGATCTGGCAGCGCGCTCATCTCGGGGTTCTGATAGCCGTGGGAGTCATAATGTTCTTCGCGTGGTTCATGAACCGCAGCGTGTGGGGTTACGAGCTGCGCATAGCCGGGTCGAGTGCCAAGGCGGCCACCTACGTCGGCATCTCGATGCGAGCCAAGATCATGGGTGTGATGCTCCTTTCCGGCGCGGTCGCCGGATTCGCCGGGGGTATTGAGCTCACCGGCACGGCAACACGGCTCAACGAGAACATCTCCAATGGATTCGGTTTCGCGGGGATCATCGTGGCCGCACTGGCTCTCATGCGTCCCAGTGGTGTGCTGCTCGTGGCCGTGGCCTTCGGCGGGCTGCAGGTTGGTGGTCTCAGCATCCAATCGCTCGGCGTGTCGTCGGCGGTGGCTTCGATTCTCCAGGCGCTCATACTCTTCGGCGCCATTGGGGCCGCGGTGTTGTCCACCTACCAGATCAAACTCGTCGATCGGAAGGTGGCGTCATGATCCTGGGGTCGCTTGTCATCACCGAGGCCGCCGTCATCGGGCTGGTGGTGGCCACCATCCAGTTCGCCACGCTGCTTTATCTGGCGGCGCTGGGAGAGACCATCACCGAGAGAGCCGGAGTGCTGAACCTCGGCGTCGAAGGAATGATGGCCATCGGCGCGATGGCCGGCTACGTGGCAGCGGTTGCCACCGGTAGCCCATGGATCGGACTCCTTGTCGGCGGTCTTGCCGCGGGCCTGTTGGCACTGGTCCACGCCATCACCGCCGTCGCGTTGGGGGCGGACCAGGTGGTCAGCGGGTTGGCCCTCACCATTCTTGGGTTGGGATTGGCCAATTTCCTGGGTGCCGGATACACCAACGACGCGCGTCGGGCCCTGTTCACCAACATCAATGTGCCGGGAATCTCCGACATCCCCTGGGTGGGGGAGACCGTGTTCTCCGCATCTCCGGTCACCTATGTTGCCGTCGCGCTCGGAGTTCTAACTTGGTTCGTGCTCTCGCGAACGAGCATCGGTCTCGGGCTGCGGGCCGTGGGCGAGAGTGCGTCCACCGCTGATGCCGCCGGGCATGGAGTCACCGCGATGCGCATGTCCGCTGTCGTCATCGGAGGGGCCCTCGCCGGGTTCTCAGGTGCCTACCTCTCCCTCGACCTGGTGGGCCATTGGAGCGAGGGTGTCACCGCCGGGCGAGGATGGATCGCCGTGGCCCTGGTGATCTTCGGGGCGTGGAAGCCCGGTCGGGTGGCGGCCGGGGCGCTGCTTTTCGGCTTCACGATCGCGCTACGGCTACGGCTGCAGCCATTCGGGATCAGCTTCTCGCCGATTCTCCTGTCGATGCTTCCGTATCTGCTCACCGTGGGTGTGCTGGTGATCATCTCGTATCGAGCCCGCAACCAGCCGGCTCCGGCACCGGCCGGGCTGGGCATCGCCTACCGCCGTGAGGAACGCTGACCGGGATTCTCAGGCATCGAGCACCCGGTGACGGGCGTCTTCGGCACTGACCACCGGGGGCTCGGTCGACCACGGGAAGTTGATCCACTGGTCGGTGCGTTTCCACACGTAGTCGCATTTCACCAGGGAGTGTGACTTTTCGTAGAGGACGGCGGTGCGGACCTCAGCGACGCGCTCGGTGGTGAAGTCGTTGACCATCTTCAAAGTGTGGCCGGTGTCGGCCACGTCGTCGACGATCAGGACCTTGGCCCCGTCGAGTTCAACGAAATCAACGTAGGGCGGCAACATGACCGGCACGGGAAGGCGCTCGTCGACCCCGGTGTAGTACTCGACGTTCATGACGTAGATGTTCTTCACCGACAGTGCGTAGCCCATCGACCCGGCGACGAACAGGCCGCCGCGTGCGATCGACAGGATCATTTCCGGTCGGTAGCCGTCATCGCCGACGATCTGTGAAAGTGATCGGACTGCTGTGCCGTATGTGGCCCAGTCGAGGACTTCGCGCTCTTCGCTCATTCGTGCACCGTACCCGGAACTCCGCGGGCCGCACCCGGTTTGGTGGAGCAGGATCGACCCGTTGTCAGCCCCGACCGTCGAGAAGCCCGGCGACCAGGGCAGCCACCTCACTTCGTTCCGAGCGGTTGAGGGTTATGTGGCCGAACAGCGGATGGCCACGAAGATGGTCGATCACCGCTCCGATCCCGTCGTGGCGGCCCACTCGGAGGTTGTCGCGCTGGGCGATGTCGTGGGTCATCACGACCTTGCTGTTCGCCCCGATGCGGGTCAGGGCCGTGAGCAGCACATTGCGTTCGAGGTTCTGGGCCTCGTCGATGATGATGAACGCATCGGTGATCGACCGGCCACGGATGTGGGTGAGGGGCAGAACCTCGAGGAGTTGTCGTCGGATCACCTCGTCGATCACGGCATGCCCGGCAATCGACTCGAGCGCATCGGCCACCGCGGCCGCCCACGGCGACATCTTCTCGCTCTCGCTGCCCGGTAGAAAGCCGAGTTCCTGGCCACCGACCGCGTAGAGAGGTCGGAACACGATCACCTTGGAGTGATTCTGCCGTTCGAGCACGGAGTCGAGGGCCGCGGCGAGCGCCAACACGCTCTTGCCGGTGCCGGCCCGTCCGCCCAACGACACGATGCCGACGGTGTCGTCGGTGAGAAGATCGAGGGCGATGTGTTGCTCACGCGAGCGGGCTCTCACATCGAAAACGGCCCGTTCCACGATGCGGTGGACGCACTTGTCGGCCCGCACCCGCCCGAGACCGGATTGGGATCCGGCCACCAGGGCCACACCGGTGTTGACCGGTAGGTCCCTGGTCTCGGCGAGATCGACGGCGTTGAACTCGTAGAGGTCGTCGATCACCGAGCCCTCGACCATCAGGTCGGTGAATCCGGTCCACGAGTCGTCGGAGACTTCGGTGTCGCGGAACTCGACGGCATCGATGCCGATCACACCGGCCTTCAGCCTGAGGGGAAGATCCTTGGAGACCAGAACGACATCGACTCCGTCGGAGCTGAGATTGTGGGCCACGGTGAGGATTCGGTGGTCGTTGGAGTCGTGGCGCAGGGCAGCCGGCAGATGGTCGGTGGAGGTGTGGTTGATCTCCACACGCAGCGTGCCTCCGGAATCATTGACCGGCAGGGCGGCCAACAGGGAGCCGTGACGCTCCCTCAGCTCCTCCAGCGCCCGCAGGGCGCTGCGGGCCGCCCAGCCCAGTTCCGGGTGGTGGCGTTTGCCCTCCAATTCGGTGAGCACCACCAATGGAATGACAATTTCGTGTTCCTCGAATCGGCGCAGAGCGGTCGGGTCGCTGAGAAGGACCGAAGTGTCGAGGACGTAGGTACGGCGTCTGTCCGTCATGTGTGACCCGAACGATAAGTCGTCTCGGGTTCCCATCGGCGGATGCTTCCGGGGTCAGGTCACGTCGACCCGAACGCGGTGGCGACCCTCGGCGCCATTGGGTCGTGGACTCGCAGGCCCCAACGGCTGTTCCTCGCCGGAGCCATCGAATGCCCTCACAGCAATGGTGTGGCGACCTGGGGCTGCCTGCCACCCGGTGTGCCACAGCACCCATGACTCGTCGGTGGTGACCTCGCCCAGCTCGCATTGTGTCCAGGCGCCGTCGTCGACGGAGATCTCGACCTTGGAGATGCCCCGAGTGGGCGCCCACGCCACCCCGGCGACCGGGGTGAGACCGGCTGCGACCTTGGCGTTTCGCTTGGGGACATCGATGCGCGACATGGTTTTCATGGGGCCGAGCTTCGACCATCCCCGTGGTACCCAGAAACCGTCGAATCCGTCCCACGTGGTTAGGTGGACCTCCTCGACCCATTTGACCGCCGACACATACCCGTAGAGACCGGCCACCACCAACCGGGCCGGGAAACCATGTCGAATCGGGAGCGGTTCACCGTTCATCCCCACGGCCAGCATGGCGTTTCGCCCGTCGCCGATGACCTCGGTGGGGAATCCGGCGGTCCAGTCGTCGCGACTCCGGCCGACTATCTGGCCGGCACCGGCTTGCACACCGGCACGGTCGAGCAGCGCGTCGAGGGGCACGCCGGTCCAGGTGGCGTTGCCCACCAAGTTGCCGCCGATCTCGTTGGAGACACACGACAGGGTGATGGTGTGGTCGACGAGGTCCATGGCGAGGATCTCGTCGTAGGTGATCTCGAAGGGATTGTCGACCATCCCGGTGAACGAAAGCTTCCAGGTGGACGGGTCGACCTGGGGAATCGACAGTGCCGTGTCGATTCGGTAGAAGTCGCTGTTGGGGGTGATGTATGAGGAGAGCCCGGCGGGAGCACCGATCGGGGCGCCGGCGGCGGGTGCGGGGGCCACGGCGGTGGAGGTGGCCGCGGTGGGCAGCGTGATGGTGTCGCGCGCTGTCTCAGCGGCGGATGTGCCACTCACGCGTCGCGCGATCCCCACCGTGGAGAGAGCGGCTGCTCCGGCGCCCGCCGACCATGCAAGGAAAGCCCGCCGAGTGGCACGCGGGTCGGTTGGGTCTTCGAGAGTGGTGCGTAGCCGGGTTGGTCTGGAGGGACGATCAAGCAGGAACGACAACACACCGGCCCCGATGGCGGCCGCGACCAGAGCCCAGAACCAACTGGTCGCGGCGGGCGAGACCGGGTTTCGGGCCGCGGTGAACCCTCCGAACAGGCCGAACAGGGCGAATCCGGTGATGCCGTACGACTTTCCGTGTTTCGTGCTGATCGAGCCGAGCACGCCACCCAGGAGAAGGGACACGATCGAGATGCCCCACAGAAGTGCGGGCTTGTCGGCGGTGCCGGCGGTTTCGATCCCCCGGGCGGCGATGTCTCCGGGGGTGACATCGACGATCCATTCGCCCACAGCCAACACCAGCCCGGGAATCGAGTCGGATAGGCCCGCCACCAGTTCACCGAAGGCCAGCGAAGAACCGGCGGCCATTGCGCCGGCAACGAAGCCGTAGTATCTCGGACTATGCGTATCGGGTCCTTCAGCAGTATCCATTTGCGCTCCTGGTCATCGGCCGACACCAATGGCAGTGCAGGTCGGGAAGGCGACAGTTTGCTTCATGCCGCGCTGGTATTGCTCGCGGCCACGCATTTGCCGGACGACAACCGGGCCGTGGCCGAGGTTGTCGACGCCGGTCACTTGGACCTGTTGGTTGCCGGCGCCGTCGAGCACCGACTCGGTCCGGTTCTGATGGAATCGTTACGTCGGATCGGAGTTGACGTTCCCGAACCGCTGGCCGAGATCGTCTCGAGAGATCGTTTGATCAGGCTGCGGTCGTTGTCCGCTCTTGCCAAAGTGGCGCGGGTGCTCGATTCGGCCGATCTGGGCTGGGCGTGTCTGAAGGGTCCGGCAGTGGGATCGTTCATGCAACATCCGGAGCTGCGACGGTTCAACGACCTCGACATCCTCGTGGCCGGAGCCGATCTCGCCGAAGCCGTCGACCTCCTTCGGGAATCCGGCATTGAGGAGATGAATCGGAACTGGGATGGATACGTGAGATACCGCGTGGGGGAGATTCCCATGGCCGCCAAGGGAGTCAGCATCGATCTTCATTGGCACCTGGTGGGGCTGGGGACCCACCGCCGGGGTATGAGCCTTGATCCCGTCGAGATGCTCTCCCGGACCCGGCGGCGTCGACTCGGCCAGGTCGACGCGAGCATTCTCTCACCGGAGGACCAGCTGATTCACATAGCGGTTCACTCGGCGATGTCGGGGGCCAACCGGCTCGACCAATTGCGTGACATCGCCGTACTTCTGGAATCCGACTCGATCGACATGGCTCTGTTGGCCGAGACGGCGAAGCTCCACAGGGTGGTCAAACTGGTGTCCCATGCATTGGATCGAGCGAGGCTGGCGGTTGACGCCGCCGTTGACCCGGGCTGGCTCGATGATTTGGGGGGCCGGAGCCTCAGGCTCCGAAGGTGGATCGACTCGCGGGTGACCCGGTCCGGATTTGCCGGATCAACTCTGGCGGTGTCGGCGTGGCGCGATGGCCGGCTTTCCACGGCGGCGAGTCTGGCATGGCAGCTGAGGTCGCGGCTCAGGAGCCGGCTCGGTTCAGGGGTCGGCTGGGACGTGTGCGACGAGAACGGACCCCTCTACTTCGCCACCAGATCGGGCGGTGAGGAGAAGCGGGCCGAGTACATGGCGGGCGCCGCGGTCTGGGAGTAGTTCCTCCTGCCGGGCGCGATGAAGGCCGGGCGAACCCGGCCCTCAGCGATAGTGACGTCGCTCGGGGCGACGATCGGTGTTGTTGGTCAGGTGGCGGGGATGACGTCCATGAACGACCCACGAATCGTGGTGTTCATCTGGCCCAGTTCGCCCTCAAGGCTGACGCTTTGTGAGATTTCCGGCTTTTCGTATTTCATGTGCAACTCCCTCCGTCGGTGACCGCAGAGAGTAGCGGACCTTCGGCGTACCCGCAAGTATTCATGGGCCGAAAACCTCGAAGTAGCCGGGCGAACCCGGCTCCTTCGCTTGTTTGTACTCGTCCGTCACAGCACAGCTGACACGGGATTGGTCGAAATCAGCCCCACTGAACGACGGAACCCCGCGTGTTGTGTGGGCTCAGTTCACCCTCGAGCTCCACCTTCTGATCAATTTCCGGCTTTTCGTAATCCATGATGTCACTTTCTGTGGTTACCGTCGGATCCGAGAGCGTAGGCCACCACTCAACGCGGCGCAATGGGTTGAATTGCCTAGCCGAGTCGATGTCGCCGGCGCAGCCCGAGCCTCCTGGCAAGTGAGCGGCTCCCGAAGGCGATGTTCGCGACGACGGAATCAACGCTGCCGAACGTCCTTGTCCGCCCATCGGAAGTGCTGGAAATGACACGGCCGATCATGCGGGACCGCTCGACCGGCCGATCATCGTGAGAGTTCCCGACACCACGGTGAGTGACGGTGTCGGTTTTGATGCTGCGAATCCTGTGAACGATGACTCGTCCGTCGTCGTCCACGAAAGCCCACACTTGGCCTCGGCGAGGGCGACGCTCAGAGACGATCGACACGGTTGAGCCCGATTCGATCACCCCCATCATGCTCG
>JAJRXJ010000054.1 GCA_024276355.1 Actinomycetes bacterium | reverse complement strand
TTGTCGTCGAATCGCACCACGACGAGATCGACATCGTCGATGGTGACCCCGGTTGGCTGCCGACCGGGCAGTTCGGAGAATTTGGCAATCGCCACCGGTCGCATCAGGCTCCTCGGGTCGCCCGGCGGGCGCCGCCGAGTCGATCTCCCATGCACCCTACGCGTCCACGGCCGACTGAACGATGAGCGAACCGATCAGGCGGCGAGAATGGTGTCGCCCAGCTTGGGAAGCACCACTGTTCGACTTGCCGATCGGGCCAGCCGGTCGGAGATGGAACCCCTGCGGGCAATCACGATCACCTCGGCACCGCGGTCGGTGAGCTCGATGGCCAGGTCGGCGAAGATTCCGTCGCCCGACGCGATCACGATCCGGGTGAACCTCGAACACACATCGTCGACGTCGACAGCCCGCAGCAGAGCGAGGTCGGCGCCATCAGGACCCGACTTCACGATCCGCCGAGCCGCTGGCCAAGCCCACCAAACAGCTCTCGCGGCGCGATGGCTGGAGGCAACTATCACGTGGTCCGATTCGCGGACCCCCAGGGCCCGCCGGAGTTCTGCGCGGTCAGCGGTGCATCTCAGCTCACTCGGAAGAGCCACCGACGCGATGTTCTCGGCGTCGACCAGCACCAGGGCACGGTCGGATCCGGGCCTTCTGCGATCACACCTGCTGCTCATGTTCGCGCCTCCCTCACGGAGTGGGACCGGCCGCCGACCCCACTGGTTACAACCCGTGTAGTGACGGGCCGTTACACCCGCCGCGGCCGGGCCACCCTCGGAGAGATCACCCGAACGCCAGCCCGGTCACGGTCACAGTGGCCCGGGCCACCTTGAGCTTGCTGTTGGTGGTGTCGTGATAGCTCACCACCGCACGGCCGTCGGTTCCCATGGCGATCGCGGTGTACTGGCCGACCTGACCGGCGGAGTCGAGTGCCGTGGAGTTGCCCGATGTGCAGCCGATGTCCGCACAATGGAACACCTTCAGGTCCTTGTTGGTGATGTGGTAGTAGCCGGTCACCGGGAGAACGTCGCGGTAGCTGATCACGGGAAGATCATCCGCCCCGATTGCTACTGATGTGTCGAAGCCCACGAAGCCGGTGGCGTTGAGCGTGGCCGAAGTGCCGATCCCGACCCGGGTCGCCAATGACACCGTGCCACACCGCCACGAAGATCCATCCCAGTGGGCGACCTGGCCGGCCCGGCATCCGAGCGAGGCGAGCCCATCGGTCTTCGCGATTGTGGTGTCGGTGTCGGTGCCACACACCCAGTTGGTGCCATCGAATTTGGCGACCTGGCCGTTGGTGCAGTTGAGTCCGCCGACGGTTTGGCCGAGGCCGGTGATGGCTGGTTGGACGATGTTGTCATCGTAGCGTTTGAGGAAGGTGACCGACTCGCCGCGGGTGACTGCTCCCTCGGGGTCGAAGTGGGTGGCGTCCTTGCCGGTGGTGATGCCGTTGTTGAACGCCCAGTTGACCGGGGTTTCGTAGAACTTGCCGGGGATCACATCGACAAAGGGCGACACCGCGACCGCGATGGCAGGCACTGCGAGCGTGAATGCCACCGTCAACGCGCCGAAACTCAGCTTGGTGAACGTCATGTCGGGTGCCCCTCGGTACCGATGCGTTGGGCCAACCCAATACAGACAGTTTGAACGCGAGCGGGATCCGTCGCGAGACCGGTCTCGACCTGCTAACCGAACTTGGCCCGCAGATCGGTCTTGAGCACCTTGCCCGACGCGTTGCGGGGAAGTTCGTCGATCGAGTGGAGGCGGGTGGGGAGCTTGTATCTCGCCAGACGTTCGCCCGCCCAGTCTCGCAGTCGGTCGAGGGCCAGTTCGCCTCCTTCACCCCACACCACCACGGCGGTGACCGCCTCGCCCCAACGCTCATCGGGAAGACCGATGATGGCCACGTCGGCGATTTGTTCGTGGTCCTGCAACACCGACTCGACCTCGGCCGGGTAGATGTTCTCACCGCCGCTTATCACCATGTCCTTGAGCCGATCGACCACATACAGGAATCCCTCCGAGTCGAGGTATCCGATGTCGCCGGAATGGAACCATCCCTCGGAATCGATGGCTTCGGCGGTGGCGTCGGGCCGGTTCCAGTAGCCCTTCATCACGCTGGGACCCTTCACGCATATCTCGCCCCTCTCCCCCGCCGGGGTGGGCCGGCCTTCGGGGTCGAGAATCGCGAGGTCGGTGTAGAGAGGCGCGAACCCGGCCGAACCGACCTTGTCGAGGGCGTACTCGGGCAGGAGGAAGCTGGCCAGAGGCGCTGTTTCGGTGAGGCCGTAGCCCTGGGCGAACGGCACGCCCTTCGAAAGGTAGAGCCGGGTGAGTGGTTCGGGCACCGGCGCCCCGCCCACCACCACGACATCGAGTGAGGTGAGGTCGGTGGAGTCGAACTCGGGATGTTGGCTCATGAACAAGAACATGGCCGGCACGCCGAACATGTTGGTGACACTGTTGGCCTGAATGGCCTCGAGAGCCGCGCCCGGGTCGAACGAGCGGTGGAGGATGACATGACCTCCCTTCTGCCAGGTGAGGATGGTGGTGACATTGAGCCCGCCGATGTGGAAGATCGGGGCCACCACCAGGGCGATCTCGTTGGAGGTGAGGTCGAGGGCGTGGATGGCGTTGATGTTGTTCCACGCGAAGTTTCCGTGGGTGAGCATCGCTCCCTTGGGAAGGCCGGTGGTGCCCGAGGTGTACATGATCATGGCGACGTCGTCGGGGCTGACGCGAACCCCTTCGGCTATCGGCGCGGCCCCGGCGATGAGGTCGTCCATGGCCTCCCAACCGTCGTCGCCGGTCTCGGAGGAGATGTGGCGGGTGGCGGGGATTTCACCGCGGACGCTGTCGATGACCGGGCGGTGCTGATCATCGGCGATCATCACGATGCACCCGGAGTCGGACGCGATGAAGGCCAGTTCCGGTCCGGTGAGCCGGAAGTTGATCGGCACGAAGATGGCGCCGATGCGGGCGCACGCGAACATGGCCACGAAGAAGTTGGAGTGGTTGAGGCCCAGGTAGCCCACGCGGTCGTCGGCCCCCACGCCTCCGTCGGCCAGAACCGATGCAAACCGGTCGACCCGGTCGAGCAGGTCTCCGTATGTCCAGGTCTGGCCCTCGAAGGTGAGTGCCTTGCGGTTGGGGGTGAGCTTCGACCGCTTGGCGATCATGAAGCCGAGGCCGGTGTCGACGTAATTGTGCTCGATCATGGGCCGACAATACGCGCCGCCGAGACGGCGTGCTCAACTGCGAGCCGATGACGCAATTGACACCGGGCGGTGGGGCCGGTGACCATGACCCGATGCAGATTCTCCGTACCCCCGACGAGCGTTTTGCCGACCTGCCCGACTTCCCGTTCGAGCCCCACTACGCGCAGATCCCGGATCTCGACGGCGGAACCCTGAGGGTCCACTACGTCGACGAGGGCCCGGCCGACGGACCGGTGGTGTTGCTCATGCACGGTGAGCCGTCATGGAGCTATCTGTATCGACACATGATTCCCGTACTCGTCAAGGGCGGGTTCAGATGCATCGCCCCGGATCTGGTCGGTCTCGGACGCAGCGACAAGCCGGCCGAGATGACCGACTACACCTACGCCCGTCACGTGGAATGGATGGGGTCTCTGCTGTTCGACCACCTGGATCTTGGCTACATCACCTTCTTCGGTCAGGACTGGGGAGGGTTGATCGGACTTCGACTCGTGGCGGCGCAGCCCGAGCGCTACGCCCGGGTGGTGGTTGCCAACACCGGACTGCCCGATGGCACACAGCGACCGAGCGAGGCGTTCCTGGCATGGCAGAAGTTCTCCCAGGAGACCCCGGAGCTACCCATCGGGAAGCTCATCAACGCGGCTTGCGTACGCGACCTTTCGCCGGCCGAGATCGCGGCCTATGAGGCACCGTTCCCGGATCAGTCCCACACGGCATGCGCCCGCATTCTCCCCTCGCTCGTGCCCACGAGTCCCGACGATCCCGAGGCCGCGGCCAATCAGGCGGCCTGGGAGGTCCTGCGTCGCTTCGACAAACCGTTCCTGTGCGCGTTCAGCGACAACGACCCCGTGACCGCCGGTGGAGAACGGGCCTTCATCGGACGTGTGCCCGGCACCGAAGGCCAGCCTCACACCACGATCGAGGGCGGAGGTCATTTCCTGCAGGAAGACAAAGGGCCCGAGATTGCCCGCTTGATCATCGACTTCGTCGGGTCCACCAAGTAGTAATCACCCATGGACATCAAGAATCGGGTAGTGGTCATCACCGGCGGCGGGTCGGGCATCGGAGAGGCGCTCGCCCACGCGTGCGCCGACGCCGGGGCATCACAGGTGGTTGTGGCCGACCTCCACGGCGACCAAGCGGCCCGCGTCGCCGAGGACATCGGCGGCTCGGCTGTCGAGATCGATGTCCGAAGCGAGAACGCCATCCGTCAGCTGGTCGACGAGACCGAGTCACGATTCGGACCGATCGGCGTGTTCGTCTCCAACGCCGGGTACGTCACCGTGGGCGGTCTCGAAGATTCCAACGAACGCATCCAGCAGATGTGGGAGGTCCATGTGATGGCCCACATCTACGCGGCCCGGGCCGTCGTTCCGCAGATGATCGCCAACGGCGGCGGCTACCTCCTCAATACCGCCTCGGCGGCCGGGTTGCTCACCCAGATCGGGTCGATGTCGTATTCGATCACCAAGAGCGCGGCGGTGTCATTGGCCGAGTGGCTCTCGGTCACCCACCACCATCAGGGAATCCGCGTGTCGGTGTTGTGCCCGCAGGCCGTTCAAACCAACATCATGTCCAACAGCCCCGACTTCGAGGGAGCCTCCGACGATGACTTCGACGGCGGGGTGGCCGGAGGCGATGGGGTGATCGGCCCTGAGCAGGTGGCCCGGGATTGTCTGGAAGCCATGCGCGAGGAGCGTTTCTGGGTGTTGCCCCATCCGGAGGTGGCCGAATACGCGGTGCGCAAGGCCAGCGATGTCGACCGATGGCTGGCCGGAATGCGTCGCTTCCAGAATGCTCTCGCCGCCGGGGGGCCACTGCCCGGTGATTCGATGGACCCGAGGTCGTGATCAGCCGGGCTCAGGCCGTGCCCCAACTGTAGGACTGTTTGACCAACCGCAGATAGCCGAAGATCTCGGTGGATCTGATACCTGGTGTGGAGCGAATCCGCCCATGGACCACGGTGAGAAGGTCGTCGGCGTCGGCGCATACGACCTCGGCGAGAATGTCGTAGCGACCGGTTGTGATCACCACATACTCCACCTGGTCCACCGCGGCCAGCGCTTCGGCAACCGACGTGACGTCGCCGTCGACACCGATGCCGACCATGGCCTGGAACCCCATCCCGAGCGCGGCCGGGTCGGTCACCGCAACGATCTGCACGACCCCACTGTCGACCAGGCGATTCACCCTCTGTCGGGTGGCCGCCTCCGACAGGCCGACCTTCGGCGCGAGCTGTGAGTAGGGCATTCGCCCCTCGACCTGCAGCTCGCGGATGATCGACTTGTCGGTGTCGTCCAAACCAGACCCGGTCATGTCAGATTCCCATCCGAGCCATCGATTCCGTCAACACCGTTCTCAGCGTGCGATTGATCATCTCGAACTCCTCGGGTCCGGCAATGAGCGGTGGTGAAAGTTGGATGACCGGTTCCCCGCGATCGTCGGCCCGACATATCAGACCGAGCTCGAGAAGCCGCAGCGACAAGAAGCCCCTCAGAAGCTCGTGGGCCTCGGCTTTGTCGAAGGTGGCCTTGGTCGCCTGATCCTTCACCAGCTCGATCGCCAGGAAGTAGCCGGCCCCTCGAACCTCGCCCACGATCGGGAGATCGCTGAGATCCTCGAGTGACGCCCGGAATGCCGCCTCATTGTCGAGAACGCGGCGGCACAGGTTCTCTCTTTCGAAAATGTCGAGGTTGGCCAGTGCCACCGCGCTGCTCACCGGATGGCCACCGAAGGTGATCCCATGGAGGAAATCCTCACCCCCGGCGTCGATGAACGGCTCCGCCAGGCGGTCGCTCACGATCAGCGCCCCCATCGGCGAGTACCCCGAGGTCAGGCCCTTGGCGCAGGTGATCATGTCGGGCACGTAGCCGTACCCATCACATCCGAACATGTGGCCCAGCCGGCCGAAGGCGCATATCACCTCATCGGAGACCAGCAGCACGTCGTGACGATCACAGATCTCGCGCACCCGCTGGAAGTATCCGTTCGGCGGCACGAAGCAGCCACCGGAGTTCTGCACGGGTTCGAGGAACACCGCCGCCACCGAGTCCGCACCTTCTCGCAGGATCATCTGTTCGATGTCGTCGGCGCACATGAGGTTGCACGAGTCGCTGTCACCACAGAATCGGCAGCGGTAGCGATTGGTGTTGGCCACCTTGCGGGCCCCGGGCACGAGGGGTTCGAACGGGGTGCGTATGCCGGTGAGTCCGGTGATCGACAACGCCCCGAAGCTGGTGCCGTGGTAGGCGCCGGTGCGACTGATCACCTTGTACTTGCCGGATTTGCCGGTGGCTCTGAAGTACTGACGGGCCAGTTTCCAAGCCGACTCCACCGCGTCGGACCCGCCGGTGGTGAAGAACACTCGGTTGAGATCCCCGGGGGCGTATCCGGCCACACGCGTGGCCAGTTCAACCGCGGCCGGATGAGCGTACGTCCAGATCGGGAAGTAGCCGAGCTTTTGGGACTGGGCGGCGGCCGCCTCGGCGATCTCCTTGCGGCCATGGCCGACCTGGGTCACGAAAAGCCCGGCCAGACCGTCGAGGTAGCGATTGCCCTCGTCGTCCCAGACGTAGCAGCCGTCGCCGTGATCGATGATCCGGGTGTGTTCAGGAGACTCACCGATGTTGGTGAAGTGTCCCCATAGGTGGCGATGCGCATCTTCGATCAGTTGACCATGACTCATTCGGTACTCCAATGGCTCAGATGCCACTGATTCAAAGACAGAATCGGCAGTTAGTCAACTGATTCCGTTGGATCAGAGAGATATTCTCGTCGAACCGAACTGGTTCACCAGAAATATTGTGACCGATCTCCACTCCCACGCGTCATGCCCGGTAGAGCGGGAACAATCCCGACTCGTCCCCCTCCATCGGAGCCCGTACCAATGCCGAAACGACCATTCATCCGACTCGCGACCTTGCTGGTCACCGTGGCGGTCCTGGCCTCAGCATGCGGCTCATCCAACTCCGACTCCTCTGCTGCCGCCTCGTCCGACACCGGGCTCGGCGAGTTGCTGCCGTTCTCGGAAGTTCAGGCCGGCGACTTCACCTTCGAAGCCGATGTGAGCGACCCCAACCGCGGGATCTTCCATGTCACCACCACCGAACCCATGATCTGCACGATCGTGTGGGGCGAAACCGAGGAGTTCGGCAACTTCAACAACAGCTTGGCCATGAACGGTACCGGGATCGTCCAGCACGACGTGTTCCTCCCCGGCGCCGAGCAGGGCAAGACCTACTTCTTCAGGGTGCAGGGGTCGACCGCCGACGGTCGCCAGTTCCGCTCCCCGACAGACACCTTCACCATCCCGGTTTCCACCCCACCAAGCAGCGACGCGATGGGCGGCGGTGACACCATGGCGGTCCACGGCACCAACCTCGCGCTCAACGCCACCATCGTCGAGGCCAGCTCCGAGTTCGGCCCCGGGTGGGAGGCCGCCAACGCCATCGACGGCGACGGGACCACGGAATGGGCCACCAAGGGCGATGGCGACAGCGGGTTCATCACCATCGACCTCGGATCACCTCAGAGCGTGGTCGGCACCGAGTTCATCACCCGCCGAATGCTCGACGGCACCGCCATCACCGACACCTACATGATCACCGTCGATGACGGTGAGCCCATCGGGCCGTTCACCGCCGGAACCCCGGCCGAGCCCAACTTCAACCCGGCCGAGTTCACCGGCCAGGTCATCCGGTTCGACATCGCAGCATCATCGGGCGGCAACGTGGGGGCGATCGAGGTCAACGTGTTCGCCCCGGCCGGCAGCTGACCCGACGAAGAAATCTCAATCAACAGACCCACTGAAAAGGGAGAAACAAAATGAGCAACCAACCAGGAAGTGTCAAGTTCGCAGCTTGGATGGCCACCCCCGTCGGACGCCTCGTGCGGGTCGCCGCCGGTGCCGCACTCATCGTGCTCGGCGTTGCCATGGGCGGCGTCGGTGGCACCATTGTCGCCCTTGTCGGACTCGTTCCGGCGGCCATGGGAGCAACGAACCGCTGCCTCATAGGCAAGATCATCGGTGCCCCGTTCAAGGGCCAGGACTCAGTTGACCTGATCGGGTCTTGAGTCTCCCCCTCCCCCGGCCCTCGGTCGGCCAACCCGCTCCTGCCATCGAGCTGGTCGATGCCGAGGGGCACCTTTGGCGACTGGAGGATCACCGCGGCAAATCTGTCGTGGTGATCTTCCACCGTCACATCCATTGACTGCCGTGTGCCGCACACGCCGTCGCCGTGCGCGACCGGCTTGATGAGCTCGGGGACTCCACCGAAGTCGCACTGATCACCTTCACCGATCCTGCCAATCTCGACGGCTACCTCGCCGCCCACGACCTGCCATTCCCGGTTCTCGTCGACCCCGACCGTTCCACCTATCGGGCCTACGGTCTCGAACGAGGATCGGTCATGCGTGTGTGGGGGTGGAAGGCCGCCAAGCGCTACCTGGAGATATTTCGCGAGGGTGGACTGCGCGAACTCCGGCGGCCCACCGAGGACACCCTTCAACTCGGCGGTGACTTCATAGTCGCTCCCGACGGAACCCTCGCTTGGGGGTTCTGGGGCGAGGGGCCCGACGACCGCCCGAGCGTCGACGACCTGCTCGACCGATTGCGTATGGTCGGACCATGAAAAACCACATCGCCGGCTGGCTGTTCGTGGCGGTGCAGGGCGTGATTCTGATATCCCTCATCGTGATTCCCGGCTCGGATGCGTGGCCCACACCTTCGTGGGTTCATGCGTTGGCCACCGCGGCCATACTCGCTGGGCTGGCTCTCATCGGAGTTGCGTCTCTCAAGCTCGGCCCCGGGATCACACCCACGCCGATGCCGTCGTCGATGGGGCGGCTCACCACAACCGGCTTGTACCGATGGATGCGCCACCCGGTCTACACCGGCGTGCTCACCATCGTGATCGGTATGGTCGCGCAGTCCGGCAACCTGGTCTCTCTGGCTATCGGCGTGTCGGCGTTCGCGTTCTTTTCCGTGAAGGCTCGCTGGGAGGAAGCCCGCCTCGCCGAGCGCTATCCGGGATACCACGACTACGCAAGGCGCACGCCGCGCTTCTTCCCGATTCTCAATCTTCGTTCGCGCTGATACGACCGACGATCCCGTCGAGTATCCGTCGTTTCGCCGACTCGTCGATCACGGCCCGACCGTGATCACGGGCCAAACGGGTGACCTCGCGGGTCTCGGCCAGTACAAGCTCGCAGTGGTTGCAGGTGGCGAGGTGCTCGATCGCCTCCTCTTCGGTGTCGTGATCGAGCTCACCTTCGAGAAAC
>JAJRXJ010000053.1 GCA_024276355.1 Actinomycetes bacterium | reverse complement strand
GAGAAGCAGAAGCTGATCGAGGACTTCAAGAGGCAGAAGGACAAGTCCGCCTACGTCGACTATCTGAAGGGCCTCAGGGACTACAACCTCGGCATCCGCGAACAGCCACCGGAACCACCGCAGATGTCCACCGACGATTCCTGATCAGCGCCCGCGGCGGGCCTCGAAGGCCAACAGTGTGCCCGCCATGGCCACGTTGAGCGACTCGGCCCGGCCCGGCATGTCTATGCGGACCCACGCGTCGACCGAGGAGTCGAGATCATGACTCAACCCGTGTGCCTCCGACCCGAGCACGATCGCCACCGGTGAAGCGATCTCTCCGCTGTCGTGGGCGACTCCCCTGGCAACGTCGGTGGCCACTATCCGCACACCGGCGGCCCTCAGCGTGGAGAGGGCATCGTCGGCGGTGAGGCCGGTGACGACTGGCACCCGCATCACCGATCCGGTGGACGATCTCACCGCTTTGGGCCCCCACGGATCGGCACCACCCACCACGACAACGCAGCGAGCGGCTACCGCGTCGGCCACACGAATCAACGTGCCGACGTTTCCCGGGTCGCTCACCTCGACCAGCACCAGGACCAGATCGTCGGTGTCGAACGATGCCGGGATCTCTGCAATCGGGCGGGGGACGACCGCCAACATCGGCTGAGGCGAGACCGATGGTGCCAGCTTGTTGAACGCCGATCCCCTCAACACGAGCACCTCCACCTCGGAAGGCATCCGGTCGAGCACCACGTTGACGGCAGGGTCGTCGGCACGATCATCGGGAACAACCACGAAGTCGGGGACAAACCCGGCATCAAAGGCTTCTCCGACGGTTCGGGGGCCCTCGAGAATCACCTCCGCAGAACGCGAACTGCGCCGCCCGATCAGGCGGCGCAGTTCAACGATTCTCGGATTTCTGGCGCCCATGGCACGACCCTCGCCGGCGGGGTCGCCGGATCGGGTTTCGTTGGTCATGAGCCGGCGATCAGGACGCCGAAGCTTCCGCCAGGGCGCCGTTGGCGACCTCGACCAGCGCCGTGAAAGATGCCGGATCGGTGATGGCCAGGTCGGAGAGGATCTTGCGATCAACCTCGACCTCAGCGGCCTTCAGGCCGGCGATGAACTTGCTGTAGGTGGTGCCGTTGACACGGCAGGCAGCGTTGATGCGCTGGATCCACAGCTTGCGGAACTCGCCCTTGCGTGCCCGACGGTCGCGGAACGCGTAGTTGCCGGCATGCATGACCGACTCGTTGGCCGACTTCCATGACCTTGACCGGTTTCCGTAATGGCCCTTGGCCCGCTCCAGGACGACCCTGCGGCGCTTCTTCGAATGAACGGCGCGCTTTACTCTCGCCATCGTTTTTCTCCTTGCTCAGTTCTCTTGGTGCAGTTGTGCGATTGAAGGGGCTCAGACGCCCAGGTCGCGGAGCTTGCGCTCGTCGGCCTTGGCAACGGGTGCGTCGCCACGTAGCTGGCGGATCCGCTTCGGGCTCTTCTTCTCGAGGATGTGGTTCTTGTTGGCTTGGCGACGGCGGAGTTTGCCGGTGCCGGTGCGCCGGAAGCGCTTGGCTGCACCGCGGTGCGACTTCATCTTGGGCATGGCTTGACCTCATGTTCACGGCGCTTGGGAGTGCCGGACTTGGTTGTTTTCAGGATTCGGTTTCTTCTGATGTTGCTTCTGCTTCGGCGGCAGCCTCGGCCTCGGCCTTCTTCAGGGCCTTCTCGTGGCGGGCCTTGGCCTGCTTGTCGGGGGCCAGCACCATGATCATGTTGCGACCATCCTGGCGGGGATGGAACTCGACCTTGCCGACATGAACCACGTCTTCGGCCACCCGATTGAGGATCTTGCGACCCAATTCCGGGTGCTGCATCTCGCGGCCTCGGAACATGATGGTGACCTTGACTTTGTGGCCGTCGCCGAGAAACTGCTCGACCTTGCGAGTCTTGGTGTCGAAATCGCCGGGCCCGATCTTGGGCCGGTACTTCATCTCCTTGACGGAGATGTTGGACGACTTCTTCCTTGACTCCTTGGCCCGTTGAGCGGCCTCGTACTTGTATTTGCCGTAGTCCATGATCCGGCAAACCGGTGGGTTTGCCCGATCGGCTACCTCGACAAGGTCGAGATTGGACGCTCTCGCAATGTTGAGAGCCTCCGACAAAGACTTGATACCAATCTGGTCGCCGTCGGCTCCGACAAGTCGGACCTCTCTGGCGCGGATCCGTTCATTGATCCTCGGCTCGTCTGCTGGACCAGCTATTTGCTTGCACTCCTCGTGAGCACGAAACCTCCGTGGTGGTGGTGGACGCCCGATGCTGCGAAAACGAAGAAACGGACGCCGGAAAGTCGACGTCCGCGATCACACCTAAGTGTGACGAGTGGCCGACCCGGGCGCACATCGCCCGAAGGCTGGTGGCCGGGTGGGGGTGGAACCCCACTTTCCGCTGAATTGTCGCCGGTAGCGTAACAGATTGACGGTCCGACCACGCCTTGTGTCGAACCGTACGGATTTACAGTCAACCCGATGAGAACGAGGAACCAGCAATGAGCTCACTGTGGACCCCCGACGGTGAACACGAAATTCCGCGAGAACCCGAAGCTCCGGCCGATCCCACACCAGCCGCCACCACCCCCGACACCAATCTCGATGATGCGATTGCTTCCGTGCTTCCTGAGGGAATGACCCTCGACGACCTCAGCCCGGAGCAGAGGGAGCGTGCCGAGGAGATGGTGAAGGAGATGGTCGACACCCAGACCCGACTTCTCGAGGCCGACGCCAGTGCGATAGTCGCCAACCACGCCATGGGGCTCTACGAACTGGCGGCGCTCCACCTCTCACAGCATGAGCCGAACCTGGCCGATGCCTCGCTGGCGATCGACGCACTCGGAGCACTCGTCGACGGTTTGGTCGGTCGCCTCGGTGAGGCAGAACCGACCCTGCGTGATGCACTGGGCCAGCTGCGGATCGGCTTCGTGCAGGTCAAGTCGCGGACGCAGTCGCACGACGACCCCGATCCCGGCAGCGACCCGGACGAGACCTGAGCCGGATCAGCTCACCACCATCGCGGCCCCGGCCACCACCAGCAGGGCCCCCGAGACCACTCTGCGATTGACCGACCGCCGTGAGAGCAGCAGCACGAACAGCACCGAGGTTCCCCTGAGCGTGACCACCCGCGCCGACTCGGCTCTGGTGTAGGCCAACAGCACAAGCACGTATCCGCTCGACTGCATCAGCCCGATGGTGGCACCGGCGCGCAACGAACCCCGCAGCCTCGACAGCGACTGGCGGTTCAACACCACCATGATCACCACCGCGACGATCGAAGACGCCGCGAAGAAACCCACGGCCCCGGTGTCGCGCACACCAAGAGAATCAAGCAGCGAGTACGACGCGATGAATCCTCCCGTGACCAGTGCCATCCCCAGGGAATGACGTTGACCGTCGCCCCACGCCACGCCACCGATCGCCAGCAGCCCGACGGCCAGCAGGGCGGCACCGACGAACACGGCGACGGTCGGGGTCTGGTCGAGAACCCAGATACCGATCACGCCAAGGATGAGCGGCGCTGAGCCCCGCGCCAGCGGATACATGGTGGCCAACTCCCCACGCTTGTAGGCCGCCGACAGAAACGTCAGATATCCGGCGTGGGCGACTCCACTCAAAAGCACGATCCCCAACACCTCAGAGGGAGGATCGGCCACCAGCCATGGCGTGAGCATCACGACGCCGGTGCCGTAGGCGATGGTCAACTCACTCACGCGATCGCCACCGCTGCGGGCCCGCGCATTCCAGACCGCGTGCATCAGCGCCGAGACGAGGACAAGTGCGATCGCCACCGCGCTCATGCGGCCCCCGGCTCCATGCCGCAACGAGCCAAGTCAGGCCGGCCTTATGTCTGTTGCCTCTATTCGGCCCATGTGGCCGGCCACGAGATGGCAGGTGACGTGCGTACCCGGCTCGATGGATCGAGAACCGTCGGCGATCGCTGAACAGTGGAAGAACCATCCGGCGGGGCTTTCACCGGTGATGGCCTCATCCGGTGCCTCTTCGATGATGGTGCCGTATCCCGCCGGGTCGTCGAAACCGGCCACGATTCCGTGACGAAGCTTGGCCGACCCACCGTGGTTCATGGAACGATCTTGGCGATCGGAATCTCGACGATGCCGGTGGCACCATGGTCGCGCAGAGCAGGGATGAGAATGTTTATGTCGGTCTTGGCCACCACGGTCTCGACCGCATAACCCGCACCGCGGAACAACTCATTGACCGTCGGCGCCTTCATCGAGGGTAGAAGATCGATCAGACCGTCGAGCCTGTCGGCGGGAACGTTCATCTTCACCAACACCTTGCCACGAGCATCGAGCACGCCCCTGAGCAGGGTGTGGATCTGGGCCATCGCGTGGGCCTTCTCGGGATCTGCATGCGATGCCGGATTGGCGATCAGTTCGGTGTAGGAGGTGAGGAGAACATCGATGATTCGCAGACCGGCCGCCCGCAGAGCGCTGCCGGTCTCGGTGATGTCGACCACGGCATCGACGATGTCGGGCACCTTGGCCTCGGTGGCGCCATAGCTGAGCCGAATGTCGGCGTCGACACCGGCATCGGCGAAAAACCGCTTGGTGATCTCGGGGTACTCGCTCGAGATGCGCACACCATTGGGCATGTCGGACACCGACTGCCAGGGGGAATCGTCGGGCACGGCGAGCACGATCTTGACCGGCTTGGCTGTGGCCTTGGAATACTTGAGCTCACCCAGCGACACAACCTCACTGGACGTCTCCTCTATCCAGTCGCGGCCGGTGATTCCGATGTCGAATAGCCCCTCCGAGACGTAACGCCCTATCTCCTGGGGTCGCAGGATGCGCACGGATCCGATACGCGGGTCGGATATGTCGGCCTTGTAGGCAACCGACGACGAACGCGACACCGGCAGGTCGGCGGCCTCGAAAAGCTGCAGCGTGGCTTTCTCGAGCGATCCCTTTGGCAGTACGAGCTTCAGCACGGCAAGACTTTCATTCAGTGAAATTCAGGGCGAACGACGACGAGGCTATCGGCCGGTCGCGGCCTCGCCCGAGGTCGGGGACATGTCGATCCGCAGGTCTTCGCCGAGCCGGACCACATTGGTGATCGCGCCCCTCCAGACATCGTCGATCGTGGCCGCTCCAGGGCCGGCGAACAGACCCCGCGAGTCGTCGCCACCGAAAAGGATCGGGGCCATGTAGAGCACGTATTGATCGACCAGACTGGCATTGTGGAACGCCGCGGACACAGTCGCTCCGCCCTCCACCATCAGCTGCACAACCCCCTCGTCGCCGAGCTGGGACAACAGGCCGGTGAGCGAACCACTCCACTCGGTGCACGGCCGGACACGGGCATCGGGGGGAACCGAACCGAGCACGATCCGGCGAGGGTCGGTGATCCCATCGGTCGGGATCGAACCGTCGGATGGCCAGTTGCGCACGGTGAGAGAGGGATCATCGGCGCGTACCGTGCCCGCCCCCACGAGAATCGCGTCGGATTCGGCCCTCAGACGATGGGCGTCGGCTCGGGCCGCCGGGCCGGTGATCCACTGTGAGGATCCATCGGGGGCGGCTGTGCGGCCATCGGCCGATGCCGCCAACTTGAGTACCACCCACGGTCGGCCGGTCCGTCGATGGTGGAGATAGGGCGCCAGCTGTCTCTCGATCTCGGGGGCCTTCACTCCGATGTCGACGGTCAGTCCGGCTTGGCGAAGACGGGCGATTCCGGTGCCGGCAACCTTCGGATCGGGGTCCTCGATTCCCACCACCACACGTGACACGCCTGCCTTGATGATCGCGTCGGTGCACGGACCGGTGCGACCGGTGTGATTGCACGGCTCGAGCGTGGTGTAGATGGTGGATCCGGCCGCGCGGTCTCCGGCCGCATCGAGAGCGACCCGCTCGGCGTGGGGGCCGCCGGGAGGATTGGTGGCGCCCACGTGGGTGTTGTGGTCGATGTCGACCAGCACGGCGCCCACCCACGGGTTGGGGCTGGTGCGGTGACGGGCGCCGGCCGCGGCCGCAACCGCCATGTCCATGAAGTGTTCGTCGGCGGATTCGGTCATGACTCCGCGGTGTCGGTTGACGGGTGGGGATCGTAGTTGTCGACCATGAGTCTCACGGCGTGGTCGAGAACATCGATCACCGCGTCGATGGTTTCGATGCAGCCCTTGGAGGAACCGGGCGTGTTGACGATCAACGCCGTGCCACGGGTGCCGGCGATGGCCCGACTCAACCGACCCAGAGGGCTCACGGTCCGCATCGCTTCGGCCAGTCCCGGTGCTTCACGATCGATCACCGCACGGGTGCCTTCGGGGGTGAGATCACGGGGACCGAATCCCGTGCCTCCGGTGGTGATGATCAGGCCGTGAAATCCCGAGGTGAGCCTTCGCAGCGCTCCGGCGACCGACTCGACGCCGTCGGCGGTGACCGCGCGCTCCTGCACCGTCCAACCAGCCTCGACCATGTGGCGCTCGAGAATCTCGCCTGATCGATCTTCGCGGGTGCCGGCAATCACCCCGTCCGACACGGTGAGGATCTTCACGCTGAGCGGCACGGTGGCATCCTCGACATGGTGATGATGATCGTGGGCCATGGCCAGACGATAACCGTCAGAGCTGTTGGAGGTCGCCCACGTCAGGTGATGCGTCGCCAGAGCGAAATGCCCATGCCGTCGTGATCGTCGTCGGGCAGCAGCAAAGCCGAATTGGCCGACCCGTCGCGTGGCTGCCACGCGCCTTGCGGCGGCGGTTGTGGCTCGAAGCCCTCCAGCGCGCCTGATGCCAGCGCCGCCTCGATGGGGCCGGTTGTCTCCGCCCTTGTCAGGGTGCACACGCTGTAGACCAAGGTGCCGCCGGTCTTCACGAGCCCCGCCGCCTCGGAGAGCAACTCCGCCTGAAGGTCGGCGAGATTGGCGATGTCGCCCGGCTGTATGCGCCATCGGGCATCGGGACGACGACGGAGCGCCCCCAGCCCGGAGCAGGGGGCATCGAGCAGCACCGCATCGAACGATGCTGGGCGAAACGGTGCCGCCAGACCGTCGGCCACCAGCGGGTGAAGGTCGTCGAGTCCGAGAGCGGAACGATTCGAGGCAACAAGACCAACTCTGCTCTTTCGAAGGTCGGCCGCCATCACCCGTGCTCCCCTGGCAGCCAGAGCGGTGGCCTTGCCCCCTGGGGCGGCGCACATGTCGAGCACCAGGTCGCCGGGGCCGGCCGGCACGGCCGCAGCCACCAACTGCGAACTCGGGTCCTGCACATAGCCATCGTCGCGGCGATGAACCGTTGCCGGCTTGTTCATGGTGCGCATCGCCTGAGCGGCCGCGTCGCTGCCGAGCTCGTCGCGCAGAAGATCGGCGATCCAGTCGGGGTAGCTCAACTCGATAGCCGAGCCGGGGTATTCGATGCCGGCGGCGGCCGCGGTGGCAACTTTGCGGAGGATGGCATTCACCAATCCCCGGAACCGCTTGGGAGCGGCCGAGACCGTGGCCGACACAGCCGCGTGGGGCGGGGTGCCGAGTTCGATCAGCTGATAGGCGCCGAGCCGCAGTGCGGCACGGGCCGTTGGTGGAGGGTCCTGCATCAGGTAGCGGTCGATCACGTGGTCGAGCGCCCGGCGACGACGGGTCGAGCCGTAGACGAGTTCGGTCACGAATCCGCGATCACGCTGGTCGAGGTCGGAGTCTGCGAGCATCTGCGGCAAGGCCACGTTGGCGTAGGCACCCTCGGTGTCGATGCGCACCAACGCCGTGATTGCCAGGCGACGTGGATCGTCGCTCATGCGCCGAGCCGATCGGATCGTGACGGTTGGGCTCCGTTGAGCCATGCCGACGCGGCGATGCGTGACTTGCCCTCCGGCTGCACCTCGACCAACCGTATGGATCCTCGACCAGCCGAGACATCGGGGCCCCGCAGTGAGCCCGGGTCACCGGCCATGGTGTTGTCGGTACACAGATCAGCAGCGATCACCTTGAGCCTCCGGCCTCGCCATGTGGTCCAGGCCCCCCCGACGCGTATCAGACGGTGGATTTCCACGGCGTCGCGGCGCCAGTCGATCTCGAGTTCGGACTTGGTGATCTTGGAGGCATACACCGGCTCGCCCACCTGGGGCACGGGGGTGCCGAGGCCCTCGGTGAGCGCCGACACCAGCTGGTTGGTGCCTATGTCGACAAGTCGGTCCCGAAGCGATTCGAGCGTTTCGTCGGGCCCTATCTCGATCTCTTCGCGCCGGTAGACAGCCCCGGTGTCGAGTTCGGGTTCGACGGCCATGAGGCACACACCGGTGTGGGTGTCGCCGGCGAGGATCGCCCTCTCGACCGGGGCGGCACCGCGCCACCGGGGAAGCAGGGAGAAGTGCATGTTGACCATGGCCAGGCTCTCGAGAAGCGACGTGGGAATGATCCGCCCGTAGGCCACCACCACCGACAGGTCGGCGTCCACCTCGGACACCGTCGCGATCGAATCGGTCACCGACAACCCGAGATCCAGAGCGGCCGCCTTCACGGGACTGGGCTGGAGATCCCCGCGCCGGGAACGCCGCGCGTCGGGGCGCGACAACACCATCGGGATCTCGTAGCCGGCCTCGTGAAGGGCGAGAAGCGGGGGAACGGCGAGGGTCGGAGTGCCCATGTAGACGACCCTACGAATACGGGCCGGGGGTGTGGCGATCACCTAAGGCGCAGCCCGCGGCTCGGCTTCGCCGGTTCCGCGCCGATCTGGAGGTCGCGGAGTGTGGCCAGGGCCTCCTTGCGGGTTTCGGGGTCGAGGCGATCGACCAGCAGGGTGCCCTCCAGATGATCGAGTTCGTGTTGGAACATTCGGGCCTCGAACTCGTCGGCTTCATAGGAGACCTCGTTGCCGTCGAGATCGCGGCCCACCACATGGACCAGCTTCGGCCGTACGATCTCCCACGACAATCCCGGTACCGACAGGCAGCCTTCCTCGAAGGTCCACTCCCCGTCGGACTCAATGATCTCGGGATTGATCATGGCGTTGGGGCCGTCGCCGATGTCCCATACGAAGAGCCTCTTTTGCACACCCACCTGTGGGGCCGCGACCCCGACCCCGGGGGCTTCGTACATGGTCTCGATCATGTCGTCGACCAAGCGAACGAGGGCGCCGTCGATGTCGGTGACATCACGGGCCTTTTGTCGAAGCACCGGGTCGCCGATAATGCGGATGTCGTACGCGGCCATGGGCGAAGGATACCCATGTCGCCGCTACCGTCGTCGGAGTGCAGCCCGATGACCCCGAGCCGAAGACCGCTCACTACTTCTCCGACAAGCCGGCCACGCCGTCGAAGCCGCGCCGGGTCGACATCGCGCTCCCGGATCTCAGCCTTCGACTCGGCTCCGACTCCGGGGTGTTCTCCGCCGACCGCCTCGACCCAGGCACAAAGCTTCTCCTGTTGGAGGCCCCGCCGCTCGTCGACACCGACCGCAGCGTGCTCGACCTGGGCTGCGGATGGGGGGCGATCGCCTGTGTCGCCGCAACCCGGGCGCCATGGGCCCAAGTGTGGGCCGTCGACATCAATGAACGGGCCCGCACGCTCACAGCCGCCAACGCCCGATCTCTCGGCTTCGAAGGGCGGGTTCATGTCCACGCCCCCCACGAAATCACCGACACGACCAGGTTCGACCGGATCCTTTCCAACCCCCCGATCCGTGTCGGCAAGCAGGCCCTCCACGACATGCTCACCCACTGGCTCGGCCATCTCTCACCGCAAGGTGTCGCCCACCTGGTCGTGCAGAAACATCTCGGGTCCGACTCGTTGGCATCGTGGCTGGAGCGTCGAGGCCATCAGGTCGAGCGGATCTCCAGCCGAGCCGGTTACCGAATACTCGAAGTGACCAACCCCCTCGACGAAAGCCGACCATCGTGAGCCAGCTCGACGGCACCGGAATGAAGAGACTCCACCGCGAATGGCGCCACCGCACCACCGGACGGGTGGCGCTCATTCTCGATGGCGTCCAGAACCCGTTCAACGTGGGATCGATCGTGCGGACGGCCGCGGCCGAACGAGTCGACCACATCTGGATCGCCGGCGGCACTCCCCCGTCACACGACAAGGTCAACAAGACCGCTCTGGGCACCGCCCGCTACCTCACGTGGGACGAGGTGGACGGCGGTCCTGCGGCCGTGACCGCGGCCAAGAGCACCGGCTATCGGACCGTGGCTGTGGAACTCACCTCGAATGCGGTGCCGATCCACGAGGTCGAGATGGGCACCGACGTGGCCCTGGTGATAGGGCACGAAGATCGCGGGGTCACCCCGGCCACCCTCGCCGTTTGCGACGCGGTGGCCTTCATTC
>JAJRXJ010000052.1 GCA_024276355.1 Actinomycetes bacterium | reverse complement strand
GTGGAATTCCGGCTTCAACTGTTGCGGACCCGCTCAGCGCAACGGTGTCGATGATGTCGGATTCATTCGAGCCGTTGTGGCCGACCTGACGCAGCAGGTCGGCATCGACGCCGATCGTGTCGCGGTCACGGGTCATTCCAATGGAGCGATGATGGCGTACCGGGTGGCGGCCGAGGCGAGCGATCTCGTGAGCGTGGCCGTGCCGGTGGCGGGCGCAATGGCACTCGATGACTTCGCACCGAGCGAACCGGTGGCGATCCTCCACATCCACAGCGTCGACGATCCCCGGGCCCTCTACGAGGGAGGCGAGGGACCACCATTCCCGGGGACGAACAGCACCGTGGTTCACGAACCGGTCGCCGACGGCATAGCGGCGTGGGTCGGCGCCAACGGCTGCGACCCGATTCCGGCGGAGGTCGAGGCCGGCGCCGACGGTGACCAGTCGTTCACTCGTTTCGAGTACACCGGCTGTGTCGACGGCGGGCAGGTCACTCACCTTCGTCTCTCGGGTGTGGGTCACGGCTGGCCGGGGGTGACCAGTGGGCGCGAGCGCTTGCTCGGCCCCTCCACCACCATCGTCGACGCGTCAGAAGAGGTGTGGGCGTTCGCGTCCGCCGTGTGGGGGATCGCGTAGGCCCGGTGATCTGGTGGCGTGGCCTTTGGATCTCCACGAGTGCGCTCAGATTGACAGGGGCCGGCCTCGTTGGTCTTCTTTCTCCTCCGGTCGCGAACAGGAGAGAGATGTCATGGGGCACGACAGGGCGATCTCCTCGGCCGGGTGGAGGGAACTGTTCGACCAGATGTCGCAGCTGCAGGCCGAAGTGGAGGTCCTCTCGGACGGGCGTCCACTCGACCGGGCCGAGGGCACCCGCTACCTGGCCCGTCTGCTCGCCGCCGGCCTGTCGAGGTTCGACGGCCGTGCGGGTGCCGCCATCGACTACGCCAGCCCCAGGATCGGCGGGTTCAATCCCGACTACCGGTTCGGCCACGCCCGGATCGACCGGGGCGGTACATACCGGCTTCACGGGAGGATGAACGACGTCGGCCGTCTCGCGTTGAGCACCTACACGGGCGCGCTGGCGAGTGGGCCACCCGTCGGGCACCTCACGAGTCGGCGGATCCGGTGTGATGCCGACGGGACGTTCGAGCTCGTCATCAGCGACGAGGCTCCCGGTGGCTCCGACCGGAACTGGCTGCCCAAATCCCCCAAGGCCGGCACGATGATGGTTCGTCAGCTGCTGTTGCATCCGTGCGATCAACCTGCCGAACTCGGTCTCGAACGAGTTGACGCGTTCGAACCGTCGGCACCCGACCCGCTCACCGTCGAGCGCGGGCACGATCAGATGGCCGGCGCGGCGCTGTTCATCGCGGGTGCGGCCGGCCGGTTCTTTCGTTGGACGCAACTCATCAGTCGGCTCTCGAACACCATCGAGCAGGTGCCGGCGGAGATCGAGGACGAGGTCAGGGCCGACCCGGACACCTTCTACGCCATCGGGTACTTCGACCTGGCCGAGGGAGAACGTCTGGAGGTCCGGATCACGCCGCCCCAGTGCGACTACTGGGGCCTGCACACCACGAATCACTGGCTGGAGCCGATCGAGCACGACTC
>JAJRXJ010000051.1 GCA_024276355.1 Actinomycetes bacterium | reverse complement strand
GCACCAACCTCGCCCTCTACACACCCGACCAGCTGCGCCTGATCGAGCATCGCATCAACACCATCCCCCGCCGCAGCCTGCAATGGTCAACCGCCCACAACGTCTACACTGCCGCTGTCGCGATGACCGGTTGAACTCGCCGAGTAGCCGCTTGCCTGCCGACTCGATCGCGACGCCTTCGGAGATCCTGCCGCTTGCGAGGCACTCGAGGTTGCCGTGGTCAGCTGTGATCCAGGTCTCGATCCCGGCTGCGCTCGCTCGAACGATGAGATCCTCGAGGAACCCGTTCGCCACCCAGACGTCAAGGTTAGCCTGGAGTTGGGCGTCTCCGAATAGTTCAGAACTGTGCATGAGGTCATCTACCGCGTTTACCACGACTCCAATTGCGGGGGCATCGCCGAGTCCCAAACGATCATGCGGTAGGCGACCTTTCAATCGATGATAGACGACACCTGTGACATCTAGCCCCTCGCTGGACCAGTGCTCTTTCCACTGCCGAGGCTCGTGTCGTGTGGTCCAGAGGCTCTCTGGATAGGCAAGCGGTAGATCCCCGGCGAAGATCGCTTGCCGGGAGACCGTCGTGTAAGTCGGAATCAACGCCAGAGTCGAGCCGGCTTCGGCAACATCGATGGGAAGCCGTTCACGGAGATGTGCCCATTGAGCATGTCCCAGACCATCGAGCACGATGAGCATGACCCGCTCAGCGTGCCCGTCGCGTAGCCGTCGGCCGAGGAAATGAGCGACGCGGTGAACGCCAGCCGGCCATCGCGAAGCACTGGACAGTGTGGTGCCGTAGTGGTCGCGGAGCCACGGCAAAAACGCTGCGTCCAGCTCCGCCCAGGTTCTCCAGGCCTCTTCGCGCAGCTCGCTCGGCCCCGCAGCGACGAGACGGCGAACGTCGCCCCACCACTCCGCCACCGCGAACCACCCGTCCAAGTCAACCGGCGGGTGCGGCGCATGGCCCAGGAGCTCGACGGCTCGCTCCTCGTCACGCATCCGCCGTACGCCGGTGGTGGTCACGGGTCGTCGTGCCGCTGGCCGGGCGGGTCGAGCGGGGCGGCGGAGTGCCCGGGGTCCGGTTGGTCGACGCGGCGGGCGGAGTGGTCGGCCCGGTTGATGAGTTCTTGCGGACGATGTCGGCGTCGGACTCACCGTCGACGACGTTGTACGCGTACGCGTCGGCGCTGCTGCGCTGGTGGCGGTTCTTGGCGGTCATCGACGTGGTGTGGGATCGGGTGGGCACGGTACACGTCCGGGATTACGTGTTGTGGATGCGCTCGACACGCCGGGGCCCGTCGACGGTGGGGTACGCGCCGGCGACGATCAACCACAACCTGGCGGTGTTGCGATCGTTCTACGAGGAACGCCTTGCTGGCGGGGCTGGGCCGGTGATGAACCCGGTCCCGGTGACGGCCGATCGGGATGGTCGCCGACGCGGCAGGGGCCGGTCGTCGTTGGAGCGGTTCGGGCAGCGGGAGCGGGCGCCGTTGCGTCAGAAGCAGCCGACGGTCAGGGCGCGAGGTTTGAGCGACCGGGCCTTCGACGAGTTGTTCGCTTCGATGGGCTGTGATCGGGACCGTGCACTGCTGGCGTTCTATGTCAGCACCGGCGCTCGGGCGTCGGAGCTGCTGGGCCTGACGGTGGACCGGGTGGATGTCGGCAACCAGATGATCGGGGTGCACCGCAAGGGCACCGGTCGCCTGCAGCGCCTCCCGGCATCGGCGGACTCGTTCGTGTGGTGGCGACTCTATGAGTCCCAGATCACCCGCCCGGCCGGGCAGACCGCGGTGTGGTTGACCCGCCGGTCGCCGGTCGTGGCGTTGTCGTATTCGGCGATGCGCAGAGTGATCCAACGCGCCAACGACGGGTTGGGGACGGGCTGGACGCTGCACGATCTTCGCCACACCGCAGCGCGGCGGATGATCAAGGATCCGCAGGTGTCGCTGACTGACATCCAGTGGGTGCTTGGCCATGCGCACCTGTCGACCACCGAGTTGTATCTGCGTCCCGACGATGACGACGTGATCGAACGCATCCTCGCTCACCACCAGACCGGCGCTGACCGGCCACCGGTTGACGCCCAGGCTGGCGGGTATCGGCCCGCGGTGCTCGAGACGTTGCTGGGAGCGGCTGCTCGTGGCCGCTGAACCGAACCCGTCGTGGGCGCCGATCGACGTGTACACCGACACGGTCCCTGACCCGGGTCAGCGCTGGCGTGGGCAACGCCGGACCCCGTCGGCAATGACCTCCGCTCCGGGCGCCCCGAACACGTCGGGCTACCAGGGCCCGGATGCTGCGGCGGTGGCGGTCGAACGCTCGACGAGCTGGCCCGCAACCGCGGCGTCGAGCGAGGCTGTGCTGAGCCGATTCGATGACCTGATCGGCGCCCTAACGTCGCCGAGCGAGCGTGAGCGCAAGTCCCGTCGCGATCAGCGCCGGGCCCTGGGGCAGTTTGTTGGTTGGCTCGCCGGTTTCGACGGGGCAACGTGGCAGCAGCGCTGGCTGCACGCCGGCCTGAACGATCTGGGCAAGGACTGGACGCACGGGGTGCACCTCGCTGGCGCCGCCGGCGCCTACGACTCGCGTCACTACCGGTCGATGCTGCTCGGCGCAGCCAAAGCGTTGCTCGTGCTGGACGTGGTGCGCCCGAGCTACCAGTGGCTGTTCGGCTACTTGTCCACACCGGGCTACAGCGAGATCCGGGCCAGCCGGGACCAGCACGGCTTCGAGTCTCTCGGCGATCTCGCCCGCTCGTCGCTGCCGGGCTTCAACCGCCACGATGAAGAGTCGGCGTTCAAGCATCTCGCCCGGATCCTGGTGCACAACGGTGGCGCGATCACCGACGTCACGTTGGCTGATTGCCGGGAGGCGTACGCGGCGCAGCTCGCTTACGGCGGCAACCGCAAGACCGTGTGGTATTGGATGCTGCTACACGGCGGGGCGCTCGGCGACGATGCTCCCCGTCACGCCCAGGGGTTGACGCATGTGGGGCAACGCACGGTCACCGAGCTCGTCGACGGCTACGGGATCGAATCGCGTCCGGTCCGTGACCTGCTGATCGACTACCTCGAGGAACGCCGTCCCGTCGTGGACTACTCCACGATCGCGCAGCTCGCGTCCAAGCTCGGGTTGCTGTTCTGGCGCGACATCGAACGCCACGAACCTGGCATCGACTCGCTGGACCTGCCCGATGACGTCGTCCGCCGATGGAAACAGCGTCTTGGCACGGTCACCTATGGCAGGCGTCGTGTCGGGCAACGCCGCGAAGACCCCAACGCGATCATGATCGCCGTCCGCGGCTTGTACTCCGACATCAACCACTGGGCGATCGAGGACCCCGCCCGCTGGGCGCGGTGGGCGGCACCGAACCCCATCGGGGCCCGGGATCTGCTCGGCCAGAACAAGCACAAGAGCAAAGCACGAGCGCGGATGCATCAACGCACCCGAGAACTCGCGCCGCTGGTCCCGGCGCTCGTCTCGTCCGCTGATCAGCAGCGCCGACACGCAGCCGAGCTGCTCGCCGCAGCCCGCAACACCCGCCACGGTGACACCTTCACCGTGGCCGGCGAGACCCTCACCCGGGTCGTCGTGGCCGCCGATCCTGCCAATGGCGGCCGAGGGCGCGAAGGCATGGTCTGGGCCGACCAACCCGACGGGACCCGCCGCAACCTGGTCCGCGAAGAAGACCTGATCTTTTGGGGGTGGGCGATCATCGAAGTGCTGCGCCACACCGGGATCCGCATCGAGGAACTCACCGAACTCACCCACCGCAGCTTCGTTGCCTACACGCTGCCTACCTCGGGCGAGACGATCCCGCTGCTGCAGATCACCCCCTCAAAATCCGACAAGGAACGACTCCTCGTCGTCAGCCCCGAACTCGCCGACGTGCTCGCCACCATCATCGACCGGGTCCGCGCCAGCAACGACCATGTCCCGCTGATCACCCGCTACGACCACGCCGAACGGACCCATAGCCCGATGCTGCCGTTCTTGTTCCAACGACGCCTCGGGCTCACCAACTCGATGATCACCACCTCCGCAGCGGGCGGGCTCGTCACCCGGATCGTGACCCGCAGCGCTATCACCCACACCGACGGCACCCCGGCCCACTTCACCCCCCATGACTTCCGTCGGATCTTCGCCACCGACGCCGTCGCCGCCGGCCTCCCCGTCCACATCGCGGCCAAGGTCCTCGGCCACGACAACCTCAACACCACCCAAGCCTACGTCGCCGTCTACGACCGCGACGTCATAGATCACCACAGGGCCTACATCGCCCGTCGCCGCGCTCAACGACCCAGCACCGAATACCGCGACGTCACCGACGACGAATGGGACGAGTTCCTCTCCCACTTCGAACACCGCAAGGTCGAGCTCGGCACCTGCGGCCGTGCCTACGCCACCCCCTGCGTGCACGAACACGCCTGCGTGCGCTGCCCGCTCCTACGACCAGACCCCGCCCAACTCGGCCGGCTCACCGAGATCGAACAGAACCTGCACGCCCGCATCACCGAAGCCCACCAGCGCGGCTGGACCGGCGAGATCGAAGGCCTCCAAATCAGCCTCGCCGGCGCTACTCACAAGCTCGAACAGATGCGCCACCACCACCACGGCGACGCTCTCCAACTCGCCGTCGCCGCCCCGACCCTCCGACCCAAGGCCCCACAATGAACACCACCCCGCCCCAGCATCGAGCAGAAGCGCACCGCATCAGTCGCGACGCGACCTCAACGCCAGAACCCCCAGCACCAACCAACCCCTTTGGGTGCAACCTGCACCCAAAGGGTGTATCGTGGTGACCATGCCCAGAGTGATCCAGATCCGAGACGTGCCCGACGACGTGCACGATGCCCTGACTGACGCGGCCGAGGCCCAGGGCCTCTCGTTGACCCGATACATGCTGCGCGAACTCGAGCACCTGGCCAAACGCGCCCAAGCAGTCCACGCCAACGCCGCCGTGATCCGACAGACCCAGTCCAAGGTTCGAGGCCACGTCGATCGCGACACGATCCTCACCGCGTTGCACGACGGACGCGGCGATTGAAAGTCGTCGATGCCAGCGTCATCGTCGAACTCATCGCGAACGATCTTGACCCCGACCGTCTCGGCGACGAGGAACTCGCCGTTCCCCACCTCATCGACAGCGAAGTGACCAACGTCCTTCGCCGCCTCGTCTCCCAGAAGATCCTGACCGACAAGCAAGGCACGACCGCGCTGAACGGCTTCACCCGCCTCGCCCTGACCCGCTTCCCCGCCGACTGGCTCCGACCAAGAATGTGGGAACTCCGGCACAACCTCAGCGCATACGACGCCACCTACGTCGCCCTTGCCGAGATGACCGGCGCGACCGCGCTGCTCACGACCGACACCCGCCTCGCCAACGCACCAGGCATCAACTGCCCCATCGACCTGCTCTGATCACCGGCCCGCGCCGCGGGCGCCAGACACGCCCCAGAAGTCCAGCCAGCTCCGACCGACTCACCGCGCCGACCCAACCACACGCTCGCGATTCCAGTCGCAGGACGCCCGCTGGTGCGGATAAGAG
>JAJRXJ010000050.1 GCA_024276355.1 Actinomycetes bacterium | reverse complement strand
TCAGCGGCAGAGGCCACCAACACCGACCTCACCAGGACCACCGACGGCGCCAAGAGCGGTGGCACCCTGCGTCTCGGTGTGGAAGCCGAGACCGACGGCCTCAACCCGACGGTCAACCGTTTCGCGGCCTCCGCCTACCAGATGGGCTACGCCGTCTACGAGCCTCTGTTCGCATGGGACGCCAGCGGTGAGATCACCCCGTATCTCGCGGAGAGTGGTACTCCGTCCGAAGACGGCATGACCTACACGGTCAAGCTGCGACCCGGCATCAAGTTCCACGATGGTGAGCCGCTCAACGCCGACGCCATCATCTTCGATTTCCAGAGACTCTTGGCGGATTTCCTGATCTCGCTGGCCATCAACCCGGCCCTTGATCTCGACAATCCGATCGAGAAGGTCGACGACCTCACCGTCCAGTTCAACCTGGCCCTGCCCAACAAGCAGTTCGCCACCGGATTGGTCGGGCAGCTCGGAATGCCGGCCTCGCCCAAGTGGCTGGCCGCGGCGATCGACGATCCGTCTCTCAACCAGTTCCCGGTCGGTACCGGCCCGTTCATGATCGACAGCCGGGTCCAGGATCAGATGACCCGGTTCGTGAAGAACCCCGACTGGTGGCAGACCCGTGACAACGGCACCGAGGTGTACCTCGACGCCATCGAGTTCTACCCCAACACTGATTCCGAGATAAACGCCAGCCAGCTGCTGGGCGGCGAGCTCGACGGATTCCACACCACCAACGCCGATGCCATCGCCACCATCCGAGATGAGGGCGACTCGTTCATCAGGTTGGAGGAGGACCAGGGCGAAGAGTCGTTCGCGATGATGAACTCGGCGGCCCCGCCCTTCGACGACATTCGTGTTCGCAAGGCGATCACCTATGCCACACCGCGCCAGAACTACATCGACTTCATCGGTGCCGGAATCCTGCGTGGCGCCGACACCATGTTCCCGCCGGAGGTCATCTGGGACAACCTGGACATCAAGCAGGAAGGCGACACCCCCGAGAAGGCCGCACCGTTGGTCGAGGCCTACTGTGCCGACTTCCCGGAGAACTGCACCGACGGCCGGGTCAACATCGACCTCGAATACTCTGGTCCATCGGTGATAGCCGAACAGGCCGCCGACATCCTCACGGCCGGTTGGGGCGACTACTTCAACGTCAACCGTGTCGTTTTGCTGCAGGACGACCACATCACCAACGTGGCTCTCGGCAAGTACCAGATCGTCACTTGGCGCCAGTTCGCTGCTCCCGATCCCACCCCGGATCGCGTGTGGCTCGCCTGTGATTCGATCGGTGGCGTGCTGTCCCTCAACTGGCCGCGGTACTGCGACCAGGAGCGCGAGCAGCTGCTCAACGATGCCAGGGCCACCACCGACCTCGACACCCGGGTGGCACTCTGGAAGCAGATCCAGCAGAAGATCCACGACGACTACCTCTACATATTCCTCACCCGCACTCTGTGGATGCAGGCGTTCGATTCGTCGGTCCGCAACCAGTGCGGTGTGACCTCGCCTGACGGCGTGGAGCTGCTCTGCCAGAGCGGCGGATCGATGTTCAACCAGGGCATCTGGTTCGACAAGTAGAGCCACAAGCCAAGAGTCGATTGATCACCCAGGACGTTCGAGGGAGTAGATGAGATACATACTGCAACGGATCGGACAGCTCGTAATGGTGCTGTTCGCCGTCACGGTCATCACGTTTGCATCCGTCAACGTCCTGGGTGATCCGCTCACCAACATCTTGGGCCCGCTGGCCGGCGTCGACTGCACTGCGGTCAATGCCGGCCTTCAGGCCGACACCTCCACCAGGGGTGGCACCAGCGAGGGCGACTGCGCGGTGATTGCCCGTACCCGCGAGGAGTTCAACCTCGACAGCTCGCTGCCGGTGCGATACGGGCGGTGGCTGGGTGATATCTCCACCGGTGACTTCGGCACCTCGTTCCAGAACCAGGTACCGGTGTCAGACATCATCAAGCAGAAGTTCCCGGTCACGCTCAGGCTGGTGGCCGTGGGGCTGTTCTTCTCGATCGTGTTGTCGATTCCGTGGGCTTTGATGTCGGCCTATCGGGCCAATCGGCCCTTCGACAATGCATCCACGGTCGTGTCCTTCGGATTGTTGTCGGTGCCCAACTTCGCCATGGGGGTGATCCTTCTCTACCTCTTCGCGGTGCGATGGCAGTTCTTCCCCACCCGATACGACCCCAGTTCCTACTACAACGAGATGAAGTCGCTGTTCCTGCCCGGCCTCACCCTCGCGCTGCCCTTGGCGGCCACCTACCAGCGGTTGCTGCGCACCGACCTGATAACCACGCTTCAGGAAGATTTCGTGCACATGGCCCGGGCCAAGGGGATGCCGGCCCGCACCATCATGACCCGACACGCTCTGCGCCCGTCGATGTTCTCGGTTCTCACTGTGTTCGGGATCAACACGGGGGCCCTCCTCGGAGGCACGCTCGTGATCGAACGGATATACACGATTCCCGGCATGGGAACCGAGATAGTCACAGCCATCGTGCGCGACGACACCCCGGTCGTGCTCGGGATCGTGGTGATCATC
>JAJRXJ010000049.1 GCA_024276355.1 Actinomycetes bacterium | reverse complement strand
CGGCCGCGGTCGAAGCCGCGATGTTGCTGCTGCTCGCCGCTCACGCGGACGTCGGCGGCGACATCATCTCGGCCGGCGGCACCGGCACCTTCGCGGTGAACACGTGGGCCACCGAGATCCAGGCCGGCTCCTACTGCCTGCTCGACACGGACTACGCGAGCCTCGAGAGCCCCTTCGAGATCGCGGTGTCGATTCTCGGCACGGTGATCTCCGTCAGCGCCAAGGGGTGGGCCGTGGCCGACGCCGGGCTGAAGGCCCTCGGAATGGACCACGGCAACCCCACCTGGCCCGACGGCGAGCTCTTCTTCTGCTCCGATGAACACACGACGCTCGTCGACTCCGATGGCGCGCTGCGGGTCGGCGATCGAGTCCGCCTGCATCCCGGCCATCTCGATCCCACGGTTGCCCGCCACGAACAGTTCTGGGTGGTCGACCGCGGGGACGTGATCGACCGTTGGCCCATCGACCTCCGACACTGGTGACTCACATGGCTTCCACGACATTTCGCAACTGGGCCGGCAATCAGGTCTGTCTTCCGGCCGAACGGATCTCGCCCCGCACGGTCGACGAGGTACGAGCGATCGTGGGCCGGGCCACCGAGGGCGGGCTACGGGTGAAAGTGGTCGGTGCCGGTCACTCGTTCACCGCGGTCGCCTGTACCGACGGGATTCTCCTGTCGCTCGACCATCTCGCCGCGGTGGAGGCAGTCGACCACGAACGGCACCTGGTCACCGTCCAAGCCGGCATCCGGCTGAAGGACCTCAATGCGAAGCTCGCCGACCACGGTCTCGCCATGCCCAACCTCGGCGACATCGCCTACCAGTCGATCGCCGGGGCGATCGCCACCGCCACCCACGGGACCGGCTCGACACTCGGAAATCTGGCGACGGCGGTGGTCGGCATGGAAATCGTCACCGGAACCGGGGAGCGAGTGTGGTGCGATGCCGACGAGCGCCCGGACCTGTTGCGGGTCGCCCGGGTCGGGGTCGGTGCTCTCGGCATCGTCACCAAGGTCACGCTGCAGTGTGTGCCGGCGTTCGACCTCCACGCAGTGGAGACGATCGAGGTGCTCGACGACGTGCTCGACGGGTTCGACGACAACGCCGACGACAACGACCATTTCGAACTCTTCTGGATGCCCGGAGCCCGCCGCTGCCAGGTCAAGCGCAACAATCGCACGACCGACGCCCGTCGCCCCCAGCCCCGGCTGTCGTACCTCCGCGACAAGATCATCGCAGAGAACATCGCTTTCGGGGCGGTCACCAGGGTCGGCGCCCGCTTTCCGAGTGCGGCACCCCGCATCGCGAAGCTGGTGGACTCCGGGGTGTCGGGGCGGGACCTGATCGACGCCAGTCACAAGATCTTCGCCAGCCCCCGATGGGTGCGGTTCTACGAGATGGAGTACGGCATCCCCCGTGAGGCGCTGCCCGAGGCGATGCGCCGGGTCCGCGAGTTCGTGAACACCGGCACCGAGCCGATCTTTTTTCCCATCGAGGTGCGGGTGTCGGCGGCCGACGACATCCCCCTGTCGACCGCGCACGGCCGGGACAGCGCGTGGATCGCCGTCCATGTCCACAAGGGTGGCTCGTACGAGACCTACTTCCAGGGGGTGGAGGCGATCATGAACGACTACGACGGTCGCCCCCACTGGGGCAAGCTCCACTTCCATAACCACACCACGTTGGCGCCGCGCTATCCGGCGTGGGACGACTTCCAACAGGCGCGAGCCGCGATCGACCCCGCCGGTCGT
>JAJRXJ010000048.1 GCA_024276355.1 Actinomycetes bacterium | reverse complement strand
CGTGTTGTTCCTCGACGAGCCCACCACCGGTCTCGACCCTACGAGCCGCCAGTCGATGTGGGAGGAGGTCAGGTCGCTCAACAAGGAGGGCACCACTGTGTTCCTCACCACCCAATACCTTGAGGAAGCCGACCAGCTCGCGGGCCGCATCGCCATCATCGACGGTGGACGGATCGTGCGCCAGGGCGACCCGGCTGTTCTCAAAGATGAGGTGGGCGACCCGACCCTGCGCATCGAGATCGGTGATCCGATCATGGTCGACACGGCCAAGGCGGTTCTGTCGAAGTTCGGTGAGCGCCGTCCGGCCCGTCACGGTCGATTGGCGATAGGCCTGACCGGCGGTGCGGCCAGGTTGGCCGATGTGGTTCGTTCCCTCGACGCCCAGGGCGTGCCTGTTGCTCATGTCGAACTCGACACTCCGAGCCTCGACGACGTGTTTTCCGATGCCACCGGTCGTCGTCTCGAAGGTGCTCTTGTGGAGGACGACGACGATTCCGGGGAATCGTGACCGCGGCCGTGGACATCGTCCCGGAGCCGGTGCAACGCCGGCCCAACTACCGGATCGTGGTCGAGCAGGGCTTTGCGCTGGCCCGCCGCTCGGTGTTGTCGACCTGGCGCACCCCTGGTGCCTGGGTGCCCGGTCTGGTGCTCCCTCTCATGCTGGCCGCTGTCTACTCGGCGCAGTTCGCCCAAGCCACGAAGCTCCCCGAGTTTCCGCCAGTCGATTCCTTTCTCCAATACATCCTTCCGGCTTCGGTGCTGCAGAGCATTGCTTTCGGAGCCGGCAACGCCGGGACCGATCTGGCCACCGACATCGAGAACGGCTTCTTCGATAGGCTGATGGCCTCGCCCGTTGCCCGCCAATCGGTGCTGGTCGGCCGAATCATGGGGGCCGCGGTTTTTTCCGGGTTGGAGTCGCTCACGCTGATCATCATCTTCTTGGCGTTCGGGGCACCCGTGCGGAGCGGGATCGTGGGCGCGGTGGCCATCGTGATCATCGCGGCCCTGTTGTCGGTGGCGGTCGGCGGGTTCGGCGTGGCGGTGGCCTTGCGCACCGGTAGCCCGGAAGCCACCCAGTCGATGTTCCCGCTCACATTCGTCTTCTTGTTCGTGTCGTCGGCGTTCTTCCCGACCGAACTGATGAAGGGTTGGTACCAAAGCGTCGCCCAACACAACCCATTCACGTTCATCATCGATCCCACCCGTCGCTTGGTGATCTACGGGTGGTCCTGGACCGACGTGTTCCAGGCAATAGGTGTCACCTTGTTGGTGGCGTGCGTCTCGCTGGGATGGTCGTATCGTATGTATCTACGACGGCTGGACGTGAAATGACGGCCGCTCGAGTCATCACCGACCGGCCCGCTGTCCGCGACGGTTACAGTCCGCGTCTGCCGACGGTCGCCTGGATGACCCGCCGAAACCTGGTGCGGATCGTTCGAATGCCGTCGATCATGGTGCCGATGGCGATCATGCCGTTGTTCTTCGTGATCGCGTTCACGGGAAGCTTCGACGGAATATCCCACGTTCCCGGTTACCCGACCGACGATGTCATCAATTGGGTCGCCGCGTTCGCCCTGCTTCAGGGATCGTCGTTCGCCGGCCTGGGTGCGGCCGGTGCTTTGGCGACCGACCTCGACAACGGGTTCATCGATCGTCTTCTGGTCAGCCCGATCCGGCGAGAATCGATCCTGGTGGCTCCGCTGGTCTACGCCGCTCTTCGCGCGTTGGTGCCGATCACCATCGTCATGGTGGCTGCCGGCATCAGGGGAGCGGCGATGCCCGGCGGGGTGTTGGGGGTGGTGCTGGCCTATGTCGGCGGAGTCGGCGGGGGAGTGGTGATCGGGGCTTTTGGCCTGGCCGTGGTGTTGCGAATGGACGACATTCGTGCCATGTCGGTAGTGCAGACCCTGTCGTTCGTGGTGATGTTCCCCTCGATAGGCCAGGTGCCTCTGGTGCTGCTCTCGGGGTGGATGCACTCGGTGGCCCGGATCAACCCGGTCACCAACATCCTGCGCATGTCACGCCAGGGTTTTCTCGGTCCGGTCACTTGGGCCGACACCTGGCCGGGGCTGCTGGCTCTGGCCGTGGGCACGATCGTGTTCGGTCTGTGGGCCTCCCATGAGCTCGAGCGAAGGAACCCATGAGGTCGCCGGTGGGATCATCGGGTTCGTCGGTGTGCAGCACCGTGCCCCACCGAACTAGTTTTCCGAAAGTTCACGAACAGAGGTGAAGAAGTTGCAGGTCGACATGACAGTCAACGGGACTCTCGAGTCTCATGATGTTGAGCCACGGACGTTGCTCGTCCACTACTTGCGCGATCATTGCGGTCTGACCGGCACCAACATCGGTTGCGACTCGTCGTCGTGCGGGGCGTGCACGGTGCATCTCGACGGCGAGGCGGTGAAGAGCTGCACGATTTTCGCGGTGCAGGTCGGTGGCCAGGAGATAACCACCATCGAGGGCATGGCCGATGCCGATGGCACCATGCATCCGATGCAGGCCGCGTTCCGTGAGAACCACGGGCTCCAATGCGGCTACTGCACCCCCGGCATGGTCATGGCCGCCACCTCGCTGCTCGACGAGATCCCCGACGCCACCGAGGCTCAGGTGAGGGAGGGACTCGAGGGCAATCTCTGCCGGTGCACCGGCTATCACAACATCGTCAAGTCGGTTCTGGCGTGCTCGAAGGGCGGTCGGCAATGATCCCGGTCGCTTTCGATTACCAACGGGCCGAGTCGGCCGACCACGCGCTGCAGTTGCTGGCCGAGCACGGTGACGAGGCCAAGTTGATTGCCGGCGGCCATTCGCTGGTGCCGCTCATGAAGTTCCGTCTTGCAGCGCCATCGGTGTTGATCGACATCGGTCGGCTCAGCGATCTGTCGTATGTGCGTGATGGCGGAGATCACGTGGCCGTCGGTGCGCTCACCCGCCACTTCGATGTGGAACACGATTCTCTTGTCGCATCCCAGTGCGGGCTGTTGGCCGACGCCACCGCTCAGGTCGGTGATCCGCAGGTGCGTCATCGCGGCACCATCGGCGGCTCGGCGGTCCATGGCGACCCGGCCTCCGACGTTCCGTCGGCGCTGATCGCCTTGCGGGCGACGATGGTGATCGCCGGGGCCGATGGCTCGCGTGAGGTGTCGGCCGACGATTTCTTCACCGGGTTTCTCGAGACCGCGGTGTCGGAGACCGAGCTGCTCACCGAGATTCGGGTACCCAAGGTGCCCGATGCCGGATGGTCGTTCCAGAAGTTCAACCGACGGGCCCAGGATTGGGCCATCGTCGGAGCGTCGGTGCTCGTCGACGGCGACAACGTGGGGGTCGGTCTGGTCAACATGGACAACCGTCCGGTGAGGGCCACCGCCGTCGAGGAGGCGCTGCGAGACGGAGCCGGTGCGGCTGATGCTGCCGGCCACGCGGCCGAGGGCCGTGAGGCCCCGTCGGACCTCAATGCCAATGCCGAGTTTCGTGCCCATCTGGCACGGGTGCTGGTGCGTCGAGGCTTGGAGGCCGCGGGCCGGGCCTG
>JAJRXJ010000047.1 GCA_024276355.1 Actinomycetes bacterium | reverse complement strand
TTGCCACCGAGGCGGGGCGCGAGGTGGTGGTGGATCTGGCCCGTGGGGCCGACGTGTTCATCGAGAATTTCCGCCCGGGTGTATGTGATCGGCTCGGGCTCGGCGACGCCGATCTTCGGAGGTTGTCGCCCGATTTGATCTACGTGTCGATCAACGGGTTTGGTTCGACCGGGCCCTATGCCAACCGGCCGGCTCTCGATCCGGTGATTCAGGCTTACACCGGAATGGTCACCGGCCAGGTCAGCGACGAGCTGCCGTTTCCCGACTTCGTTCGGACCATGGTCGCCGACAAGACCACTGCGTACACCGCCGCGCAGGCCATCACCGCTGCGTTGCTGGCCCGTGATCGCGGCGCCGGCGGTCAGCGGATCGAGGTGCCGATGCTCGACGCGACGCTGGCGTGGTTCTGGGTCGACGCCATGACCGATCTCACCGAGCCCGACGACCCGCTCTCGCGGGTGAGGATCGCCGACGGCTACCGGCTCACCGAGACCGCCGATGGCCAGATCGTCTATTACACGGCCACCGACGGCCAGCTGACGGGGTTGCTACGGGCCCTCGACAGGTCCGACCTGGCCGACGATCCGCGGTGCAACAGCCTGAAGTCGTTGGCCCGTAACCCCGAACAATTGTTGTCGGTCGGGGAGGCGATCGCCACCGGATTCGCCGCGCTCACCACGGCTGAGGCGGTCGACAGGCTGGCGGCCGAGTCAGTGCCGTGCGGGCCCATTCTCGAGCGGGCCGAGGTAGCCGACGATCCCCAGATTCGCCACAACAAATGCCTCGTCGACTGGACCCACCCGGTTGTCGGAAAGCTTCGCCAGCCTGCTCCGCCGGTGCGTTTCGGATCGACTCCGACGAAGATGCGCCTCCAGATCGACGAGCTGGGTGAGCACACCGCCGAGGTACTGGCCGAATTGGGTCGCGACGCCGCCGACATCGCGTCGCTCCGGGATGCCGGAGTGATCCCGTGCTGACTCCCCGATCGTAAATGCGCATCCCAGCTCCTAGTATCTCCCGGTGACCGGACGTTCGGCCGTGGCCCAAACCACAACCTCAGGGCAGCAGCCCGCCCGCTCCCTTTACCGCTGGCAACACGAGGCCCTCACTGCTTGGCACGAGTGCGGTCGGCGCGGCGTCATCGAGGCCGTGACCGGGTCCGGCAAGACCGATGTGGCCATCGCGGCGATCATCGATGCGGTCGGGCGTGGCCTGTTCGTTCTGGTGATCGTGCCTTCGCGGGTGCTGATGGAGCAGTGGAACGATCGGCTGGTCGCCTCGATGCCCGATCACGACATCGGCCGTCTCGGTGACGGCTACCGCGATCGCCCCATCGACTGCGACGTTCTCATCACCACGCGTCATTCCGCGGCGGCTCGGGTGCCGTTGCCGGTGGGCGAGGCCGGTGGGTTGCTGATCGCGGATGAGTGCCACGGCTTCGGCGGCGCGATCCTGCGGAAGTCTCTCCTGCCCGAGTATTCGGAGCGTCTGGGGCTCACGGCCACCCTTCAGCGATCCGACGACGC
>JAJRXJ010000046.1 GCA_024276355.1 Actinomycetes bacterium | reverse complement strand
GCACGAGGGCCCCGGCCACGAACCCGGCAGCGCCGGTGACCAGCACGCTGCTCATCGCGACTCGGGGGCGTCTTCGACCGGCAGTGAGTCGATGGCCTTGTGGGCGCCGCGTCGATCAGTGTCCACTTGGAACGGCGATCGTGAGTCGGCGACGGTCAGCGCAGCGCGGATGTCGGCCACGACCTCGCCGGCCGGAAGGTGGGCGATCGCCGCGAGGAACGCCCGCCGTAGAAAGGTGAACCCGCATCCGAGCCGACTGAGCTCATTGACCAGATGTCGGCACGGCAGGGGCGACCCGAGAAGCGGATGGGTGAGACCGGCCACCCCGAAAGGGATTCCACCGAGGGCCGACGACACCTTGTCGGCGGTGCCGTCGGACAAGGCCGTGAACCGGTTGGGTGTGCGGCGCTCGATCCACAAGTCGTTGAGGCCGAGGTAGGCACGCGAGATCGGAAGCTCTGCGAGATTCTCGACGATCCGGAGGGCGTCGACCGTCTCGATCATCACGCCGACGCCCACCCGACCGTCGGCGAGCTCGAGGGCGCCCTCCACCTCGCGGGGGTGGCGGACCATGGGCACGAGGATCTCATCGGCGCCGGCGAATATGACATCGTTGATCTGGCGGGAGGAGCCGGCCGACATGGAGTCGATCCGGCAGATGATGTGGGTATCGGTGGTGGAACGGATCGCCCCCAGATCGTCGATGGTGTGGGCCGATATCTGGGTGTCGAATCCGCTCTGTCGGTGATGCTTGCCCTCGCGCTCAAGGTCGACGATCAGCGCGTCGAATCCGAGCTCGGCCGATCGGCGATGGAGACCGTCGCAGGCAAAGGCGAACAGCTCGGTCACGGACGACCCGGGTTGGCCAGGACGGCCAGCAACGATGTGCCGATCGGAGGGCGCATCCCCTTGCCGATGAGCTTGGCTTCGGTCATCGATACGGCGGTGAGGGCCTTGTTGACGAGCTTCGAGGGCTTGTTCTCCCGACTGACGTTGCTCCTGGAGCCGGTCTCGACCAGGCGACTGGCAGCCACGAGCGGCATGAGAACGGAGTTGAAGGGCACACAGCGGAGGATGTCGAACCCGGCTCGTGTGGCGACGGCCACGAGGCTCCGTCTGGTGTATCGACGGAGATGGCCGGCTTCGATGTCGCGTTGGCGCCAGAGACTGGGCATGGCGGGGACGGTGACGATGATGTGACCGTCGGCAGTGACGACTCGCCGCAGCTCGGCGAGGGCGGCGAGGTCGTCGACGTGCTCGAGCACGTCAAGCGCCATCGCGAGGTCGACCGAACCGCTGCACAGAGGCAGCGCGGTGATGTCGCCGCGCATGAACCGGGGGCCATCGGGTGTGAGGGAGCGCGACATATGGAGGTTGACGGGGTCGATTCCGAGGGCCATGGGGTTGGGTCGGAGCCCGGCGATGTTGGCCCCGGTTCCACAGCCGGCATCGAGCACCCGTGACCCGCGGGTGAGTGGCAGGCGGGCCATGGCATCGGTGATCACCCGGCGCCGGGCCACGAACCAGAAGTGGTCGTGTTCCATTTCGGCGAGCTGCTCAAGGCCGCTGTCGGGGTATGAAACAGACACCGGGGCACCATAGCAGTGGTCGACGCGACCGACCCCGGCTGGTTCCTCTGTCAGTATCCCCGTTTGATGGAGGCCACGCGGTCGACGAAATCGGTGATCAAAGTGGTGAGTTCGGGGCCGTGGGTGGCGAATATGGCGGTGCCGTGGGCCGAGCCGTCGTAGGTGACGATCGAGGCTCCGGTGGTGGACTCGATGGCGGTCAGCTGATCGACGTAGGGATGGTCGTCGTCGGAGTCGACGAGAAGGGTGGGCACGTCGAGTCGGGCTGCACCGGCACCGCCGTCCAGGCCGAGAAACTCAGCCGGTGCCGAGATGGCCACGACGCCATCGACGTCCAGGCGGGTACCGCCCTCGAGCACAGCTGTTCCGCCCATGGAGGCTCCGACTATCACGATCTTCGAGGCTCCGTCTGCCCGGGCCCGGTCGACAGCCGCGGCCAGGTCGATGTCGAGGTGGGTGTCCCGCTTGCCGGTGGAGTCACCGTAGCCCCGGAAGTCGAAGGCCAGGGTGGTATGGCCGGCGTCGTTGAGAGGACCGATCACCGGGTCCCAGGTGGTGCGGTCGGCCCCTCGCATGTGGGCCAGGACGACGGTGACCGAGGCGCCCGGCACAGCCGAGACGGTGGCGGCCAGCGTCTCACCGTCGAGGGTGGCGATCCGGACAACGGCGGGTCCGGATCCTCCGGGAGTGGTCGTCGGTGCGCCGGTGTCGCGGCCGGTGTCGCCACATGCCGCGGCCAGCACAAGGAACACCCCGGCGATCGAGGCAAGCCGAATCGGGATCAGCCGGAGGCGTCCTGGATGAGATGTGTCCATGTGGCGACAGTATCCCGGGGCCCGTCGCTAGGAGGTGGCGCCGCGAAGGGTCCGGCCCAGGCGGATGGGCGTCGACTCGTCGACGGCTCTGGTACCGAGCCATCTGGTCAGCACCGCGATCACCACGGTCGTGGGGTCCTCGGGTCGGTCGGTGGCAGCCAGGCGGGCGAGTTCGAACGCCAGGTGATCGGTGGCGTCGCAGCCTCGATCGACGGCCAGCTCCCCGAGCTGTGGGGCGAGCCTGGCCGGAAGATCGCCCAGCGCCGTGGCCGCCTCGGTCATCACCGCGGTGAGCGTTTCGACGCCCAGGCACAGCTCTCGTGCGACCATCGACTCGGGCAGCGCACCAGCGATGATGTCGGCCATCTCGGTGTAGTACCAGACGCTG
>JAJRXJ010000045.1 GCA_024276355.1 Actinomycetes bacterium | reverse complement strand
CGGAGACGCCGCCGGCTTCGAACAGGCGCTTGGCCAGACGGTCGGCGGGCCGGTCGGAGATGATCTCGGTGTCGGCGGTGTATCGCTCGTGGCCCATGCCGGTGAGGTTCCGGTTGAGTTCGAAGCGAATCATGCCCGGCCGGGGCGAAACGGTCTTGATCAGGGTTACTGGTTGTCCCATAGCGGATCGCAGGCTAGCGGGTGGTTTGGCGCCACGCCCATGCAGCAGTGCCGATGGAGATCACGGCCAGCACAACATGGACGATCTTGAAGCCGATCGGGTGGTCGTGGAAGGAAATCAGGGTGACTCTCACCAGCCAGTAGATCGTGGTCCAGGCAGCTATGGCGGTGACGGTGGGGGCCAATCCCGGGCGACCGGTGCGCACGCTGTAGAGCAACACCAGCGCCAACGCCACGAACAGGAAAACCGGGGCGATCCGCAACACGATGTCGGCCGCCGAGAGATTGTCCTCGGTGAAGATCAGCCGCGTGCGGGTGGTCCACATGAACAGTGTCCAGGCGATCACGATGTGGACGGCGAGCCTCGGGGACGCCACGGTGCGGCCTTCGGAAGTGGTTCGTTGGGTCGTCACGACGGCGAGGCTACCCGGGAGCCCCCGGGATTCAGAACAGGCCGAGTTGGTCGTCGTTTCCCCGTTTGCCCACGGGCACGACCCGTTTGATACCGGTCCACTCGAGGTCGTCCATGAACGACCAGCTCAGCCGGTGGATGACGGTTGGGCCGTTGGAGGCCAGCGCGGCCTTGTGTCGAGGGCACGGGTATCCCTTGCTGGAGGCGAAGGCGTAGCCGGGGTATTCGAGATCGGCCTTGCGCATGAGGCGATCGCGGGTGACCTTGGCGATGATCGACGCGGCGGCAATCGACAGGCTGATGGTGTCGCCCTTCACGATGGTGGTGGTGTCTACTCCTTCCACGAAGTTCCAGCTTCCGTCGACCAGCACGTGGTCAACCGGCACGGCCAACCCGGCGATGGCCCGTGTGGCGGCGAGCTTCTGGGCGGCCGACATGCCGAGCTCGTCACATTCGGCCGGCGACGCGTGACCCACCGAGATGTGTTCGGCCCAGTCGACGATGCGGTCGTGCATCACCTCGCGCTCCGCTTCGGTGAGCATCTTGGAATCTCTCACCTTGTAAAGCCGCCTGGTTCGGGGAACGATCACGGCGGCGAGGGTGAGCGGGCCGGCCCATGATCCGCGACCGACCTCGTCGATCCCGGCAACCCATTTGTGTCCGGTTTCCCAGAGTCGGCGTTCGTGGCTGAGCCCCGGGGCGCGGCCCTTGAGGGCGGAGCGAAGTTGGCGGGCGGCCACGGAGTCAGCTTGCCATGTCGGGCTTGTCGAGAAGGGCCTCACCGGATCGTTCATCCGACGACCAGGCCCGATCGAGGCCGGAACAGGTGATGGTCGCCTCTGACGGGCCCCCCTCTCGCTCCCACAGCAGGGCCGGCCGGGCACCGTGCCAGCGGAGGCTGAACGACACCCTCCCCACATGGGTGGCGACTCCGCGCACGTCGACCGATTGACCGAACCAGTCGACCGGAATCGAGGGCATCAGGTCGAGCGCACCCGGGGTGACCGGACCGACGAGACGCCCCATGATCCCGGCCGCGCCACGGGCCACGTTCGAGGTCGGGCCTTGGGACGGAGCCTTCGGAATTGACGCGGCCATGCTGAGCAACTCGTCGGCTGGTCCGCCGGCGGTCGGTCGCAGCGCCACCGCAGCGTTGGTGAGGCTGTCGCCGTCGATGGATTCACCGGCCGACGCCACCAGCAGGTCGACGAGGTCGGCGAGGCCGGATGGTTTTTCGACCCGCAGCTCGCGGGAGGCCAGGGCGGTGATTGCCGCCGCCGCTTCGTGGCCCCGCAGGCGGCCGGCCTCCGTGGCCACGATCACCAATGCCCGAGCCCTGTCGGCCTCATCATGGAGCCCGGCGATGTCGAGCCACGGCGCGGCCTCGGCCGCCTCCAACGGGTCGGCGGACCCGGCCGCGATCACCAGGTCGGGGACGACGCGACGCCACGCCTCGACCATCAGCGCATCGGGCACCTGCACGTCGGCGGCACGGCTGGTCACCGTCCGCCATCCGGAGGCGATGTCGACGGGGGTTGCCACCCGCGATGAGAGCTCGCCCTCGAGGCTGAGCCGAACCGACAGCGAGGCCCGGTGTGGAAGCGGGAAAACCATGGCCGCGAATCCTCCGTGGGTGCCGAGCTCAGCGGAAGCCTCGGGCGAGTCGGGCGATGCTTCCATCGACGACCAGGCCGCGGCGGGATCATCGGGGATGGTGGCCATCGCCGCTACCCCACCGGCGCGTCGCTGCGCCGATATCAGCATCTTCCGGCCCAGCCTCACGCCCGACCTGTCGACGCTCAACACGCTGCGACGGGGCCTGCCAAAACGACCCGGGGGCGGACTCACGTGAAGAACGACTCCGAGGGCAACGCCGCCGGGCGACGAGTTGACGAACTCGATTGTCAGCGACCGGGAGTCGCCATCGGTGGCTGACCCGACGCGGCACACGACATCTCCCCCGGGCACGCGCATGGCCGTGGAGTAGACGGGGGTGTCGTCGATCCTCGACTGTCGGACGGCCACCTCGTCGTGGGCCACGTGCCATCGATCATCGGCGCCGGCACCCCACTCGAGACGCCACGAATCGTCGAGAGCCCTGATGGTGCCACGCGGGCTTATCACAGCGGTCGGACCGTCGATGTCGCCGATCATGCCCCGGCGGGGGCCGTTGGTTTTGCTCATCAGTGGGAGTCGTGTTCGTGGGCGGGTGGCCGGCGGACCAGCCCCCGGTAGGCGGCGACCGCGGAACGCCCTTCCTCGACCACCGCCCTCATCTCCTCGGCTATGGGCATTCGTACGCCGTGAGCCTCGCCGAGCTCGTACACGATCGGGGCCGACTTGACCCCCTCGGCCACCTGACTCATCTCCCCGATGATCTCATCGAGCGAACGGCCACGGCCGAGCTGCTCACCGACGTAACGGTTGCGGCTCTGGCGACTGATGCATGTGGCCACCAGATCGCCCATTCCGGCCAGTCCGGCGAAGGTCGCAGCGTCGCCACCCAGCGCCACACCGAGCCGGGTGATCTCGGCAAGCCCCCGCGTGATCACAGCGGCTCTGGTGTTGTCGCCGGTATCGAGCCCATCGGCCATGCCGACGGCCAACGCGATCACGTTCTTGAGCGCTCCGCCCAGTTCGCTGCCGATCACGTCGCTGTTGGTGTAGACCCGGAAGAGTTGCGATGAGAACACGGCCTGCAGACGGGACGCGATGGTCGGATCGGTCATGGCCACGACCGCAGCCGCGGCGTTGCCCGCGAGGATCTCCTTGGCCAGGTTCGGGCCGGTGAGCACACCGACGGGATGGCCCGGCAGCTCTTCCTCGACGAGCTCGGTCATGCGTTTTCCGGTACCCAGCTCAAGTCCCTTGGCCAGGGACACCACCGGCACCCACGGCCGAAGATGCGGGGCGACCTCGCGCAGCGTGGCCCGGAATCCCTTCGACGGGACACCCATCACCAGCAGATCTGCGGCTCCAACCACCTGCCCGAGATCGCTTGACGCGACCAGGGCCGGATGGAGGTCGTAGCCCTCCAGATACCTGGGGTTCTGGTGATCCGCGTTGATGGCATCGGCCACGTCGTCGCGTCGGCTGTAGAGCATTGTGTCGGTGTTGTGGGCGCAGAGGTGGGCAACGGTTGACCCCCATGAGCCTGCGCCGATTACGGCCACTCGAATCATCATGGGGGCCACCATAGACTCCCGACGTGCAGCCGCTCCCGCCCAACGGCATCCCGATTGTGGTGCTGATTCCGATCCGGTCATTCAGCGATGCCAAGTCGCGTCTCACCGGGGCGATGTCCTCCGCGGATCGGCAGAGTCTGGCGGTGGCGATGGCCGGTGCGGTGGTGTCCGCAGCCCATGATTTGCCGGTGTGGGTCGTCACCGACGATTCGACGGTGGCCGGCTGGGCCGAAGGGCTCGGCGCGGAGCCGCTGATGGTCGATCGGGATGGTCTCACCGAATCAGTTGCCGCGGCCGTGAGCGTCGCTTCTGAACGCGGTTATCGCCGAGCGATGGTCGCCCACGCCGATCTGCCCCATGCCGACGACCTGAGAATTGTCGACGGCCCGGGTCTGGCCATAGCCCCCGATCGCCACCGCGACGGTTCCAACGTGATGTCGGTGCCCACCGACGCCGGGTTTCGTTTCGCCTACGGTCCCGGATCGTTCGATTTGCATCTGGCCGAAGCCGGGAGGCTGGGGATTCCGGTCAAGGTGATCGACGCCCCCGATCTGGCTTGGGACGTCGACGACCCGGAGGATCTTCCGGCCAACTGGGCCGACCTGATCACCGAAGGCCGGGTGACACCGCATGCGGGTTGACCTCCCAATCCCCGGCGTAGCTCTGGCCATCGCCGCACACCCCGACGACGTGGAGTTCCAGTGCGGGGCCACGTTCGCCAAGTGGTCGGAGGCCGGCACGGTGGTCCATCACCTGATCTGCACCGACGGGTCGAAGGGTTCGTGGGACGCGTCGGCCGACACCTCGGCGTTGGTGGCGCTCCGCCAGGTTGAGCAGCGTGAGGCGGCTCGGCGGCTCGGCTCCACCGGCGAGGTGAGGTTCCTGGGGCAGGTCGACGGCGCGCTGGGTCACGGACTCGGCCTGCGTGGCGAGGTGGCCCGGGTGATTCGAGACCTCAAGCCCGAGGTGGTGCTGGGCCACGACCCATGGAAACGCTGGCGCATCCACCCCGACCATCGAGCCGCTGGATGGCTCGCGGTGGAGGGAGTGGTGGCCGCCCGCGACCCGCACTTCTTCCCCGAGCACGGCATCACTCATCACCGGCCCGAGGCGATCCTGCTGTTCGAGACGGACGGGGCCGACCACGCCGAGTCGCTCTCCGATCGCCACGTCGAGGCCAAGATCGCTGCGCTGCTGGCCCACGAGAGCCAGTTCAAGACCACCATGTACATCGACCTCGACGAGGCCGACACCGACGAGCTCGCCGGGCAGACCTCCGAGTTCCGCGACCGGATCATGGGCGAATGCCGTGATGCCGGCCGAGTTGCCGGGGTGCCCCTCGCCGAAGCCTTCCACCTGATCGACGACATCTGACAACGCCCGTCACCCGGGACGCCACCCCATCGAGTGTCGGCCTCGCGAGAGGTGCGGGCTGATCTGATGCATCCCCGCGGGGACGCATCAGCGAGCGAGAAGGTCTTCGATCAGCCCGGCCAGTTCGATCGGACGGTCGCCTTGGATCGAGTGACCGGCGCCGTCGACCACGGCATGCACCGTGTCGGGTTGTCGACGCATCCACTCCTCAACGTCTTCATCTCCGACCACGCTCCACTTTCCGCCCTGCCACAGCGCGATCGGCACGTCGATTGCGTCGACTTTCGCCCACAGATCGGTGAACTCCACCGACGCGGTGCCATCCGTTGACTCGGCCCTGATCCGGTCCCATCGCCAGGTCCAGCGGCCGTCGGATAGCTCGTGGGCGTTGTGGAGCACCCCTCGCCTCAACGACTGTTCGCTGCGACCCCTGTTGTATTCGATGGTTCGGCCAAGGATCTCATCGAAATCGGCGAAGTATTCGGGTCCGTCGACGAACGCGATGATCGGTTCGGCTTTGGCGTGATCGGTGCCGGGGGTGACATCCACGATTCCGAGCCGCCTGACCAGTTCGGGATGATCGGCGGCGAGGCAGATAGCGGTGACTCCCCCGAGTGACATGCCGATCACCGCGAGCGCGTCGGGTGCCAGCTTCTCGACGGCCACCGCCACATCGGCGGCCATGTCGATGGGCGTGTAGTGGTGGCTGGGCCGATGGTCGGAATGACCGTGACCTGGTAGGTCGATGGCCACCAGCGGCCGATCGAGCGCCAGCGCCACCGTGTCCCATGTGTGGGCGTTCTGCGCGCCGCCGTGGATCAACACCAGCTCCGGTGGGCCGTCTCCCCATACCAGCGCCGACAGGTTCAACCCCGTGGGCAACATGACCGTCTCGCGTCTGACGACCGGCGGCTGATCCAGGGCGATGCCGTACTCCGACGCGTTTTCGTGGAACATCGCGAACTCGTCGTATTCGGTCATGGCCGGACGCTAACCCCCGACCATCCCTCGCAACAATCAGTCCGGTCTGATTGTGGTGATGGCGTTGGCTTGTGCTGCTTTGGCAAGTCGATCGTCGTAGGTCACGAGACCTTCGAGGCCATCTCCGAAATCGAGGGCTGCAGCTACGTGGATGGCATCAAGGGATCGCTGGTCGGCCGGATCAAGCCGGCCAGCCACCTCAAACACCGCTGTCGTCACCTCGACGAGGGTGACCGCGTCGAGCACTTCACGTGCCCGCAGCACCCGCTCGGGTTCAACTCTTCGCACCGCGCGCATCAGTTCGGATCGGACGAGATCACAAGCAACCAGGACCCGGTCCGCCTCATCGAGCCAGGCTCGAAGCGCCGCTGTCTCCGGCTCGGCAACCACCAGTTTCACGAGCGCAGAGGTGTCGATGTAGTACGGCACTGCTCAGTACCGCTCGTCGTCTCGCATGTCGGAGAGTGCCTGGGACAGACCATCACCGGGGTCGGGGGCCGGCAGATCGGCAAGCCGGCACCGTGCGGGTCGAGCGCGACCAGCCTCGATCAGCGCCTCCAAATGAGACCGTGGGATCGCAGTCATAACTGCTACGGGACGGCCACGATCAGTGATCGTGACAGCATCACCAGCCGCAGCCTTGGCCACGACAGCCGATGCGTTTTGCTTGAGAGCGCGAATACCAACTTCCGTCATGTGCTTCAATGTAGCACATCAGGCGCGGGGCGCAAATGTCGGGGAATCAGCACCGGGCCTCCAACCATCCCAGGGTCACGCGCGGCCTATTGGCACGCAGCCCGGTGAGCTGCGACCATCGTGGGGCTCGCACCCACACCAGACATGGAGCCAAGGATGGAAACATCAACCCCCGACCCGGACCGAGGCCCGCTCACCGAATCGTACTGGCCCGCCACCAACGACATTCCGGTGGCCGAGCAGACCGTTGGGGGTCTGCTACGACAAGCCGCTGCCAAGGCCCCTGACCGCTGTGCCCTGATCGCCGGGGTGCACGACCCGGCAGCCCGACGGCGATGGACCTACACCGAGTTGCTGGCCGACGCCGAACAGTGCGCCCGGGCGCTGCTCACCCACTTCGAACCCGGCGAGCATGTGGCCGTGTGGGCCCCCAACATCGCCGAGTGGGTGATCCTCGAACTGGGTGCCGGGCTGGCCGGCGTGGTGCTGGTGACGGTGAACCCGTCGTTTCAGGCCGGTGAAGTCGAATATGTCCTCACCCAGTCGAAAGCGGTCGGCTGTTTCGTGCTCCCCGAGTTTCGTGGCAACCCGATGCTGTCCAACCTCGAATCGATCAGGGGCGGACTCGAGCATCTGCGTGAGGTGATCCGATTCGACCAGTGGGACGAGTTCATGGCCGGGGCCGACGGCGGCGCCGAACTGCCCGACGTGTCCCCAGACGATCCGGCTCAGATCCAGTACACGTCGGGAACCACCGGCTTCCCAAAGGGTGCGCTTCTTCATCATCGAGGCATCACCAACAACGCGGCCCACACCGCCATCCTGGCCGGGGCCACCGACGACGGTGTCGTGTGGCTCAACCCCATGCCACTGTTCCACACCGGTGGTTGTGTTCTCGGCGTGCTCGGCGCGGTGGCCATGGCCGGCACCCAGGTGCCGGTGCTGCTCTTCGATCCCGCGCTCGTGCTGGAGTTGATCGAATCGGAGCGGGTGAACTTCATGGGTGCGGTTCCGACCATGCTGGTGGCGCTGATGGAGCACCCCGATTTCGAGAGTCGGGACCTCTCGTCGATGAAGTGCGTGATATCGGGCGGATCAACGGTGCCGGCGCCGTTGGTGAGGAGGATCGAGGAGACCCTCGGAGTCGATTTCGTGATCGTGTTCGGCCAGACCGAGTGTTCGCCGGTCGCCTCCATGACCAGACCGTCGGACACCATCGACGACAAAGCCATGACCGTCGGTTTGGCCATGCCCGACACCGAGATCAAGATCGTCGACCCCGAAACCGGCGCCACACTGCCGATCGGACAGACCGGCGAGTACCTCACCCGCGGCTACCACGTGATGCACGGCTACCACGAAATGCCGGATGCCACTGCTGCAGCCATCACCGCCGACGGCTGGTTGCGCACCGGTGACCTGTGCGCGATGGACGAGCGGGGCTATTGCACGGTGGAGGGCCGCCTCAAGGACATGATCATCCGCGGTGGGGAGAACATCTACCCGCGCGAGATAGAGGAGCATCTCTTCGCCCACCCGGATGTGGCCGAGGTCGCGGTTGTCGGCCTGCCCGACGAGCGTTACGGGGAGGTGGTTGGTGCGTTCATCCGTCCGGCAGCGGGCATCGAACCCGACAAGCAGCGACTGTTCGCTCATCTGCGCGAGGTAATGTCGCCCCAGAAGACGCCGTCACACTGGATCTGGCTCGACGAGTTCCCGCTCACCGGATCCGGCAAGATCCAGAAGTTCGTGTTGCGCGACCGTTGGGTGGCCGGTGACTACGCGGAGGCATAGGGGACGGGGCCAACCTGAGCCGGGAATCTTCCCGGCGTTGTCAACCCGGGCGGGGTGGTTGTGCGTGATACTCATGTGAAGGCACAACGGGCGGGGCTCAGTGAACGCAGGATTGCCACAGTGATCGAACCTGTCGACGTTGCCGGCTTCGACGACTGGTATCGCCGCGAGTATCGGCCTGTGGTCGCGTTGGTCTACGCGCTCCCCGGTAGCCGGGGCGCTGCGGAGGATCTCACCCAGGACGCCTTCGTCGAGGCCCACCGGCGTTGGAATTCGATAGCCGGATACTCCGACCCCGGTGCTTGGGTCCGCAAAGTGGCGATGAACAAGGCCCGTTCGCAATTCCGCCGACGCGGCGCCGAGGCCCGGGCCTACGCCCGACATCTGGTGCTCACACGACCGCTTCCGAACGAGCTGCCCGAGCCGGCCGATCACTTCTGGGCCGAGGTCAGGGCACTGCCCCGCCTACAAGCCAAGGTCGTGGCGCTTCACTATCTCGAGGATCGGCCGGTCGACGAAATCGCCTCGATTCTCGAAATCTCGAGCGGCACCGTAAAGACCCACCTACATCGTGGGAGAGGCACCCTCGCCACCCGCCTGAGCCTCCAACACGATCAGGGGAAGACATGAACGATCTCGAAGAACTCGCCAAGCGCTCGGCCGACTCGGCTCGAGCCAGCGTGGCGGATCTCCCCATTCCGCCGATTCCTGGCCGATCCGTTCTGAAACCGGTCCTGAGGTTCGGGGTCATCGGCTCGGTTCTCGCCAGCCTGGTGCTCGGGCTCCTGATTCTGTCGGGAGGCGGCCCGACACCCACGGATGTAGCCGATGCCCCCGCCACTACGTCGGGCGGATCACCCGCCGCGGAATCGACCACGTATTTCGAACTCGACGTGCCGGACGGCTGGGCACTGTCGGTGAGCGATGAGACGAGCTACGGGCCGGTCGACGCTACGTTTGCCTATGGGACCGGTACATCCAGCAACCCATTCTCGGACGCCGACCTGATGATCAACGCGGCGCCGGTTGCCATCGGCGGTGATATCGGTCAGAGCTTTCGAGATGACCTCACAGTCCGAGGCCACTCGGCGGCGCACAACGAACCGGCCGACGGGGTCACCCAGGTTTCATGGTTTGAGCGTGATGACCTCGCGATCATCCTGAGCTCCCGTCGCTACAGCCTCGAGGACCTGGTTGTCATCGCCGAGGGCCTCGAGATCGACGGGGTCGAGGTGACGCTTCCAGCCCCTCCCGACGGCATGACGCTCATATCTTCCATTGGGGCCACAGAGCCGGATGGCACTGGAACTCCGGTCAGGTGGAGGTTGGACCTCACCAACGCCTCTTCAGAGTCGGCGCTCGTGCAAGATGGCTTCGTTGAAATGCTGCTGCAGGCGATGCCAGAGGGAAAGGGCGCGTTGCCGTACCTGCGCCACCAATTGGCCGAAAGTGGAACCGACGTCACAGTCCGGGGCACCCCCGGCGTCATGACTCAAGCACGGTACGATTCTTCGGACGGCCGGCTGGCAGGGACCGTCGCATGGATTGAGGACGGCGAGTTGTTCATCCTGAATGTCTCCGGGCCCGACGACCCCGTCGCCATCGCCAACTCCCTGCGCAGGATCGATCGGGCACGGTTCGAGGAGTTGCTCGCCGCCAACCCGGCCTCCAACACGCCTACGACCATGTCCCCATCGCCGACCACCTCTGATCCCGAAGGCCCACCAGAGCCGGCCGTGACCATCGCTGTTCCCTGATCCCGGCACCACCCTGGAGGCCGGAAACCCGCGGCTCAACTGTGTTCGTGGCAACAGGTTTGGCGGCCGCTCGCCTCGGATCGGCTGGATCAAGCATCCATTGGCACAACACGGAGATAGGTTCCAGGCTTCCCCCCACCGTTTGAAGCTCAATTGTCCCCCCATCTTGCAATCTCGATTCCCCCTGCCCGCGTGCCGAATACCGCCGACAGGATCGAACCCGCCACTTCAGTTCCGACAATGTCGGAGATCCGTGCAGCTATCCCAAACGAGTGCTTCGAGCGCAGCCTGACGAGGTCCCTGGCCTACACAGCCATGTCTCTCGCCCTCACCGGCGCAACCGGTCTTGCGGCGTGGCAACTGCTGCCTCTCACATGGGCATGGTCGCCGCTGTGGGTTGCCTACGCCGTCGTGGCCGGCACCTTCGCGGTCGGAGCGTGGGTGGTGGCCCACGAATGCGGTCACGGCGCGTTCTGCGAGAACGACCGTGTCCAGAACACCGTCGGCCTGGTGCTCCACTCGGCGCTGCTGGTGCCCTACTTCTCATGGCAACGCAGCCATGCCGTCCACCACGCCAACACCAACCACGTCGTTCTCGGCGAGACCCACGTGCCGCCGCGTGTCGAGACCCCATCGGGATCACGCATGCTCGCAACCCGGGCCCACATGGGGCGTCGCACCCACGCCTCACTCACGCTGGTCACCCGCCTGATCTTCGGATGGCCGGCCTACATGATCGCCGGCACCACTGGTGGACCTGACAGGGGTGCCACCAACCACTTCTGGCCGTGGGCCCCGTTCTCAAACGCCCTGTTCCCCCGGCGTTGGACCAAGAGAGTCCTGATTTCCAGCCTGGGCGTGCTCACCACTCTGGCCGTGTTGACAGCCTGGGCCGTGGCCGCCGGCAGCGTGATCCCGGTGCTGGCGCTCTACGTCGGCCCGTATCTGGTGACCAACGCGTGGATCGTGGCCTACACATGGCTGCACCACACCGACACCGACATCCCGCACTTCGATGACCCCGAATGGTCGTTCGTGCGAGGGGCCTTCTGCAGTGTCGACCGCCCCTACGGCCGGGTCGTCGATCTCCTGCATCACCACATCGGGTCCACCCACGCGGCCCATCACCTGCTGCCGAAGATTCCCCACTACCACGCGGCTGTGGCCACCGAGGCCCTCGCCGAAGCCTTCCCCGAGCATTACCGCTACGACCCAACCCCGGTTCCGGCCGCGCTATGGCGGATCGCCGACAAGTGCGTCGCCGTTGCGCCCAGCGACGACGGCTGGCGGTTCGTCGACGAAGCCCCGCACACCGCGTAGACGCGCCGGGTCAGCCCGCGGCGGCCTTGCTGCTGCGACGGGCCCGGCGGGTGGCGGCACCGGGCACAGGGTCCCAGCCGAACTTGCGCCAGGCGACCAAGCCTCCGATCACTGCCCAGATCGCCATCACTGCGATATGTCCCCACTCGAATGCCGGGGCGTCGCTGAACGGGCTGAACGCCTCACCGAACGACAGGGCAAAGTGTTTGAGCGGGAAGATGTTGCCGGCCAGTTCCAGCCATCCGGGCATGTCGCGCGACTCCCCCAGGCTGATGAACACCTGGGAGATGAACGCGAGCGGAAGGATGGTGGAGTTGGCGATGCCCGGAGCAGCCGACGCCGACTTGGCCACTGCCGCCAGCGCTATGCCCAGCATGGCGAAGGTGATGGTGCCGACCACGAACGACAACACTGCAGCCGGCATCTTCGAGAGCTCGATGTTGACGTCGTAGACGGCCACTCCGAGCCCCATCATCACCGTCGTCGACACCAATGCCACCCACACACCCGACAACACCACACCGGCCAGATAGATCCACGGCGGCAGGGGCGTTCCGCGGACCCGCTTCAGGATCCCCTCGTCTCGTCGCATCGAGAGGTTCATCCCGATGTTGGTGTAGGTGGCGGACGCAGCCGCGAACACGGCCAGACCGGGGGCGTAGAACTGGGCGGTCTTGACGCTGCCGTAGGCGCTGTCGATCGGGTCGTTGCCGAACAGGGCCACGAAAAGCACGAGTATGAACAACGGCAGGCCGAGCGTGAAAAAGGCCCCGATCGGAACCCGCCAGAACGCCCGGTTCTGGGCTCTGGTCTGACGCCACAACATTGACAGCACGCTGACTCGCTCGCTCATGTGTGGTCCTCGGAATCGTCTTCGATCAGACCCAGATAGGCATCTTCGAGATCACCCTTGCTCACGTTGAGACGTTCCAGTTCGATGCCGTGCTCGACCGCCCAGCCGGTGATGTGGGCGAGATCCGCGGTGGGTGAAGGGGTGACGATCTCCACGTCCCTTCCCCGTCCCACGACCCGCCCGGCCAGCGGGTCGAGCAGGCCCTCCATCGGTTGATCGATCATCGGCAAAGCAAACCGGATGGTGGTCTCGGTGGAGGCCGCCTCGCGCAGTTCGTCGGGAGTGCCGACGGCAACGATGCGACCCGAGTTCATGACCGCCACCCGGTTGGCAAGATGCTCGGCCTCGTCGAGATAGTGGGTGGTGAGCACGACGGTCTTGCCGAGGCCGGTGAGGTTGTCGATCAGGTCCCAGCTCTTGCGACGGGCACCGGGATCGAATCCGGTGGTGGGCTCGTCGAGAAATATCAGGTCGGGGTCGCCCACCAGCCCGAGCGCGAGGTCGACCCGTCGCTGCTGCCCACCCGACAGGGTCGACACCCGATGGTCGGCCTTCTCGTCGAGACCCACGAGCCCGATCACCTCGTCG
>JAJRXJ010000044.1 GCA_024276355.1 Actinomycetes bacterium | reverse complement strand
ATTCGCGCGCTGCCCGCGAGCGATTCGCCCATCACAGGGGCGGTCAGAGAATTCGTTGATCCAGTGAGAACGGAGCGCCCCGGGGTCGGAGATGACCCGTGATGATGGTCATCGCGGCAGATAGTCAACAATCCGTACAGGCACTATTCCGCATTCGGTACAACTGTTGATCGGCATTGCGTCCCAGCAGCGTCTGATCTCTGGGGCTGGGCCCACGAACGTGGGCAAAGCGTCCCCGCGGGGACGTTCCGATGAAGAGCAGCGCCCTGCGGGTCAGTTCGCCGTGAGGAGCTGACGTCGGTTGCGCAGCACAGCCACGGTGTCGGCGATGATCCGTTCGTTGAAGGGCAACGCTCCGCTCCGCAGGTCTTCGGCGACTTCGGCTGTGGCGTCGAGAAGTCGGTCGAGCACCCGAACGGCGGCTCGTTCGCGTAGTCCGATTGAACCGGCGAACTCGAGCAATCGCCGTCTTGAGAGCCCGCTGGTGCGCCCGGTCATCGAGAGAGCGAGCGTGTTGTCTCCATACGGCACGGTCGACGGGAGGTCGTAGGCCGGGGCCACTCGTCGTTCGCCGTCTGTTGATGTGACCACGGAGAGGTTCTTTGCGTGGACGTCGCCGTTGCCGGTGAGCCATGCGAATACGAGTTGGGCGTACACATCGCGTGCCGCGACCGGTCCGGCGGTGCAGGTGTCGGCGATTGCAGCGGTGACCGACTCGGCGGTGACGTTGTACTTGTCGGCCGGCCAGCGGTCGAGCAGTTGGCAGGCGTCCTCGACTTCAAGGCGGCGGATCGAACCGTTGGCAGCTGGTATCCGATCGAAGCGGCGCACCACAAGGCCCGGGCGGCCGTCGGCGTCGTGGACCACCGTGGCATCGACCGTGGGTATGCCGGCCGATCGGGAGAGATCCAGGAAGTAGGCTTCGTTGGCGACGATGTGGGGGAACTCGGGCGGGTCGAGTTTGAGGATGAACCGGTCGTCGGTTGTGCCGATCGGCACCGACAGGCCCTTCGCCGATGCCTTGTCTTGGACTCCTGCGAGTGCTGTCGGGTCGACGATGCCTGCTTCGGCCAACAGGTCGCGAAAGCGAATCCCGCTGAACGGAGTGGTGCCGTCGATGAGGGCGCTGTCGTAGGCCGGGGCTGCGTCGTGGGGGAATACGCGCACGTCGCCGACAGGTTCGTTGCCGACGGCGATCACCAGGCTGAGTTCGTCGTCGGCTGATGTCTTGATGTTGCGGCGGAGGTTGGCAAGGCGACGCCCCTCTGGGAGCAGGCCGGCGAAGAATGGTGGCACGGCTCCGGCCGGGGTGACACGGGCCTCGTCGGTGAGCGGGAGCGACCGGGCGATGGGCCGGCCTCCGCTGCGCAGGTAGTCGGGCAGATATCGGAACTCGACCCCGGATGGCGTTCGTGTGAGATGCGCCGCGAGCGTGTCCGCCTTGTAGACATCGGCTGTGTTGACGGCACCGGCCTCGCTCGGGTTGGGGTGGGGGTCGGTCATT
>JAJRXJ010000043.1 GCA_024276355.1 Actinomycetes bacterium | reverse complement strand
TGGCAGGCCCTCGACGACACCGTCGCCTGCCAATGCATCCGCTGACCCCACCCCCGAACCCCGAACCCGGTTTTGTGAACGTTTGGAGTCCCATATGGGAGTCCAAACGTTCACAAAACCGGGGGAATGGGTGGGGGTGGAGTTGTTGCGGGGCTCTTGGTTGACGCTGCGAGCTCGTGGTCCGACGGTTCACCGATTCGGACCGGCGGCGCGGTCATGCCATCATCGGCGGACAGGACCGCGACCAGGAGGACCGCCAGATGAGCGACTACGGAGACGCCACTCCCAACCCGGCCGCGTCGGGTCGTACGGGCGACGATCACCAGTGGGTTCTGATCGACGATCCCCTGGAGGGGGTTCGTCGCATCACGTTCAATCGGGCGGACAAACGCAACTCGCTGATACATCCTCTTCGCGGCGCGATTCTCGGTGCCCTGCGCGAGGCCGATGACGACCCGTCGGTGAAGGTGTCGATCATCCGTGGCGACGGGCCGTCGTTCAGCGCGGGCTACGACCTCGCCGGGGGCAATGAGGGCCACGACCTGCCGTTCTTCACGGCTGGCGGTGAGGGGCAGTGGCCGCGCCATGTCACCGAGGGCTGGATGAGCATCTGGGATCTTGCCAAGCCGGTGATCGCCCAGGTTCACGGCTACTGCCTCGCGGGTGGCAGCGAACTCGCCACCTGCTGCGACCTGGTCTACATCGCGGAGGACGCCCAGATGGGGTATCCGGCCACCAGGTTCGGTGTCCCCGACATGCACTTCCACACATGGTTTCTCGGGATGCGTCGGGCCATGGAGATGATGATGACCGGCGATTCGATCACCGGAATCGAGGCGGTGTCCGAGGGCTGGGCCAATCGGGCCTTTCCGGCAGACCGGCTCGACGATGAGGTACTCAGGATCGCGGCGCGCATCGCCCAGACACCCACCGACGTGGCCCAACTCAACAAGCGCGCTGTCCATCGCCAGATGGAGGTGATGGGTATTCGCACCGGCATTCGCCAAGGCACCGAGTTGTGTGCCCTGGGTGTCCACACGGAGTCGCTCCAGAACTTCATCGCCGACGTGCGTCAGCAGGGCCTCACCAAGCGTCTCACCGAGCGCGACGGCAAGTACGGCGACTACCGCACCGCCGACGACCAGCCAACATCCCCCGAATAGCCCCCTCCACCCGGTTTTGTGAACGTTTGGAGTCCCATATGGGACTCCAAACGTTCACAAAACCGGGTGGGTAGGCTCGGCGTGTGACGGAATTGTTGGCGAAGCTTGGCGACATCACGACCGTTGAGGTCGACGCGATCGTCAACGCCGCCAACTCGTCCCTGCTTGGTGGCGGCGGGGTCGACGGTGCGATTCACCGTGCCGGCGGGCCCTCGATCCTCGAGGAGTGCCGGGCCATCCGAGCTGAACGAGGCGGCTGTCCACCCGGAGATGCAGTATCCACATCGGCCGGCAATCTGCCCGCAAAGTGGGTGATCCACACGGTGGGTCCGGTGTGGACCGAGGCCGGCTCCGCGT
>JAJRXJ010000042.1 GCA_024276355.1 Actinomycetes bacterium | reverse complement strand
CCCATCCACGCCGTCCTGCTCGCTTCCGGCCATCGGGTGGCCGGGAACGAACCTCGGGTCGGTGATGGCGGACGCCACCGGTGCCTTGACACTGCCGACATCGGTGACGATCTCGGCCCCGGCATCGAGTGCCATCCTCACCGAACCCGGAATGGCACCGACAGGCGTGGCCACGATGGCCAGCCGACATGACGCCGCCTGGCCGATCTCGTCGACCGCGCCCAACTCAAGAGCCCGAGCAGCCTTGGCCGTGTCGGGTTCGACGCCGATCACGTGCCAACCCGCGGACCGCAATGCCATGCCGACAGATCCGCCGATCAGGCCGACACCCATGATGCATGCGGTGTGGTTGGAACTCACGGCGGCCGACACTACCGGCCGGGGATCCCGGCCGATGCGAATTCCAGCTCCCGAATCTCCTCGAGGGTCAGAGGCCGCCACTCGCCGGGCGCCAGCGTGGTGTCTGTGAGAGTGCCGATGCGGGTGCGCACCAGCCTCGACACCGGATGGCCGACGGCTTCGCACATGCGCCGCACCTGTCGATTGCGGCCCTCATGGATGACGATGCGAAGGAGATTGGGTTCGATGGCGGTGACCCGAGCCGGAGCGGTGACGCCATCATCGAGCTCGACCCCCTCACGCAACTCGCGCAACGCGGATCGCGACGGATTGCCATCCACAAGCGCCAGGTATTCCTTGTCGACCCCGAACGACGGGTGGGTGAGATGGTGGGTGAGCCCGCCGTCGTTGGTGAGTATCAGCAAGCCTTCGGTGTCGGCGTCGAGACGGCCGACAGGAAACACTCGGGGGTCTCGCGGCAACAGGTCGACGACCGTTGGCCGCCCCTGGGGGTCGGATGCCGTGGAGATCACCCCGGCCGGCTTGTTGAGCACGAAATAGACGTAATCGGGTCGTACCCCCAAGGGGGCACCGTCGACCTCGACGCTGCAGGTCTCGGGATCCACACGCTGGCCGAGGAGAGCCACCTTGCCGTCGACCTTCACTCGACCGGCGGCGATGATATCGTCGCACACCCGGCGGCTGCCGAAGCCCCGAAGGGCCAGCACTTTCTGGAGTCTGATCGGTTCGGAACTCAAGACTCGACCTCACCCGAATTCTCGTCAGCGGTCGCATCGTCGGACGGACCATCCGATGCCGGACCATTGTCGCCGACCGTCACATCGTCGTCGATCACCCGAAGACCTCTCTCAAGGGCCTCCACCACCACGGTGTCGGGAAAGAACTCACCCAACGGCGGAAGGTCGCTCACCGAATCAAGGCCGAGGCGCTCCAGAAAGGTGGGAGTGGTTCCGTAGAGCACCGCCTGACCGGGCCCCGGGTCTCTGGCCACCTCGTCGACGTAGCCGCGCTGCTGAAGCGTGCGCATGACCCCGTCGACGTTGACACCTCGAATCGCCGAGATCTGATTACGCGAAACCGGTTGCTTGTAAGCCACCACCGCAAGTGTCTCGAGGGCGGCTGCCGACAACCGCGACGACTGCCCCTCCAGCACGTATCTCTCGACATACGGGGCCTGCGCCGGGGAGGTCTGGTAGCGGTAGCCGCCGGCCACTCGGGCCAGAACGAATCCGCGACCATCGGCTTCGTATTCGGCCGCCAAGGTCGCACACACCTCGTCGATGTCGTCGGGTGTGGTGCCCACAAGGCGGCCCAGGAGTTCGGGCGGCATGGGTTCTTCCGCAACCAGCAGAATGGCCTCCACGGCCGGGGCTACGTGTTCTGCGGTCAATTCTCAGCCCTCGTAGGCGTCGACTGTGAGCGAATTCGGATGGTGGGCGGGTGT
>JAJRXJ010000041.1 GCA_024276355.1 Actinomycetes bacterium | reverse complement strand
TGACCTCGGGCATGCCGTCTATGGTCAGGTCGCGATTCGGTACCCCGACGATCGGCCGGGAGTGGATGATCGGGCTCATGGGCATCGCCGCCGAGGAGATCAAACACGATGGCGTCGTCCTCATCGACGGCGCGCCATGGAAGGCTCGGGTCAACAGATCCACACCCATCCCGGCCGGGGAATCGGTGCGTGTGGTGGCGATCGAGGGGCTGTTTCTCGAGATCGAACCCGAGGAGGGCGGCGCCCGGGACTACCGAGAGATGCGCGACTGAATAGATTTCCACAGGAAATCCACAGAAATCCCACGTGGAGTGAGCAGATTCTCTGAATCACCACTCTCACCGTTTGTGACAGATGTCGCAGCTCTGGTAGGCAATCTTGGGTACCAGGGGGTAGCGAATGGCGATTTCTCGAATGATGAACGAGTGGCAGCTCCGCGCGGCGTGCCGAGGCCCGCAGTCGGCGGTGTTCTTCCCACCACCGCGCACCGAACGTCGCGAGGACAAGCGCCGCCGCGAAGCCCGCGCCAAGGCAATATGCGACGAGTGCCGGGTGCGGTCGGAGTGTTTGTCGTATGCGGTCGCCATCAAGGAGCAACACGGCATCTGGGGCGGCCTCAGCGAGACCGAGCGCAAGGTGATTCGCGCCGGCTGACAGTCCTCCCGGTGGGTGGGGTCAGCCGACCTGTGGCAACCTCGGCCCCGCAATCCGAAGATCACCGCGCCGTCGGGTCACCCCGGTGGCATCAAGATGGGTCGCCACCGGAATCGCGTATTTGCGCGTCGTGCCCCACGCATCTCTCAACTCGGCCACGGTGACCCCCTCGGGTCGGGCGGCCAGCAGTTCGGCGGTGATCCGAGCGGCCTCAGCGATCGCGCCGGGGGCGAAACAGACCCCGGACTCCTCGATCACTTGGCCTCGACGGATGAGTTCGCGCAACTCGGCTCTGTCGACCCCGCCGGCATCGGGCGGGTTGAGACCCGCTGCAACCAGCTCCGCAACGAATGGGTGTTCGGCGAGTCGATCCACCGCGTCCACCGGCTTGGCTCTGGTTCCGGAGATGGTCACACCATCGAGTTCGGCCAGCACCGCCCGTTCGAACTCATCGAGCCCACCGATGTCGAGGCCCAACGATCCGGAATCGTGAACCGACTCGAAGAGCATGTCTCTCGTCTGCTTCAGCAGCAGCGGCTCGACCGCCCATCTCCCGATGTCGGGCGAGACCTTCTCACCGGTGAGCAGAGCCAGATGTTCAACATCGATCCGGCCCCGCTCAGCCACCACACGATCAACGCTCATGTCGGGACGGGCCCGGGCCGCGGGTAGCTGCGGGTCGATGTCGAGAACCCGTCCACCCCCGAGGGTCTCGCCGCGGCCGGCCTCACGAAGGATGAACCTGTCGCCGGGCAGCAGCGGCAGATCGACGGGCAGATGCAGACGCATGGCACCACGCTCTCCGGGTTCGAGTCCGGAAGCCCCGATCACCGACGCCTTGACCGGGTACTCGCCGGAACCGATGTAGGCCAGATGGGCTCCCCTCTTGGTCACCCGGTGACCGAGAGACCCCAGGACGTCGAGTTCGGCATCGATCATGTGGGTGGTGTGCCATTGCTCGGAGAAGACCAGGACATCTCCGCGACGAATCTGATCGTGGGACACTCCGGTGAGGTTGGCGGCCACCCGGTTGCCGGGGCCCACCTTGGTGCGCTGGGCGTGGAGGCTCTGGAGGCCGCGGATGCGCACGTCGATCCTTTCGGGCATCACGGTGAGTTCCTGATCGACCCGGAGCATCCCGCCGGTGAGAGTTCCGGTGACAACAGTTCCGGCACCCTTCGCTGCGAAAACCCGGTCTATCCAGAGTCGTGGCCGTTTGTCATCGGCGGCAGTGGGAGTCTGCGCGAGCAGTCGGTCGAGGGCGTCGGCGATGTCGTCGATGCCGATCCCGTCGACGGCGTCGACCTCGACGATCTCGGCATTCTCGAGGAACGTGCCGGCAACCGAGTCGACGATCTCCAGGCGGGCCAGTTCGCGCAGGTCGTCGTCGGCCTGACCGACCTTGGTGAGGGCGATCAGCCCGTGACGGATACCGAGAAGTTCGAGAATACGCAGGTGTTCCTCGGACTGCGGTTTCCAGCCCTCGGTGGCCGCGACGACGAACAGGCACGCGCTCACCCCGCCCACGCCGGCCAGCATGTTCTTGAGGAATCTCACGTGGCCCGGAACGTCGACGAATGAGATGCCGCGCTGCGACGGCAGCGTGGCTGAGGCGAATCCGAGGTCGATGGTGAGGCCCCGGGCCTTCTCCTCGGCAAGACGATCCGGGTCGGTACCAGTCAGAGCCTTGATGAGCGTGGACTTGCCGTGATCGACATGGCCGGCGGTGGCTACTACATGCACTGGTGAGCACCTGGTTGTTGCCGGTGGGTCATCAGAGTTGATCCCTGAGTGCCGTCGCCACCTCGTGGTCGTCGGCGGGGTCGATGGTGCGGAGATCCACCACCGTGTGTTGCTCGACGACGCGGGCGATGATCGGGCGAGTCAACTCGCGAAGTGGCCTTCGATGGTCGCCGGGGATCGAGACGCCGATCGAGGGGATCTCCACCCCCGGGAGAGTGCCCCCGCCGGGGGTGGCCAACGTGTCGACCACCTGGCCGACGCCATACTCCGACGCCCGGGCTCGCAGCGACTCGACTGGGGTGGAGACCATGTGCCAGAAGGGGATTTCGTCGCCCGCCCCACGCAGATAGGCGAGCGTGGTGGCCTGCAGGGCGCCCAACACGAGCGAACCCGGACGCAGGGCCCTGGCCAATGGGTGGGCCGAACACTTGGCAACCAGATCGGCCCGGCCGGCGATGATTCCGGCCTGTGGCCCTCCGAACAGCTTGTCGCCGGAGAAGGTGATCAACGCGGCTCCGGCCTCGAGAGTCTGGCGAGCGGCTGGTTCGTTGTCGAGCCATCCGGGAGGACCACCCGCGAGCCACGGGCAACGGCTGTCGAGCAGACCGGAGCCGATGTCGGCCACCAATGGAGGTCCGAGATCACTCAACTGCGAGGTGGTGGGGGCTTCAGTGAACCCGACGATGCGGTAGTTGGACTGATGCACCTGGAGCACGACCCCGATATCGGAATCGGGGTTGGCGACGGCCCGCTCGAAATCGGCTGCCCGGGTGCGGTTGGTGGTGCCGACCTCCACCAGGGTGGCCCCGGACCGGGCCAGCACCTCGGGGATTCGGAACCCGCCTCCGATCTCGACGAGTTCGCCACGGGAGACGGCAACGCCACGACCCTCGGCGAGGGCCGCGAGCGTGAGCATCACCGCGGCCGCACAGTTGTTGACGACCATCGCCGCCTCGGCTCCACACGCTCGTGCGATCAGGGCCGGTGCGGTGGACATTCGGGATCCACGTTCACCGCTGAGAAGGTCGAGTTCGAGGTTCGAGTAGGTGGCGTCCTGCTGCCAGGCGAGCGGGGCGCGGCCGAGGTTGGTGTGGAGAATGGTGCCGGTGGCGTTGATGACCGGGGTGAGCATGCGCCGCTTGATCGACCGGGCGATCAGGGCTGCCGAATCCGGGTCGCCCGCCGAGATGGCCGTCCGGGCCGCGTCGACCAGCAATGGGTGGGGCAGCCCGGTGTGGGCCAGGGAGCGAGCGAGTCGGTCGACCGACGGCGGTCGTTCTGGACGGGGTTGATCTGTTCCAGCCACGGTCGCGCCAGCCTATGTGGTCGGCGCTGCCCCTACGCTGGCGAAGTGTTCGGGATCATTCTTCTGCTGTTTCTGGCGCTGCCGATCATCGAGATCTACTTGGTGATCCAGGTGGGCTCATCGATCGGTGTGCTGCCAACACTCGCGTTGCTGGTATCGGTGAGTATCACCGGTGCCTGGCTGCTTCGCCATCAGGGTCTGAGCGTGCTGGCCCGAATCCAGTCGAAGCTGGCCCGTGGCGAGATGCCCGGCAAGGAACTCGTCGATGGTCTTCTCATCGCGTTTGCGGGGGCCCTGATGCTCACACCCGGGTTCCTGACCGACGCGTTCGGTCTGCTGCTGATGCTGCCCCCGACGCGAGCAATCGTGCGCACCATGCTCATACACCGGTTCGGGGCCAGGATCGAAACCGGTGAGGGGGCCTTCGGCCCTCAGGTGATCGACGTCGATTGGCCCGACGACTGAGTGGAACGGCCGTCCGACGACAGCGGAGTTGTCCGGCGCACGAGTTCTCCGAATGCGTTTCGATCGACCGGCGGCGAGAACAGGAAGCCCTGACCGAACCGGCAACCGAGTTCGGTCACCGCTCGAAGGTCGGCTTCGGACTCCACCCCGACCGCGCAGGCATCTATGCCGCGCTCCCGTATGGCGTTGATGACCAACTTGGCCCTGGCCCTTCCTTGCACCCCGTGAATGGCGCGTACGATCCGCCGGTCGAGCTTCACGCAATCGACCGACTTGTTGCTGACGAAGTCCCCTTCGAGGGTGTGCGCAAGTTCGTCGATCACAACGGTGACCCCGAGTGCCCGGAGCTGAGTCATCAACCGGACACCGGAACCTGACTTCGACAATGCAGCCGGATGAATCTCGAGGTGGATCTGATCGGCACAACCTCCGGCGCCGTGGAGTGTGCGAGCGAGAGACAGGGGGAAGCGACTGTCAGAGAGGCGTTGGTCGGAGATGTTGATCGACATGAACAGCGGTTCAGCATCGAATTCGGGGAGCCCCGAGAGAGTCTCCAGAGCCTGGTGCATGACCCGGTCCTCGATGCGGCGGATGAGGCCGCTGTCCTCGGCGGCCGAGACCAGCTCCCTCGGATCGAGATGCCGACCGTCGGCTCCAGCGATGCGCAGGAGAGCCTCGGCACCCACGATGGCACCGGTGGCGAGCTCGACGATCGGCTGGTAGTGAACCTCGATCGTGTCGTTCTCGAGAGCCATGCGGAGCCGGTGGTCGACGGTGATCCTTCGTTCGACCTGACCTCTCAGGTCATCGTCGAACATCTCGCAGCGGTCGCGGCCCCGGCTCTTTGCTCGGTAGAGGGCGGTCTCGGATTCCCGCATGAGCACGGCCCCATCGGCGTCTGTTGTGCCGATTGTGTAGCCCACCGACAGCGTCACAGCGGAGAGGGGGTCGTCGGCGGGAGCGTCACTGCAGGCGGAGCGGAACATCTCGGCCAGAGCAGCTGCCTCCGCCGGCCCGAGGACATCCGGGCAGGCGATCGTGAAGCCATCACCACCGGTTCGCGCGAACACATCCTCGGGACGCAGCACCGATGCGATTCGCGCGGCCAGCGCGGTGATCAGTTGGTCGCCGGCGTCGTAGCCGTTAATGTCGTTGACGGCTTTGAACCTGTCGACGTCGATGTTGAAAACGGCAATGGCACGGCCCTCTTCGCGGCCCTCGGCAAGCGAGCCGTCGATGGCCGACAGGAGATGCCCACGACCGGGCAGACCCGTGAGACGATCGGTGGGCATTGCCGGGGCGGAGTCCGAGACCAGGATGCTTCCGGCGGAGTTGTTGGCCATCACCGTGATTTCGACATTGCGAACATTCTGACCGTCGCTGTCGATGATGCGACCGAGCACGGTGGTGGAGAAGGGGCGGTCGAGAGTCCGGGCGTGCCGCGACAGCTGACGCACGGCGGCAACGTCGTCGGGATGGAGCCCATCTGGAAGCGGCGACGACTCGGTGGGATCGAGCGCGGTCGCCGGGGTGGATTCGATTCGCTGTGCCGCAGCCAGGCGACGATCCCAGGATTTCAAGGCCACCTCCGACCTATACCGTCACGCGATCAATCGGCAATGCCCACGTCGACTTGAATCAGCCGGCCAATTCCTCGTCGGATACGGCCTCGTTGGATACGGCCTCGTTGGAATCGGTGGCGTCGAGCGCCGCCATGGCGGCGTCGAGCATGCGGGCGCTGCAGCCGGCCATCTCAACCGGGGGCACATGCTCTTCGACCAGAGAAGCGGCAATTGCCCTGAAGGACTCGGCCGCCGGCCCATCGCCCATGACCGCGGGGGTGCCGTTGTCGCCACCGGCCGAGACGGCCGCTTCGATCGGAATCGAACCGAGCAGCGGAGCGCCGATCTCAGCAGCCAGCTGTCGGCCCCCACCGGAACCGAACAGCTCGTGGCGCGACCCGTCGGGGGCCACGAAAGCGGTCATGTTCTCGATCACCCCGACGATGCGAAGATAGTTCTTTCGGCCCATGTCGGCGACCCTCGAGGCCACCTTCTGGGCGGCGAGTGCCGGAGTGGTGACGATGATCATCTCCGCCCTGGGAAGCATCTTGGCCAGACCCATCTACACGTCGCCGGTACCGGGAGGCATGTCGATCAGCAGGTAGTCGAGGTCTGATGGCCAGTCGACGTCCTGGCAGAAGTGTTGCACCGCCCGGTTGAGCATCAGGCCCCGCCACATGAGAGCGGAGTCCTCCTTCTCGACGAGGTATCCCATCGACACAACTTCCAGCCTGCCCCCACCGTGGCGACGCGAAACCGGTGAGATCTTGCCGTCGGTGGCCAGGAGATCTCCCTCCACCCCCAGCATTCGGGGTACGGAAAACCCCCAGATGTCGGCGTCCATCACTCCGACACGGAATCCGCTGTCGGCCAGCGCGGCCGCGAGGTTGGTGGTGACCGACGACTTGCCGACGCCTCCCTTGCCGGAGGCGACCATGATCACCTTGGTGGTCGACGGAATGGAGGTGTCGGGCGCGTTTTGGCTCACGTTGAACCGGGCCTTGCCCATTGCGGCATGCTTTTCGTCCTGGGACAGTTCCCCCCAGTTGATCTTCACCTTGGTGACACCGGGAAGGTTCTCGAGACGGCTGCGAATGTCCTTCTGGATTTGGGCCCGTAGGGGGCATCCGCTGGTGGTGAGGGCGATCTCGAGCAGGACCACGCCCTCGGAGTCGACGCTCGCGGAGCGGGCCATGCCTAGCTCCACGATGTCGCTGCCGAGTTCGGGGTCTATCACCCCGCGCAGATAGCCGATGATTTCTTCGCTGGATGGCGGTGTTGGTGAAACCACGAGCGAAGCCTAACGGCCGACGGCCCTCAGCGGAGATTGTCCCGGAGCTTGTTGAAGTAGAGGGGTGGTGGTCCCCTCCGGGACGGTGCTTGGGTGGCATCGTTCAGGAGTCATTCCACTGAATCCTGATGAAAGGGACCACCTGATGAAGAAACTAGACCGATCGGCCGTGCGGCTGGTCGATTCCACTGATGAGCGTCTGGCCGAGGTGTTGCCGGCCGGGCTCGCTGTTGAGCTGGCCGGGATCGTCGGGTTATGCCGTGAGGGACTGATGGCTGTCGCGGTCGAAGCTGGTCTGGCCACTGCGATGGCGATGATGCGCTCTGGAACTGAGGCCCTGTGCGGGTCTTGGAATGCTCGTGATCCTGAGCGGACCCATGTGCGTGGCGGGTCTGCGCCGACCTCGGTGGTGATGGGCGGCCGGAAACTCCCGATCCGTCGGCCCCGTGTCCGTAGCGTCGAGGGCGACGAGGAGGTCGCCTTGGAGACCTTCGGCGTGTTCGCCCAGGGCGACTTGTTGAACCGGGTCGTCATGGAGCGGATGCTGGCCGGTGTCGCCACCCGGTCCTTCGAACGGGTCGCGGATCCGATCGGAGCCGAGCAGCGGGCGAAGGCCACCTCGACGTCGAAGTCGACGGTGTCGCGCCGGTTCGTGTGTGGCACCAAGAAAGCGCTTGAGGAACTGATGTCACGGGACCTGGCCGACCTTGACCCGGTCGTGGTCATGATCGACGGCACCGACTTTGCCGGAGCGACCGTCGTGGCATCGATGATCGTCACTGCCGATGGCACCAAGGTCCCGGTCGGTCTGCGCCTCGGCGACACCGAAAACGCGACGGTCGTCACCGAAGTCCTCGCCGATCTCGTCGAGCGGGGACTGGATGTGACCGGCGGTGTGCTGGTCGTCATCGACGGCGCCAAAGCCCTCGCTGCCGGTGTGCGCCGGGTGTTCGGTGAGCACGCTGTGGTCCAGCGTTGTGTTCTGCACAAGCGTCGAAATGTCACTGATCACCTCCCGAAGAAGGACCGGTCACGCATCGACTCCAAGCTGGCCGGGATCTTCGCCGACCCCGACCCACAAGCAGGGTTGCGGCGGGCGAAGCTGTTGGCCACCGACCTGGCCAAGACCCATCCAGACGCCGCGGGGAGTCTGCGCGAAGGGCTCGATGACATGTTCACTGTCCGCCGGCTCGGGATCGATGGGACCCTCGCACGCACACTGACCACGACCAACATGATCGAGTCGATGTTCTCGATCGTGGACACCACCACCCGCAACGTGAAACGGTGGCGCAACGACGGCGACATGCGACG
>JAJRXJ010000040.1 GCA_024276355.1 Actinomycetes bacterium | reverse complement strand
GCACCCGATCGGAGGTGGTGAGCGCCGTGTAGAGAGCGTTGAGGAAGTCCTTACCGTCGTTGGGGTAGTTCTCCCACGCGTTCTCCCCGTCGAGAATCACCGACACCACCCGAGGGCCGGTCATGTCGGCGGTGGCCTCGTCGATCGCGTCGAGACGGGCCATGAAATCATCGGCCGCGGCCTGCGCGCTCATGCCCGAATACTGGAAACCGATCTGATCCGACAGGCGGGTGTCGCGAAAGAACATCGGCAGGTCGGGATTGCGGTTGAACGTGGCCGACCACGGTCGATAAAGAGACGACGCCTCCTCCACGAGATCGCCGGCCCCCCGGTTGAACGAACCGATGTCGAGAGTACGGGCCAGCACATCCTCACCACTGGCCACCAACCGCACGCCTTCACGGCTGAACAACGGCAACACCATCTGGGCGACCGATCCCTCCCCGGGCCACATCCCCTGGGGGCGACGGCCGAGGATCCGCTCGGCCACATCGAGCCCGCGCCTCACCTGCTCGGTGGCGTCGGGGATGTGCCGGAACCTGGCCTCTGGAAGCGTGGCCGTGGCATCGCCCTCAAGAGCCAGATTGGTGTCGGCAAGCAACGGCAGGATCGGATGGGCCAACGGCGTGGTGGCGATCTCGATGCGCCCCGTGTCCCACGCGGCCTTGTAGGCCGGAGCGACCTCCTTCACCAGCCGAAGATGCTCGGCCAGGACGGTCGCCTTGTCGGCCTCGACGAAATCGTGACCCTTGGCGACCAGCGCCGCCAACGGCTCGCTGGCCAACTCACCCGGATCGGTCCAACCCAGATTGAACAGAACCTGAAGATCAGTGATGTCCCGATCGTCGAACGCCTCGACCCCCTTGGGGCGCAGATCCGAAAGCTCCTTGAACCGTGGGAACCGGGCGATCACCTTCGGGTTGATGTCGAAGAAGCGGTCGAACACGAACTGACGCTGCTCGGCGGTGAGATCGGCGGCCGGAATCTCGGTGTGGACCTGGTACGTGTCGACCGTGCCGTTGGCCAGCGCCTCTAGCTGCAGCAGCAGGACCGGGGTGAGATTGAACGTGACGTGAAGGTCGGGATACGACGCGGCCAGGTTGGCCATGTCGACATAGTCCTTGGCCGCGTGGAGCCTCACCCAAGGGCGGGTGACCACGCCCTCCGAATCCAGCGGATAGAGCGGCTGATGCTGATGCCACAGGAGCATCACCTCGAGGCGGCTGTCGTCAGCCAACGCCGGCCCGGGATCCGGGGCCGCCGTCGTAGTGGCGACCTGAGCCTCCGACTGTGAGGTCGTGGGTGTGGCGGAGCTGTCAGCCCCACCCGATGAGCTGCACGCCCCCGCGATCATCGCGGTGGCCAGAAGAATTGTTGACAGTCGTTTCATCGATGATGCTTTCGGATCAGGAACACGTGGGGAACCGGTAGATACCGACCGTGGGTTCGTCGGCAGAAATGTCGAGACGCCCGTCGACGATGTCGGCTGTGGTCTCGCCCAGGAGATGCTCGAGCTCCTTCACGCCCAGACCGGCGGCATCGAGCGATACCGGATCGTGGCCCGCCCGGGCCGCGTGGACTATCACCGTCTCTTCAGGAGTCTCCCTGGCGAAGGTCATGTGGTCGGCGCCGGTCGAGAGCCATCGCAGACCACCTTCGGCCAGCGCATCGGTCTCCCGACGCAGATGGGTCAGAGATCGGTAATGATCGAACATCGACTGATCCCAATGGTCTCGGTCCTGCCACGGGAACGGGCTGCGGGCCGCGTGGTTGTCGGCGCCGGTCATGCCGATCTCGTCGCCCGCGAACACGCACGGCATGCCGGGGAAGGCGAACAGCATCGCTGCCCCGACTCTGGCTCGGCCGGCGTCACCGGCCACCGTTCTCCAACGGGCGGTGTCATGGCTACCGAGAATGTTCATGTTTCCGACCGCCGACTGCCACGGCACCGACGCCATGAAGTCCTTCATGGTCTCCACCACCGCACTTGCCGGCCGCACCGACACCCGGGCGGGAACCCCAAGGAATTCGGCATCGAACTCCGGGCCGCGCAGCCAACTCCACATCGGGCGGCTGAAGCCCGCGTAGTTCATGGTGCCGTGCCATCCGCTGCCGTCGAGATCCGCGGTGGCGTCGTGGGCGTGTTCACCTATCAGCAGGCCGTCGGGGTTGACCGACTCGACCGTCGACCTCACGGTGGCCGCGATCTCATGATTGAGATCAAGAGGGCCGAGGCGCCCGGTCATGTTGGCCACATCGATTCGCCAACCGTCCAGTTCGAACGGCGGCTTCAGCCAGCGAGCCGCGACCGATTCGGCCCCGTCGTAGAACCGTCGCCGCAGCTCGGTGCTCGTGTGATCAAGCTTGGGCAACGAGGGAACGCCGATCCACGACTCGTATCTGTCGGGGTGATCCAAGAAGTAGTAGAAGCCGGCTTCGGCCGATGTCGCGTCGGCTTGGGCCTTCAGGAACCAGTCGTGAGCCGCACCGGTGTGGTTGAGCGTGAGGTCCCCCATCAGACGCATGCCGCGATCGTGAAGAGCCCTCGACAGGTCGGCGAGCGCATCGTCGCCGCCCAGAACCGGGTCTATCGAGTCGAACGAGGAAGCGTCGTAACGATGGTTGCTGTTGGCCGGGAACCACGGGGTGATCCACAGGGTGTTCACCCCCAGATCACACAGATGTGAGAGTTTCGCGGTCACGCCGCGCAGGCTCCCCCCATAAAGCTGGGTCATCGCCCCGGGTCCGTCGATCTCCGGTGGGTCGATCCAGTCAGACACATGGGCCCACGGCGGCACCGGACCATCGAGACCCGGTCCGACCGGCGGGGCGAACCGGTCCGGGAAGACCTGATAGAAGACCGCACGCCTGGCCCACGAAGGCGCGGCCGCGTAGGTCGTCACCGCGAAGTCGTGGCGGTCGGTGACATCCCAGTCGACGAGCCCTCGAGAGTTCAACCACCTCGAATTGCCCCCACCGTCGATCAGAAGCCAGCGGTAGTTCGACACCGGATTGTGACACCTGAGATCGGCGCGCCACCAAGTGTCGGTGGCGGTGACCCTGTCGACCACGGCCTCGGTGAACGAAGGCTCCCCGTCGATCACCTGACGAAGATGAACGCTGCTCACGTCGGAGCCGACAGGTGCTCTGAGGAACAGGGGCACCACGTCATCGAGCGACGGCGAACTGTTGGGTACGTACAGCGCCGAACCATCATGGTGGGGCAGCAGCACTTGAACGGGCATTGACCGGAACATCTCTGGCCGACTACTCCTTGGCCGCGCCGGCGGTGAGGCCGGAAACGATGAATCGTTGAAGGAACTGGAAAAGAACCACCACGGGAACCGCCGATAGCAGCGCACCCGCGGCGAACGGTCCCCACTCGGCCCCGAAGTCGTTGTCGATGAAACGGAACAGGCCCACCGACAGGGGGAAGTCGTTGACATCGCGCAACAGCACCGACGCCAACACGTACTCGTTGACCGCGGTGATGAAACCGAGCATGGCCACCACCGCCAGCACCGGGGCCGCCAACGGAAGGATTATCCGCCAGAAAGTCTGCCAGTGAGTGGCGCCGTCTATCAGTGCCGACTCGTCGAGGCTTCGCGGCACCGTGTCGAAGAAGCCCTTCATCAGCCAGGTGTTGACCCCGAGAGCACCACCCATGTAGACGAGGATCAGGCCCATCTGCGTGCCCAGACCAACCGCCGGGAAGATCCCCCCGATGTTCTGCATCATCAGGAAGATCGCCACCATCAACAAGGTGATCGGGAACATCTGCACGAGCAGGATCGCCAGCAGGCCACCCCGACGCCCGCGGAACCGCATGCGGCTGAACGCGTAGGCCGCCAGAGCCGACAGGAAGGTGTTGGCCAGCGCCGCCACGCCCGAGATGACCACCGTGTTGCGCATCCAGTGGTAGAAGGGAACGTTCTTGTCGCCGGTGAGCGCCCGGTAGTTGTCGAGGGTCAGCGACGACGGAATCAGCTTCTGGCTCTGGATTCCACCCCGGGGGTTGAACGACGCCGAGATCACCACGATCACCGGGAACAACGCGAAGGCCACGACCGCGGCCATCACCAGGTGACGCCAGCCGAACTCGCGAAACCACCGTGCCGGCTTCATGCGCTTCGCCCGGTACGGCGTCGGATCGTGGCCGCTCATGCGAGGTTCTCGAATGCCTTGGTGCGGCGGAAGCTGATCGCCGAGATGGTGGCCACGACGAAGAAGATCATCACCGAGATGGCCGCGGCGAAGCCGAAGTCCTGGCCTCGTCCACCCTCGAACGCCAACCGGAAGGTGTAGGTGATGAGAATGTCGGTGGCTCCCGCGGGTGTCTGCGACCCGGGCACGGGCGGACCGCCGCCGGTCAGCAGGAAGACGGTGTTGAAGTTGTTGAAATTGAACGCGAACGAGGCGATCAGCAACGGGGCGAGGGTGATGAGCAGCAACGGCCAGGTCACCTTGCGGAAGCGCTGCGACGCGCTGGCCCCATCGATCTGCGCGGCCTCCATCAGATCGCTGGGAATCGACTGGAGTGCCCCGGTGCACACGAGAAACATGTAGGGGAAACCAAGCCAGATGTTGACCAGCACCACACTGAACCTCGCCCACCACGGGTCGAGGAGCCAGTTGATGTCGAGGTGGAACATCCGGTTGATGATCCCGAAATTGCGGTTGAGCATTCCCTGCCAGACGAGGGCCGAAAGGAAGCTCGGCACCGCGTAGGGGATGATCAGCAGGGAGCGGTAGAACTTGACGCCCTTGAGCCCGGAGCGGTGCAGCGTGAGCGCGATCCCAAGACCCAACGCCATCGACAACGCCACCGACAGCAGGGCGAACGCAAAGTTCCACGCGAACACCCTGATGAACGGATCTCGAATCGCGCTGTTCGACCAGACCCGGTTGTAGTTGTCGGGACCAACCACGGCCCGGAAACCGGGGGTGAGAACTTCGCCGGTGTCGGAGGTGTAACGACCCTCCCTCGGCCGGTATCGCGTGCCGGTGGAGATGTCGACGATCTCATCGGAGGCCGCGTCGTACGACAACCCGAACGCGGCCACCGTGGCCTGCTTCAGGGTCTGCACCCGGATCTCACCGAAGTCGGCGGGCACGACGAGGTCGAGAAGTTCGTCCTGACGTTGACTGGCCTGACCCAGATTGAGCGCCCGTCGACCATCCACACTCACGACCCGATTGCCGTCGCGGGTGATGTCGGACCCCGCCAGCGGCGAGAGGCCCGATTCGTCTCCGAGGAGCAGACTCCCGTCCTCGGCGATCATGAACAGCGACATCGTTCCGTCGCCATCGTCGAGTGGCGTGATCGCAAACCTGGCACCATCGGCGTCGGTCGACAGCGAGTTGGCCACCAACCGCTCTATCGCCTGGTCCTTGGTGAGAAGGTTTCCGGTCCCGTAGTTCGTGAACGAGATGTAGACCGTGTACGCCACCGGATAGACGATGAACAAGAGCATGAAGATCGTGCCCGGCACCAGGTACTTGAGAGGCACGACCCGGCGCGACAGGTAGACCCCGTTTATGGCCAGGGTGGCGGCCAGCGTTGCCACCAGCGCACCGGTCTCACCCAACGCCAGCTCGCGCTGCATGGCGAACATGGCGAAACCGTTGACCAACGCGATCAACACCAGTTTCCTGACCAGTGCCCCCGCCCGGATCGTGCCGGTGCGGGGAGGGCGACGGCGTCGGACCATTACCTCGTCTTGGGTCATGTGTCCGACGCCGTCGTCAACGTTTCCCGATCAGCCCTGCGCGATCAGGTCACGGATCTGAGCCGCTGCGTCCTTGAGGGCAGCGTCGGAATCCTCACCTGAGAAGATGAGTGAGTAGGCGTCGGTCCATGCCGACCAGACTGCGCCCATCTCCGGGATGGCGGGCATTGCTGCGCCGTTCTGGCCAGCGGCGGCGAAGCCCTGGATGTCGGGATCGCTGCTGGCAACCTCAATGGCACCGAGATGTGCGGGGGGACGACCACCGGCTTCGTAGAGCTTCACCTGAGCATCCTTGGTTCCCATGTAGTCGACCACAAAGGTCTCCGCCAGGAGTGGATTCTGGGCGAAGGCCGAGACCATGAAGCCCTGCACACCGACGAACGGCGACGCTTCGCCACCGTCGACGGTCGGGAAGGGATCGACCGAGTAGTTGATGCCGGCGTCGGCGAACGAGCCTGTGGCCCACGGGCCGGTGATGGCGAACGGTGCCTTGCCGGTGCTGAACGACTCGATCATGACGTCGTAGTTGACATCGCCGCTGATGAGGCCGGACTTGGCCCACTCGGAGAACTTGCGTCCGGCGGCCAGGCCACCTTCGCTGTCGATGCCAAGATCATCGGGGTTGTAGGAGCCGTCGGCGTTGCGGCCGAACACCACTCCACCGGCTGCGGTGAACATCGGGTAGTTGTGGAACGGATCGCCGGGAGCTTCCTGCACGGCCAGGGGCACATCGACAGTGCCGGCGGCCTTGAGGTCGAGAGCGATCTTCTCGAGCTCGGCGAAGGTGGCGACGGGTTCGGGGACGAGATCGACGTTGCGGATGAGAGCAATGTTCTCGACCGAGTACGGCAGTCCGTAGGTGACGCCGTCGTAGCTCATGGCGTTGACCGCGACCGGGAGGAACTGATCGGCGATTCCGGAGATGTCGATCGGAGCGACGACACCGTTGGTGGCGAGCTCGCCGAGCCAGTCGTGGGCGCCGATGATGATGTCCGGGCCTTCCCCGGCGGGGCCGGCCACACCGAGCTGGTCACGGATCGAACCGAAGTCGACCTGCTGAACCTCGACGTTGACGCCGTTGTCGGCGCCGAACTGATCGCCGAACTCCTGGATGACCGGAGCACGGGTGTCGTCGGCCCAGATGAGCAGCGTCGGCAGCGGGGCCTCGGTCGTTGAAGTGGTGGTAGCGGCGGCCGCGGTTGTGGTCGTGGCCGGAGCCGCTGTGGTTGTCGGTGCGTCGCTGTTCTCGGTCGACGTGCTCGAACTGTCGCCACAAGCGGCGGCAAACAGAGTCACGCTGGCCAGCACGGCAAGCAACTTCCAAATATTGCGCTTCACGGGTTGGATCCCTCCGATATGCCGGATCGCCTCGCGTTTGGCGGGTCGATGGAGCCCCTCGACTCCCTGTACCGGTGCAGGCATGCAATCACTTCTTGCATGAACTTGCAAGTTTTGCGCAAAATGCTCTAAACATTTGCAACCACTTGCGGCGGGCACTCGTCGTTGGACGACCAGACGTGATAGGCAGATCAAGCATGACAGCACGACCACGACTTCACGAGGCCGCCGCTTTGGCCGGCGTTTCCGAGGCCACGGTCAGCCGCGTTCTCAACGGAAAGATGGGGGTGGCGGAGCGAACCCGCAGCAGGGTGCTCGAAGCCGTACGCGAACTGGGATACTCCGAGCCGGTGCGAAGGGAGAACTCCGATCTGGTCGGAATCATCACCCCAGAGATCGACAACCCGGTCTTTGCAAGTCTTGCGCAATTGATCGACAGTCGCCTCGCGCTCTACGGAATCATGTCGATGGTGTGCGTCGCCACCAGCGAGACCGTCCATGAGCAGGACTACATAGATCGACTCGTCGACCTCGGTGCCGCCGGGATTGTCATCGTCACCGGCCGCTACAGCGACCTCACCCAGGACCGCTCCATCTACCGGCCCCTCACGGATGCCCACATGCCGTTGGTGATGGTCAACGGGATCACCGACAACGCACCCGCTCCGGCGATCGCGGTCGACGAATCGTCCGGGGCCGAAATGGCCGTACGACACCTCCACTCATTCGGTCACCGACGGATCGGGCTTCTCGTCGGCCCATCACGATTCGTGTCCTCGGCCACCAAGACGGCCGGCTACAAGTCGGCCATGGAAAACCTCGTGGGTGAGGTCGACCCGTCGCTGATCATCGAAACACTCTTCACAGCCGAAGGCGGCCAAGCCGCGGCCGCCGCGCTGATCGAACGCGGCGTCACGGGGATCGTGGCCGGATCCGACCTCATGGCACTTGGCGCAATCCGTGCGGCCCGATACGCGGGACTCGTCGTACCCGACGACATCTCCGTGATCGGATTCGACGGCACGGCCATGGCCACCTTCACCGACCCGCCCCTCACCACCCTGCGCCAGCCCCTCGGACGGATGGCCGCAGCAGTGGCGAACTCGCTGATCGACCAGCGGGGACACACCGGCGATCACACCGCCGCGCCCCGAGTCCACTTCTTCGCCCCCGAGTTGGTGGTCGGCCTGTCATCGGGTCCGGCGCCCATCGCGCCGAGGGCCTGAAACACACTGCGACCATCGCTTCCGCGGCGGGTAGCGTTGTCCGCCGTATGACCACTTCGCAGATTCCCGACAAGCCCAGCCTCGAAGGTGTGGAGGAGAAGTGGGCGGAGGTATGGGAACGCGATCAGATATACCGATTCGACACCGGCAAAACGCGTGACGAGGTCTTCTCGATCGACACGCCCCCACCCACCGTCAGCGGCTCACTCCACGTGGGCCACGTGTTCAGCTACACCCACACCGACACCATCGCCCGCTTCCAGCGCATGGCCGGACGCGAGGTCTTCTACCCGATGGGCTGGGACGACAACGGCCTGCCCACCGAACGGCGAGTCGAGAACTACTACGGGGTCCGATGCGACCCCTCCCTCCCCCACGACCCCGACTTCACGGCCCCCGACGACGCCGGCAACCCCAAGGCCATCAAGAAGCGCCGCACCATCTCGATCAGCCGGCCCAACTTCATCGAACTGTGCGT
>JAJRXJ010000039.1 GCA_024276355.1 Actinomycetes bacterium | reverse complement strand
GGTGAGCTTGTCGGCGCCGACGACCCGCATGGTGGGCCGATTCGCCGGGTCGGCAGCCAGGCTCCGCAGATCGGCGACGTGTTTGGTCTTGCGCCCGAACCAGGGGGCTTTCCCCTCCCCGGGCCGGGGAGCCGAATCGGAGCAGTGGTGGACGATTGTGGCAACTTGGGGGCCGAACAGGTCGCTGACCTCGGCCAGTGTCGCCCGGCCGTCCTCGACCGTGTCGTGGAGTAGGGCGGCGCAGGCTTCGATCTCATCGCCTCCGTCTTCCCACACGAGTGCCGACACGGTGAGGAGATGGCTGATGTAGGGCCTGCCCGTACCCTTCTTGATCTGGTCGGCGTGCCATGTGGCGGCGCGTTCGAGGGCCAGCAGGTATTGGTCTCCGTAGGGAATGTCACTCATGTTGTGTGCCCTTCGTAGGAGTGGCCGGGAGGACCCGGCTAGAGGTATGCGGACTCTCCGTGGATGGCTTCGTCGAGACCTTCAAGTTCGTCGGCTTCGGTGGTGGCCACCGGTAGCAGGCGGTTGAGTCCGGCGAGCATGCCATAGGTGAAGACGAACGCCCACGCGGCCGCGGCGCCCACGGCCACCACCTCCTTGAAGAAAAACGTGGACCCGCCGTTGAACAAGCCATCGGCTCCTCCGGGGTTGGCGCCGGTGGTGGCGAATGCGCCCAGCATCATCACGCCGATTATCCCGCCGACGCCGTGAACACCCCACACATCGAGGGCGTCGTCCCACTCGTTGTGGTTCTTCCAGGCGACGGCGCCATAGCAGACGGTGCCGGCCACGATGCCGATGATGACCGCGGAAGATGGCTGAACGTAACCGGCAGCCGGGGTGATGGTGGCCAAACCGGCGACGGCGCCGGTGAGCAACCCCACGAAGCGGGGTTTGCCGGATATGCGCCATTCGATGGCCAGCCAGGTGATCGCCGCGAATGACGCCGCGAGTTCGGTGTTGACGAACGCGAGGGCGGTGATGGCGTCGACCTGAAGTTCGCTACCGGCGTTGAAGCCGTACCAACCGAACCACAGCAGGCCGGTGCCCAGCGCCACCAGTGGGATACTGTGGGGGCCTCGCTCGCCCACTCTTCGGGCGCCGAGGTAGAACACCGATGCCAGCGCCGCCATGCCGGCGGTTGCGTGGACCACGATTCCGCCGGCGAAGTCGAGCACTCCCCAGTCGGCGAGCAGTCCGCCGCCCCACACCATGTGGACGAACGGGTAGTACACGAACAACTGCCAGAAGACGATGAAGATCAGGTAGGGAGAGAACCTCACCCGGTTGGTGAACGCCCCGGTTATGAGCGCCGGGGTGATCACCGCGAACATCATCTGGTAGACGAAGAACACCAGAAGGGGGATCTTGCCGTTGCCGGTGAACGGATCGGTGATGGAGATGCCGCTCAGGAACGAGTTGTCGAGGTTGCCGATGATGCCGCCCTGGCCGCCGGAGAACGACAGCGAGAACCCGACCGCCCACCACAGGATCGTGGAGACACCCATCGAGACGTAGCTCTGCATCATGATGGTGAGCACGTTCTTGCGACCGACGAGACCGCCGTAGAAGAAGGCCAAGCCGGGTGTCATCAACATGACCAGGCTGGTGGACACCAACATGAAGCCGGTGTCGCCTGCGCTGAACTCCATGCCCAAGATCATTTCGTCGGCCCCTGTGGGTGGTTGTGCCCGCGCTGCTGCGGTTGTGACCCCCGACAGTAGGTCAGTCGGGAGTGTCGGTGGCCAGCCGAGCCGCACTGGTTGAACCATTCGGGTAGGCTCCAGTCACGACGTCACGACGTCACGCTCGGTCACGACACGACATGTTTGCGTGGCACTAGCAGCCGGCATCGGTTGCGTATAGCGTCACGCCGGTCGATCGACACGGAAATCAGGGGACACAATGGTGATGAAGAGACTGGCCTTGCTCGCGGTGGCTGCGATTGCTGCCACCGGACTGGGGACCGCGGCCGGATTGTCACCGAGCGCGGCTCCGTCCAACGACAACTTCGCATCTGCGTCTCCGATACAACAAGGCGTGGAGTTGCGCTTCGACAACCGTCTTGCAACAGCGGAAACCGGCGAGTCGGCCTGCAGTTTGGCGGACTCCATTCCCCAGAAGACCCTCTGGTGGAAGTTCACCGCTCCGACGGCGGGCGACTATGTCGCTTATGCCACCGGTTCCGACCACGACACTTCCGTGGTGTGGAATTCCGACATCACCACCATCACCGGCAATTGCAACGACGACGCCTGGGACAGCTACGACGCCGTTGATACCGCGGTGACCCTCGCCGGTGGGGCCAGTCAGTACATCCAGATGGAGCCCTACGACGTGATCAGCCCCGGATCCGGGTCGGTGGGTGTCGCCAAGGTGGTCCCGGCATCCGATTCGTTTGCCACACGCGTTCCGATTCCGTTCGCCGCGGGATCATCCAATGCGGTTGTCGGATTGGCCCACACGGGTGCCGACACCGTCGAATCCGGGGAGCCGGTCGCGTGTGGCTCGGCCGCCGCTTTCACGAGTACCGCATGGTCGTCGTTCACCCCGAACAAGAGCGGCACTTGGATGATCGAATCGAAGTCAACGGCGAGCACCGGCTTGGCTGTCTATTCGGGGTCAGCTCTCTCGTCGTTGAACCTGCTCGATTGTTCAGTCGGTTCTCGAATCGCTGTTGTGGTCGATCTGATCGCCGGACAGTCCTACCCGGTCCAACTCTCGACCGGTTCCAGCGTCGCTCCCAGCATTCTGCGAGCCGAGCCGGTGTCCATTCGCGGCATGTCACAGAAGATCGCAGATGTGAAGGCCTTCTACAGCCCCTCGAACTCGTCTGCGGTCCTGATTGACGGCACCCGACCCGCGGTGGTGGTGAGCACAAAGCAACTGTCCGGCAATGTGGGGGAGGTCGTCTACTATGAGCGCGCCGCGTCGGGCACCTGGTCGGCAACGACGATCCACACCGGGTCCACGACAGGAGTTACCGCCGAGGTGTCGATGGCCCTCTTGCCAAACGGGCAGCCGGCCGTCGCGTACTACGACGGCCTTGCGATGTCGCTTCGTTATGCCGAACGCAGCACCAGCGGTGTGTGGTCTGATGTGCTGGTCGACGCCGATGGACCGGGCACTTCGACGGATGTTGGGAACAGTCCTGATCTGGCCATTCTCGACAACGGTCAGCCGGCCATTTCCTACTATGACAGCACCGCCGGTTCACTGCGGTTCGCTGCCAGATCCACATCGGGCGTGTGGGCCGATGTTCTCGTCGATGCCGACGGAAGCGGAGCCGAGACCCCCGGAACGTCCTCCAGTTCCCTGGCCATCATCTCCGGCGTGCCCACGATCATCTACCAGGTAACTCCCAACGCTGCGGGTGACGACACCCAGCGCATCGCCAAGCTGGTCGGCACTTGGAGCGATAATCTGCTGGCAGCGGACTTCGCTGGTTCTGCCGACATCACCCGGGGACCCGACGGGCAATGGCACGCCGTGGTGCAGGGCGGCTCCGACAACCACTCCCACTACGGCACCCTGATCGGTGGCACATGGACATTCGACGATGTGCTCGCCGACCGGGACATAGCCGAGCAAGGCTGGAAGACCCCGGCCCTGCGGTTCGATCGTGACGGCAATCCCGTGGTGGTCTGGGGCGACTCGAACTCTTCGGACCGCGTGGGAGTGACCCGCTACGACAGGGCTACCGCCAGTTGGGTGGAAGAGGTCTCGGTGGCTGCTCTCAGCAAGGTGGGAGACACGAACTTCACCGGAATCCACGACATGTACACCAAGCAGATCGGGGCAACGGTCATGCCGGATGGCCGGATCGGATGGCTGGAGGTCGATACCGAGACCGGCACGTTGCACTGGGTCGAGGACATCAATCGGGTGTGTCCCACATCGCCGGCGCCGTTCACCGATGTGTCGCCCACCTCGTTTGCAGTGAACGACGTTCCGTGCATCTATGGGCTCGGCATAACAACCGGCACCAGCACCACCACCTACGGCCCCAAGAGCGAGGTTAACAGGGCCCAGATGGCCTCGTTCTTGGCTCGTACCTACAGGGCTCTCACCGGCGAGCCGTGTGCGGGAGGTACGACTCCGTTCACCGACGTGCCGCCCGGCAAGTTCTACACCGACGACGTGGGCTGCATCTTCAGCTTGGCTATTACCCACGGAACCGGGGCCACAACGTATGCCCCGGATGATGATGTGACCCGTGAGCAGATGGCGGCGTTCCTGGGGCGGCTCTACCGTGCGGTCACGAAGAAACCGTGCACCGGATCCCCGACGTTCACAGATGTCGATTCGTCGTCGTTCGCCTACGGCGACATCGGTTGCATAGCCTCACTGGGAATCACCACGGGCACCAGCGCCACCACCTACAGCCCGGATGACAGCGTCACGCGTGAGCAGATGGCGTCGTTCCTGGCCCGGTTGTGGCGTACCCCGGCGGCATTCAGGTAGGCCGTTTTCGGCACGCCCGGAGTCGGCCACATGGCCTCCGAGAATGTCATACCCCATTCGTAATCTGGGACCTTCATCCTGATGAACGGGGAGAGGCCATGACCTTGTTGGAGACGTCGGATTCGATTTGTGCGGATGTCGTTCCGCTGGAGCGCCTGGAGGCCGAGATAGTCGGCTGGTCGGGCGATCTGGCGGCGGGTACGGCCCGGCTGCTGGGCGCGATCGCGGAGTACGACCGGGGCAAGGGATGGCTGTCATGGGGGTGTCGTTCAGCGGCGCACTGGTTGTCGTGGAAATGTGGCGAGTCGCTGCACACCGCCCGCGAGAAGGTGCGTGTGGCCCGCCGCTTGGAGGATCTGCCTCTGGTCGCGGAGGCGTTCTCCGACGGCCGGCTGAGCTATTCGAAGGTGCGGGCCGTCACCCGGGTGGCCACCAGCATTGACGACGACCACTGGCTCGAGGTGGCCCTGGCTTCGACCGGGGCCGAGTTGGATCGGATCGTGTCGGCGGTGCGTTCGAAGATCGACCGCGACGAAAACCGCGACGCCCGAAAGGCCTTCGAGCGGCGCGGGCTCACACGGTCGGGGCGCTCCGATGGCTTGGGGCAGGTCACCCTGGTGGCCCCCGATGATGTGATCGCCACCGTGTGGGCCGCGATTGAAGCTCTCACCAGCCACATGGTCGACGATGCCGTCGAGGGGTCCGGTTCAACCCGCCGTGAAGTGGTCGGCGAGCGTGGCGGCCTGGAGGCGATGCGCTGCGATGCCCTCACCCAGCTGTGCGAACAGGTGGTGGCTGCCGCCCCGGCGGCCACGGAGAGGGGAGATGTGGGCCGCCTGGCCCTGGTGATCGACACCGACACCCTCGAGACACTTGCCGAACCCGACGAGCCGTCCCTTGCGTCCGGCGAGTGCACCTTGGGCGGGGTCAGGGTCGCGCCGGTGGTTGCCGGCCGCTGGGCCTGCGACACCACCGTGTCGGTGATGGTCGAACACGGCGGTAATGTCCACGACGAAGGCCGAAGCCGCCGTACCCCCAACAGGAGGTTGCGAAGGGCGTTGCATCGTCGTGATCGCGGCATGTGCCGGTTTCCCGGATGCGCAACATCAGAATGGCTTCACGCCCACCACATCGTTCATTGGGCCAACGGCGGGCCCACCAGCCTCGCCAACCTGGTGAGTCTGTGTGGGTTCCACCACCATCTCGTCCACGATGGCGGATGGTCGATCGCTCTCGTCGAAGATTCCGTCATCTGGACCGACCCCTCCGGAACGCCGGCGACCGTTGAGCCACTCACCGGAGATGCCAGATCCATCGCCGCCCTCGACGTCCCCGCGGGGACGCTCGAGCCTCGGTCCTCCCACACCCATCTCGATTTCGATTTCGTCGTGGCCGTCATATCCGACACCTGCCGACAACGCCGCGCTGGAACCCCGGCACCGTCTCGGCCCTGAACCGGGCGATCCAGGCCGCGTTCATCCGGTCGGCTTGGCGTTGCGGGCGTGGGCGTCCCACATCGCGTCCCGTGGTCGGTCGGTCGCCCAGGCCGGGCGGGTCGATGTGGGCCAGAACCTTGCCGAGCGTGCCGTCGGGGTCGGCCACCAGGTTCTCATAGCAGATCGTCAGCGGGCTGATTCCGCGCTCCTTGAACCAGGCGGCCCATCCCGCGATCTGACGGTCGATGGCGTTGAGTCTCCGGCGGATGGCGCCGTGGTTGTAGGTCGCCTGCCGCCGCGGTGGTTGTAGATGGTGGGCCCAGCGGCGGGTCTGATGGGCGATCTCCATCGAGACCGCCTGGGCGATCCGGTCGCGGCGAGCGCTGGTCACCCGCTCGGCATCGGGCAACAGAATGTTCAGATCGTGACCGAGCGACTCGATCCAACGTCGGGCGTGATGGCGGTGGATCTTGATCCCGAACACGCCGTTGTCGGTGGTGCGGAATCTCTCCAGTCGGCGGAGATACACCTCAACGGGCATCGGGCCGAATCGTTCGTCGAAATCGCGGCGCTGAAGCGGATTCAGGTACTCGTTCGGGGCTCCGGCGACCCCGGTCTCCCACAACAGATGGGCCAACAGACTGCTTCCGCTTCGGGGCACGGACGCGATCACGTAGCGGCGGGCGACGGGAGTGCCCACCGCCTCGTCAGATCCGGGCGACGCGTCCGGCCCGCTGGGTGGTCGGTCCAACACGGCACCATGATGTCTCGCGTCGGCGCAGGCGCCCGCTTCGGCCCAGCGTTTCGTCGACCGCTACTCTGAGCGCGCAGGTCGACCTGGGGGTACCCATGCGTTTTCGATCCATGGCAGGCGTTGTCGCTGCAACCGCGATTGTTGTCGCGATGGCGGCTGCTGCAGGGGTCCGATCAGGGGTGGTTTCCGCCCAGGGCGCCCCGCCGATCGCGATGACCGCGATCGACGATCTCAACATGTCACCCGAGCAGGCGGTGTGGCTGTCGGGCCACGGGGCTGAGATTGCGCCCGGAGACGTGCAGACGTTCCGTTTCGGCGACGATCCGAGCGGTACGCCGACCTTGGCCGAGGCCGACTCTGCTTGGCTGACGCCCGATCGTCTGGGTGCCGGTCTGGTTGAGTGGGGCTCGGACACCCTGCCGGCTGTATCCGGCGAAGGGGTGCAAACCAACGGCGACATCTGGGCCACCATCGGTGGTGGGCCGAAGCCCGACACCATCTACGTTCTCTACTGGGCCGAACTCAACGGCCCCCTGCCCGGCCCTGACGGCCCGGACCTGTGGCAAAACCTGGCTTTTCCCACCTCACTTCACGACCACGAGGGTTGGGTCGCCCAAGCCCCCTACGTCGGCGACACCTGGCAGGGTGCGGCGTTCGTACCGATGCTCACCTACGGTCCGGATCCTTGGTCGTTCGGCGTTCAGGAGGTCGTCGGTGGCGACCTGGTCGACCGCAACGACCTGTCCGGTTTCGCCTATGTGGGCGACACGACCCTGGTGATGGCCTTCGAGGCCTCGCCGCTGCTCGGTGACTCGCCGCCCGAGATGCTGCCGTGGATCGGCGTCGGTTTCGCCGGCCACGCCCACGACGGCAGCTTCGGCGCAACCCCCGACGGCTTGTCCCGGGTCACCGCCTGGCCGGGAGATCTCGGACCCCGTTCCGACCCGCTGCCTCCGGTGTCCGAAGGGTCGGAGAGGGTGCTGCGGGTCGGTTTCGAACCACGCGTCGACCCGGTCGGCGTGTGGGGAGTGGTCGACGACTCCGATGGCCTGTGGATCGACACCCGATTCGCGGCGCCGTTCGGGAGCCCTCCCCCCGACGACCTGTTCTCGGTGTTCGTTTCGTTCGAGGTCGGGATGAGCGGCGAACCCGGATCATCGGCGGGTGGCTGGTCGCTCCACGACGGAGAGATCGACCACACCAATTTCATTCCCGGGGTGGGCGAACCGCCGTCACCTGAGATGTACGTGGCTGGAGACGGGTCGATCCTCTGGAACACCGGGCTCAGGGTCGACGATGTCTTCCAAGGCGACCCGATGGTTCCGGTCACGGTCGAGTCCGGGTTCCGGCCCGACGAAGCCACCACCCAGGCACGATTCGCCACGAACATGTTCGAGTTGTCGGCCTCCGATCTGATCCACGAGGACCCCCTGACCCACGGCGGTCCGCCCACTTGGGACCTCATCAGCGGCGGCGCCGTCGAAGCGGCCGACGACACGATCCCGCCCAACACCGACGAGACCCCGACCGCCAAGCCGACCCCAACCGAGAAGTCGACCACCACCGAAAAGTCGGCTGGTAGTGCGGGTCAGGACAGCGCGGGCCAGGATGGCGGTGAGCATGACGGCGGATCGAACACCGGCTCGATCGTGCTGATAATCGGTGGGTTCATCGTGATCATCGCCGGTGGGGTCATCTGGTGGCGCCGCCGAGGCACACCCGGGTACGACGACGGCGTGCGAGTCGGCCTTGGCCCCGGACCGGCAGTGCCCGGCGGTGGCGTGGTCACCGGTCCTGGAACGTTGCCCGGCCCTGGGACGTTGGTCGGACCGGGTACACGGCTGGGGCTCGGCGGGGCGGTGGTGCCGGGGACACCGGTTGGCGGCTCGCCGGTGGGTCCGGGAACGTTGCCCGGTCCCGGGACGCTCGTTGTGCCGCCGAAGTCGACCGGAGACGCCAAGGCCGATGACACCGCGGTCGACGATGGCGACGACACCGGCACCACCACCGACGACACGGCCGACGGGGACGACACCGCCGATAGCGACGGCACCAAGGCCGACGACACCGCCGACGGCGACGACACCGGCACTTCATCGGACGAAGACACCAGCACTGGCGTGGTCACCGCCAACTCTGGTGTCGACTACTTCGGCAAGCGCGATGGTGAGCAGCCCAAGCGTGACTGCTCCGATCTTGTCGCGGAGTGCCGGCGCCTCACCGACTTGGCCGACATCTCCGATCGGCAGGTTGAGGAGGCGGGGGAGAGAGTCGACGACTTGGTTGCCAGGCTTGCCGAGGCCGAGTCTCTTCATGCCCGTCTTGAACAACGACTGGCCGATCTCGTTCGTCACGACGATGCGCCCAACCAGTTTGAGCGCATGGCCGAACTCCAGGCCGATATCCGTCGAGCAGACCAGAGGGTCCGCGATATCACCCACGACAAACAGACCGCCATGGACACCCTCGAAGCGGTGAAGAAGGAGGCCTGGCGGAGCCGCGCCGAAGCCAGGAAGGCCTGCAAGGCAGCGGCCGATTGTGAAGCCGGCAATGGCTGACCCGACCTCCGCGCCGTCTTGAGTCTCGACGATCAGGTCAACCGGATCCACCAGCTGGCCAATCGGATCGACAACGAGCTCGACGGTCCGGCCCATTGGCGTGGCCCGTCGCGCAAGGAGTTCAGACACCGCAAACCGTTCCCGGAGCAACGCGCCAAGGTGGCTGAGGTCCACGACTGGTTGGCCGATCGCTGTGCCGAGGGCGACCCGCCCGCTCTTGATGCCGATCTGCTGCTCGGGATCAACGAGATGATCGACGGCGACGGCCGGTTCCGCACCAGTGGCGTGCACGTCGGACGATTCCCCAGAATGGCGCCCCATGTCGAGGTTCCCCAACTGATCGAAAAGGCTCTGGCTCGTGCCAACGACGGCCTGGAAGATCCGGTGCTGGCGTCGGTGAGGCTCCACCTCGAGCTGATGCTCATCCATCCGTTCCGCGATGGCAACGGC
>JAJRXJ010000038.1 GCA_024276355.1 Actinomycetes bacterium | reverse complement strand
TTCCGGGGCGGCCAGCTCGAAATCGGGGAAACGTTCCATCCATTCCTCGATGGCGACGGTGAGTTCCATACGAGCCAGATTCGACCCGACGCAACGATGGATTCCCAGCCCGAACGCCGAATGACGATTGCGAGCCCGATCGATCACGAACTCGTCGGCTCGCTCGAATTGCTCGGGGTCGCGATTGGCCGCCGGGAACGGAAGCAGAACCCAGTCGTCCTTGGCCACCGGGCAGCCGGCGATCTCGGTGTCGTCCAGGGCGAGTCGGGCCATGGTGACCGGGGCATAGAAGCGCAGGAACTCCTCGACGGCGAACAGTCGCACATCCGGGTCCTCGACCCAACGGCGGCGGTCGTCGGGGTTCTGGGCCAAGTGCCAGAGGCTGGCCCCTATGGCCGACCATGTGGTGTCGATCCCGGCGATGATCAGCAGGGCGATGGTGCCCTTCACGTGGTCATCCAACAGCGGCTGACCTTCGATGTCGGCCTGGCAGAGATAGCTGATCAGGTCGTCGCCCAGGTCCCGGCGCCGCTCGGCAACCTTCTGTTCGAGGTAGAAGTCGAGGGTATCCTCCCAGTCGACTTCCTCGGAACTGGTCTGTTCGAGAATGCGGTGGATCCACACCCGAAACTTGTCTCCGTCGGAGCGAGGCAACGCCAACATGTCGGCGATGATTCGCACCGGAATGTGTTGGGTGTACATCTGGGCGGCATCGACAACGTCAAGGCCGGACGCGTCGATCTCGTCGAGCAGCTCTCGGCAGGTCTGACGGGCGACCGGCTCCCAATTGGCGATGGCCTTCGGAGAGAAGAACTCGAGCAGGATGCGACGGGCGATCCCGTGAAACGGTGGATCGGAGGTGATCGGCGGGGCGTAACCCATCGGCGGTGGGATGTCGGGCTTCCATTCGGTGACAACCGCGCCGAGCGAGCTGAAATGATCGGTGTCATGGGCGATGGCCGAGACATCGGCGTGGCGGGTGGGCAGCCAAGCTCCGCCGTAGCGGTCGGTGTGGGCCACCGGACAGGTGGAGCGGAGCTGATCCCAGATCTCCGGGGCCGCGGCTGCGTAGTCGGGATGACCATGGTCGAAATCGGTTTCCCAGTCACGGATCGGCGGTCGTTGCAGGTCGGTCATTCGGTCCCCTTGTGGTGAATACGGCGTAAGTGTAAGCAGGTCCGGTCGACTAATCGGCGCCGCCGAGCAGGGCGGCGTACGGATCGGTCGGGTTCCGACCGGCGTTGATGTCGTCGATTCGCGCCTCAGCGAGGCTCGGAGTGAACTCGTGGGTGAACACCCAGAAGCGGTCGGCGCCGATGGCATCGACCACAGCGTCCGCCGCGGCCGACGGGGGCAGTCCGGTGGCCTCGATGGCTTCGCGGAGCGGCGCCAACATGGCGGCCTCCTCCGGGCGAACCCCGGCGCCGTCGTCGCGATTTCGTTCGCTCTCGAAGATCCGGGTGTTGATGAGGTTCGGACACAGACAGCTCACACCCACGCCCTTCGGATGGAGCTCACGCCACAGAGACTCGGACAGGCCGACCACGGCGTGCTTCGTGGCGCAGTAGACGCCGATGAAATCATTGGTGACCAGCCCGGCCTCGCTGGCGGTGTTGACGATGTGACCCTCACCCTGCTCAACCAGGAGCGGGGCGAACACCGACACGCCGTGAGCCACACCGAGAATGTTGACATCGACCACCCAGCGCCAGTCGGCCGGGGTCGCTTCGGCCATCGAGCCCGCCACGGCCACGCCGGCGTTGTTGCACACCACGTGGACGGCACCGAACGCCGACAGCGTCTGATCGCGAAGGGCCGCGACCGATGATGGGTCACGGACATCGGTGAGCACCCCGACCACGTCGGCACCGGCGGATTCGAGTCGTGTCGCCTCGCGGGCCAAAGCGACCTCGGCTATGTGGGCCATCACCACCCGCATGCCCTCGGCTATGAACCGTTCGGTGAACCCCAAGCCGATTCCACCGGCAGCGCCGGTGACCACTGCTGTCCTGGTGTTGAGAGTGTCGATCATGGCGACAGCCTCACAGCGCGGTCACGGCAAGGCAATTCCGTGCCGCCCGAGCCAAGCGGATACTCTCGCGGCACCAGCCGTCGGGAGAGTGTCGTGAGTGTCAACAATGTCCTGAAGCGAGCCGCGGGGATCGAGGTCACCACAGCGTCACTACCGGGCGATGCCTGATCCGGCGACGAAAGTCGCGGCCGAGATTGCCGCGCTCACAGAGTTGGTGCCCGGCTCGCAGCCGGCGATCGACTCCCTTCAACTCGTCGGATCGGCCGGGTTCGTGTCGGCGTTCGATGTCGACACGGTCGCCTTCGCGAGCGTTGCCGCGGCGAATCTGGCCGCAGGTGTCGCGAGCCTCGACCGCAGCCGGGTGGTGTCGGCATTCACCGGCCATGTGCAGGTCGATGGTGAGGTCATGTCGGGGTGGGCGCCGCTGTCGGGCTACTACCGAACGGCCGACGATCGTTTCATCCAGCTTCACTGCAACTTCGCCCATCACGCCGACGCGGTCACCGGTCTGCTCGGGTGTTCACCCGACCGGGAATCGGTCGAGCGGGCGATCTTGTTGCGCGACCCCGACACCCTTGAGGCCGACATTGCCGCGGCCGGTGGCATCGCGGCGCGGCTTCGCACGATCGAAGAATGGAACGCCACCGCCCACGCCGAGGCCACCGCGGGCCTTCCCCTGATCAGTGTCGAGCGGCTTGGCGATGCTGCACCCCGCACGCCCGGCCGACGACCGCGGGTGCTCGACTGCACGCGGGTGATCGCCGGACCGGTGGCCGGACAGGCCCTGGCTGCCCACGGCGCCGACGTGCTGAGAGTCGGCTCGCCGTCGCTGCCGAGCGTGGAGATGGCGGTGATGGCCACCGGTTTCGGCAAGCGCAACACCCATGTTGATCTCGACGACGAGGCTGGGCGACGCACGTTCTCGGCTCTTCTCGACGGGTGTGATGTGTGGCTCGACGCATACCGACCGGGCGCGCTGGCCGCCAAGGGATTCCCGGTCTCGGCGGTCGCACCGGGCACGGTAGTGGTGCAGATCTCGGCGTTCGACTGGGTCGGCCCGTGGGCCGGTCGGCGGGGATTCGACTCGATCGTGCAGTCGACCACCGGCATCGTCGAAGCCGGCCGGGAAGCAGCCGACGCCGACGGCCCAACCCCGCTACCCGTTCAGGCCCTCGACTTCGCCACCGGCTACCTGGCCGCGTTCACCGCCCGTCGACTGCTCGACCATCAGGCCGACGTCGGGGGAACATGGCTGGCCAGGCTCTCGCTGCTGCGAACCCGCAACTGGCTGGAGTCTCTCGGCGAACCGCGGCCGTTCCGGCCCGCGAAACCGATTCCCGAACCCCGGACACTCCGCGATGTCGACACACCCTTCGGCACCATCACCGCACCGCGGCCGACCGCGGGCGAATGGAGCCACGGGCCGCAGCCGCTCGGCTCGTCACCACCTGAATGGGAACCTCGCGCTTGAGTTCCGCTCAGCCCTCGGCGATCAGCTTGTCGAGCGTGAGTTCCGGATGATCGGCCTCGAGGCGTTGCAGCCAGTACGGGCTTTCGAACAGGGCCAACAACTCGCCGTCGGAGCGCGCCGCCACGGTGACCCCGGACATGCCACGCAGGGTGTCCGCCGATTCGGCGTCGGTGATGCGGGCCGTGGTCCATGAACAGGCGTTGAGCTCGACCGGGGCCCCGAACTCGTTTTCGAGACGGTGCTGCACCACCTCGAACTGCAGCGGACCCACCGCGGCGAGGATGGGTGCCTGATCCCCGATGCCCGGCTCGCGCAACACCTGGACCACGCCCTCCTCGTCGAGTTGGGTGATGCCCGACCGGAACTGTTTGGTCCGCGAAGTGTCGGTGGTACGGGCGATCCGGAAGTGGGCCGGTGCGAAACTGGGAACCGGAGGCCACACCACCGGCTTGTCGACCCACACCGCGTCGCCCACGCGGAAGTCGTTGGCGTTGACCAGACCCACGACATCACCGGGCCAGGCCTCGTCGATGGTCTCGCGCTCCTGACCCTTCACCGAATGGGCGTACTTGGTGGCGAACGGCTTGCCGGTGGGTCCGTGGGTGACAACCATGCCTCGCTCGAACTTGCCCGAGCACACCCGCATGAACGCCACCCGATCACGGTGAGCCTTGTCCATGTTGGCCTGGATCTTGAACACGATCCCCGAGAACGGGTCGTCGAGATCGCGGGGCTCGTGGTTGATGTCGGGCCGGGGCGAAGGAGACGGGACGAGGTCGACCATGGCATCGAGCAGGAACCTCATGCCGAAGTTGGTGAGCGCCGAACCGAAGAACACCGGTGACAGCTCGCCCGACTCGAAACGCTTGCGGTCGAACTCGCGCCCGATCGAATCGAGAAGTTCGACGCTCTCGCTGGCCTCGATCCACAGGTCGCCCTCCTCGGAGGCGGCCTGGTCGAACTCGAGTACTTCCTCGGGGGCGATGGTGGCGCCACGGGCCACACGGGTGAACCGGATGAACTGATCGCCGATGCGGTCGATCACCCCGCGGAACTTCTCACCGTCGCCGACCGGCCAGGTCATCGGGACCGGGTCGAGAATGAGCTGCTCCTCGATCTCGTCGAGCAGTTCGAGCGGATCACGCGACGGCCGATCCCACTTGTTGATGAACGTGACGATCGGGATCTCGCGGTCGCGACACACCTCGAACAGCTTGCGGGTCTGGGCCTCTATGCCCTTCGACCCGTCGAGCACCATGATGGCCGCGTCGGTGGCCGCCAACACCCGGTAGGTGTCCTCGGAGAAGTCGCGGTGACCGGGGGTGTCGAGCAGGTTGAGCACCTTGCCGCCGTAGGGGAACTGCAGCACGGTCGAAGTTATCGAGATGCCTCGCTGCTGTTCGAGTTCCATCCAGTCGGAGGTGGCGCTGCGGCCCGACCCCTTGGCTTTCACCGCGCCGGCGCCCGCGGTGAGAACCCCACCGTAGAGAAGGAACTTCTCGGTGAGGGTGGTCTTGCCCGCGTCGGGATGCGAGATGATTGCGAAGGTCCGACGGCGGGCAGCCTCGGTGGATGGTGTAGTCACCTCATCAGTGTGGCGGGTTGCGGTCCGGTTGCTGCGTTGGCATGGGGCGAGTTTTCGTGGTCGGATCTCCAGATGCCGTTCTCTGCCGACAAGCCGCGATTTCCGGCTCTCGCCCTCACTCTCACGATTGTGGGGGCCGCCTGCCCCGGATCGACTTCTGCGGGCCCGGCCGTCATCACCTAGGCTGTGGATGCCACCTCGGCTCCGGTCTCTACCGCCTCGTCCAC
>JAJRXJ010000037.1 GCA_024276355.1 Actinomycetes bacterium | reverse complement strand
CGGGTGGCGGCCGGGGAGGACCCGACGCCCTTCCAGCGTCTGGCCGTGGCGTCCGACATGGGTAGCGGCATCGCGGGTTTCCTGCCGTTCGACAGGTTTCGCACCATCAACGCCGACATCTCCCTTCACATCCTGCGGTTGCCCCGCAGCGAGTGGATGGGCCTCGACGGCGAGACCCGCGTCGAGATCGACGGCATAGGTCAGTCGACCGCCCAGCTGTTCGATGAAGAAGGTCTCGTGGCCCGTACCCAGGCGTCGATCCACGCCTCGGAGGGCCGTCCCGCCGCGGTCTGAGGACGGGCCTCAGTAGCCCTTCCAAACGGGCGCTCGGCGCTCGCGGAAGCTGGCCAAGCCCTCGGCGGAGTCGGCGGTGTGGGTGTTGAGTTCCACGGCCAGCGCCTCGTTCTCCATCATGGTGCGGCGGTCGGCGTCGAGACTCTGATTGACCAGCCACTTGGTGAACCCGAACGAACGAGTCGGCCCGGCGGCCAGACGCTCGGCCCACTCGGTGGCGGCGGAGTGGAGTTCGTCGTGGGCCACCACCCGGTTGACCAGCCCGAACTCCATGGCCTTCTCGGCAGGCAGATCATCGGCGAACAACATGAGCTCCATGGTGCGCCTCACGCCGATGATGCGGGGCAACAGCCACGGCCCGAGAGCGTCGGGCACCAGACCCCGACGGGCGAACACCTCGACGAACTTGGCCCGCTCGGAGCAGATCACCAGATCGCAGGCCAAGGCCAGATGCGAACCCATGCCGGCGGCGGTGCCGTTGACCGCGGCGATGATCGGGATCTCGCAATCGAGGATCGCGGGAAACAGCGTGTATTGCCCGTCGAGCATCATCCGGCGGGCATCGCCCACCACCCGGTCGGGAATGTCGTCGGCGCGGTCGGTCTCGTAGACGTGGGTGAGATCTGCGCCGGGACAAAAGAGCTGGTCGCCGGCGGCCGTGAGCACCGCCACTCGGGCCCGGTGACTGGTGTTGAACGAGTTGAAGATGTCGCGCAGGCGGTCACGGCACGGCGGGTTGAGGGCGTTGCCCACCTCGGGACGGTCGATGGTGATCCAAGCGACCTTGCCGCGGTACTCGAGGCGGATCTGCTCTTCGATCGGACGGTCATCGCTCATTTCGGGGCCCCTGTGATCGGCCGGACATGTGCCTTTCGGCTGGTCGAGAACCTATATCGGAGGGTGCGTGTGGGCGGCATTTCGGATGGATAACGTCGCAGCCCGTGCCCAGCCAGAACCATTCTCTCAGCATCCCGAGCAGCATTCCGAGGTGAAGCGCAGCATCACCCTGCGTCGCTGGCAGCACGAAGCTCTACGAGCGTTCCTGGCCCACGACCGCCCCGACTTTCTGGCGGTGGCCTGCCCCGGTGCCGGCAAGACCACATTTGCTCTCACCGCCGCGCGGCATTGGCTGCGCGGCGAACGCCTGCCGCTGGTGATCGTCGCCCCGACCCGTCATCTCAAACACCAGTGGACGAATGCCGCCCTCGGGATGGGGTTCCACATCGAACCCGAATGGGACGGTTCCAGCGGATCGATACCCAGCGACATGCACGGGATCGTGGTCACCTACGCCCAGGCCACCTCGTCGGCCCGGGCCCTGCGATCGATCTCCCGCGGCGGCCTGGTGATCCTCGACGAGATCCACCATGCCGGCGGCGACCGGGCCTGGGGTGAGGGAGTGGCCGAGGCGTTCGAAGAAGCGTCCTGCCGGCTGCTGCTGTCGGGCACCCCGTTTCGCTCCGACGATCAGCCCATCCCGTTCGTGGCCTACACGCTCGGCGATCACGGCGACGCGGTGGCCGACTACCAATACGACTACGGCAGAGCGCTGATCGACGGGGGAGTGGTGCGCCCGGTGTTCTTTCCGCGATTCGACGGCCACATGGAATGGATCTCGGCCGACGGCAGCCACAAGCAAGCCGGTTTCGACGACGACATTGATCCCGAGGACCGCGGCGCGCGGCTCCGCACCGCGCTGAGTGTCGACGGCGAATGGCTGCCGACCGTGATCACCAAGGCCGACGAGCAGCTGCGTCGCATCCGGCGGACCTCCCCGGAAGCCGGGGGGCTCGTGATCGCCATCGACCAGGAACACGCCCGCGGCATCGCGGCCATGATCGAGCGACGTACCGGCGAACGACCCGCGGTGGCCTTGTCGGATGACCCGAAGGCATCGGAGGTGATCGACGGGTTCGCTCGCAGCACCGCACCGTGGGTGGTGGCGGTGAGGATGATCAGCGAAGGCGTCGACATACCAAGGCTGAGGGTCGCGGTTCATGCCACCACCACGCTCACGTCGTTGTTCTTCCGCCAGGCGGTGGGACGGATCGCTCGCTGGACCCCCGGCCAGGCATCGCAGAAGGCCTACTTCTTCATCCCCGACGATGTTCGCCTCCGTTACCACGCCCGGACCATCGCCGAACAGCGCCATCACAGCATCGCGAAACGGGTCGAGGCCGGCACCCAGGAAGGTTCGGCTCTCGACGATCTGAGCCGGGCGGTGAAGGTGGAGGCCCAACCATCGCTGTTCGAGGCGCTGTCGTCGGTGGCCGTGGTTACCACCGCCGACGACGGGCTCGATCCCCACGAGGACCTCGTGGTGTCTGCCGACGACCTGTCCGGCCAGCCGATCGACCTTCCTCCGGCGCCACCCCTGCCGGGACGCCAACCCGACGCCAAGTCGGTCCTCGGCGACCTGCGCACCCGACACGCCCGCAAGAAGGAACTCCGCCAGTGGAACTCCGATCGGGTGGTCGACCTGGTGAGGGCCACCGGTATGGACCACCGTTCGGTCAATGCCGATCTCAACCGTCGCGCGGGTGTCGCCAAGGTGGCCGAGGCCGACGAGAACCTCCTGCGCCGCCGACTCGAAGCGGCCGACCAATGGTTGGAATCACTGCGCCGCTGACCCAGCACGATGAGATTGTGGGACCATGGCGATGGGCCGTTCGGCCCTTGGTATGTGTCCCGATTACTCATTCGTGGGGGTACCGTGATCGAATTGACTCCCAGAGGCTCATGCCGACCACCTGTACGACCGAATCTGATATGACTGAAGCCACTTGTTCCGATGGAACATCCGCCCAACTGGAGGCGTTGTGACTGACATGCGAGACCTTGAAGCCACAATTCGCGAGATGCGCGACACCGTCGACGGCGACGTGTGCAGCCGGTCGCGAGTGATGGATGCCCTGCTTGATCTCCGCATGGAGGCCGCGCAGCGCACCGACATCATCGATCTTGTCGACGTCGCTCTCGGTGGCCTGCCCGGCAAGACCATGGTGCCGGCGGCGTGGTGGATCGAACAGCTCGACATGTTCGAACTAACCGCCATCAACCCGATCGAACCGGTCGTCTGATTGGCGCATTCCGGCAGGATTGTCGATGATTTGGCATGGCCAACACCGACGTCCTGGGCTTCTGGAAGATCGCCGAAGCCGATCCCGACCATGTCGCGATCATCAGCCCCGACTACTCCGAAACCACCTTCGGTGAGCTCTACGAGCTGACCAACAAGATTGCGTCGGGGCTGCGGGCGTGTGGTCTCGGCCCCGGCGACCAGGTCACCACGGTGCTGCCCAACTGCGTCGAACAGGTGGCGGTGTGTCTCGCCGCGTTCCAGAGCGGGTTGTACGTCACCACCGTCAACTGGCATCTGGTCGGCCCGGAGATCTCCTACATCGTCAACGATTCCGATACCAAGGCGTTGATCGTCCATCACAGTTTCGCCGACGAAGCAGAGAGGGTGATCGACGATTGCGTCACCCCCTCGCAGAACCGCTTCTCCATCGGCGAAGTGGCGGGATTCCGTCAGTTCGACGAGCTGATCGGGCCGTGCTCGGGAGACCGTCCGGCCGATCTCGCCACCGGCTCCTACATGTTCTACACATCGGGCACCACCGGACGCCCCAAGGGGGTCAGGCGGGCCCTCGATCAGAAACACCCCGACGATGCCGCGGCCCTCTCCGGGCGGTTCCTGATGCTGTTCGGCACCATGCCCCACGCCGACAACGTGCAGATCACCCAAGCGCCGCTCTACCACACCGCGGTCAACAACTGGACCACCATGTCGCTCCACATGGGCCACACGGTGGTCCTCATGGATCGTTGGACCGCCGAGGGTGCTCTCGAACGAATCGAACGCTGCCGGGTCACCCACTCCCACATGGTGCCCACCATGTTCAACCGGCTGCTGCAGCTCCCCGCCGAGGTGCGTGACCGCTACGACGTGTCGTCGCTGCGCAGCATGGTCCATGCCGCGGCGCCGTGTCCGATCGAGACCAAGAAGAAGATGATCGAGTGGTGGGGCGACACCATCTGGGAGTACTACGCGGCCACCGAAGGCGGCGGCACTTTCGTCGGGGCAGCCGACTGGATGAAACATCCGGGCACCGTCGGGCGGCCCTGGCCGGGCGCCGAAGTGATCGTGGTCGACCCCGACGGCAACGAGCTCCCGGCCTTCGAGAGCGGCACGATCTACATGAAGATGCCGGGCAACACGTTCGAATACAAAGACGACGACGAAAAGACCCGCAAGTCTCGGCTGCGGGGATTCTTCACCGTCGGCGACATCGGCTACCTCGACGACGACGGCTGGCTCTACCTGAATGACCGGGCCAACGACATGATCATCGTGGGTGGAGTCAACATCTACCCGGCCGAGATCGAAGGCACGCTCATCCAACACGAGGCCGTCGGCGATGTGGCGGTGTTCGGTGTGCCCAACGACGACACCGGTGAGGAGATCAAGGCGGTGGTCGAACTTCGTGAGGGCTGGGAGCCCGGTGACGCCACCACCGATGCGATCACGGGCTGGCTGCGCGGGCAGATTGCCAAGCAGAAGCTCCCGAGGTCGATCGACTACACCACCGAGATGCCCCGTGACCCCAACGGCAAGCTCTACAAGAGGCGTCTGCGCGACCCATGGTGGGAAGGCCGGGACAAGGCCATCTGATCAGGGATAGGAGATGCCGGTCACATCCCAGCGCATCCGGGCGAATTTCAGGTTCTGGTTCGCGACATCGCCGTAGCTGATCACGACGCTGCCGGTGGGATCGACCCCGATCGATGTCGAACTGCCGGTGCCGTTGTTGGTTTCGATGTCGTGGCCGACCCCGCTCGAGCAGTTCGGGGTGGAGCAGGCGTAGAAACGCAGAAGGCCCTTGAAGTGGTTCAGGTGGCTGATAATCGGGTTGCCGTCGGGCCCGATGGCGATCGATGGGTACCACCCAACGTCGGTGGCTCCGTCTGCAACGCGGTTCGTGCCAGTGGAGCAGTCTGCCGATGTGCATGCGTAGACGGCCACCGACTGGCTGGTGTCGTAATAGACAATGATGGGGTTGCCGTCGGCTCCGATGGCCATGTCCAAATGTGAGGCGAACCCACTGCTCGGCCCGAGCGTCGTGGTTGTGCCGCCGGTGCAGTCGATGTCGGTGCAGGCAAACACCGCCAGCTTGCCGGCCGGGTCAACGAAGGCGATGATCGGCAGACGGTTGCCGCGGATCGCCACTGGTACCGCGGAAGAACTCGATGTTGTGACCCCGGTGGTGATGGCGCTTCCCGAAGAGCAGCCGGAATTGGAGCAGCGGTAGATCTTCAGCGCCATGTTCGTGATCCCCCCGAGCAGGTAGCTGATGATCGGATTGCCGTTGCCGCGAACTGCGACCGAGCTTTGGAACCCGACCGTTCCCGCGGTGTCGAGGCGGCGAATGGTGCCCGTCGTACAGTCGGCTGAGCCACACTCGTATGCCATCAGATCGCCTTGGGTGGTGTCGAGGTAGCTGATGATGGGTTGCCCGCTGGATCCGATGGTGATCGAAATGTGATTGTTGACACCGTTGGCCGAATCAAGCACACGGGTTGTACCGGCGGTGCAGTCGGGGCTCTCGCATCTGCGAAGCTTGAGGGCCGTGGAAGCCGCATCGTTGTAGGCGATCACCGGCAGACCGTCATTGCCCATCGCCAGCGACGTGTAGCCGGCGACATTGGTGGAATTGTCGAGAGTCGTGATCTGCCAACCTGCTGGTGTGCGTAGGAGTTGAGGGGTGGCACAGACCCAGGTGCTGCCATCGAACCGTGCCACCTGGTCGGTGGTGCAGGCCAGGGAGCCAATCGATTGGCGGACCACATTGTCGTGGTATCTCTTCAAGAAGGTGACCGACTCGCCCCGGGTCACTGGATTGTCGGGGCGGAACGTGTCCGAGCCGGCTGGCGAACCCGTGGTGATGCCGTTGTCGCGGGCCCAGTTGATCGGTGCTTCGTAGTAGCGGCCCGGGGTCACGTCGGTGAACGAACCGGTTGCCGCGGCGAGTCCGGGAACCAGCAGGGCAACCGCTAGGACAATGGCGGACAGTCTCTGCTTGCCTAGCTTCATGAGCTGCTCCCAAGGTGACGACCTACGACCCAAGCGATCCTATTTGTCGGCCTTAGGACGCGAGAACCCGGGCTCGATCGAGTCCCGCCGCCGGTTGTCCGCAATACTGACCCGGTGACAATCGAGAACACAGACATCGCCAAGGCCCACGCATCGCTCGGGCTCACCACCGAAGTAGCCGACCAGGGCGTCTACGACCGCACGGTCGATCGATTCCGTGAGCGCAACATCGCGTTGCCGACCTTCGCGGAGTTGGCCGACCCGTCGACCATTCCGGCGGCCCGCATCGAGGCCCTGGCCGGTCTCGACCGCAATGAACCCGACGCCCGCAATCTGTTCCGGGTCCATTGGTTCGGCAGGCTCGACGGCAGCGGACCCCATGCCGTTCCCGATTACATCGAGCTGCCCAGCGAACTCACCGGCGTCGAGGCCCGCATCGTGTTGGCGTTCGGCAACCGGTTTCCGATGATCAAGGCCCACAAGGTGCTGGCCGCCTACGCCTGCCTCGTGCCCCGTCTCGTCACCGGTCGGTTCGACCCCACCGTCAACCGGGCCGTGTGGCCCTCCACCGGCAACTACGCCCGTGGAGGCATCGCCATCAGTCGCATCATGGCCTGCCGAGGCGTGGCCGTGCTGCCCGAAGGCATGAGCAAGGCCCGCTTCGACTGGCTCGACAAGTGGACCCTCGACCCGGCCAAAGACATCATCCGCACCCCCGGCACCGAGAGCAACGTCAAGGAGATCTACGACACCTGCAACGAGCTCGAAAAAGACCCGGAGATCGAGATCCTCAACCAGTTCTCCGAGTTCGCCAACTACCTCGGGCATTTCTCGGTCACCGGCCCGGCCCTCGAGAAGGTGTTCCTCGATGCCACCTCAACAACTCCGGGGGCCCGTCTGGCGGCCTACGTATCGGCGTCGGGGTCGGGCGGCACACTCGCGGCCGGCGACTACCTCAAGGCCAACCACGGTGCCCGCATCGTGGCCGTCGAGGCGCTCGAATGCCCCACGCTTCTCGAGAACGGATTCGGCGACCACAACATCCAGGGCATCGGCGACAAGCACGTGCCGCTCATCCACAACGTGATGAACACCGACGACATCGTGGCCGTCAGCGACCGCTCCACCGATGCCCTAGACGCCTTGTTCAACACTCCCGCTGGCAAGGCGCATCTGACCGACAAGGTCGGGTTGGCGCCCGAGCTTGTCGCCGCGCTCCACGACATGGGCTACTCATCGAGCTGCAACGCCCTGGCCGCGATCAAGATAGCCAAGGAACACAACCTGGGCCGCGACGACGTGATCGTGTCGGTGGCCACCGACGGCGCCGAAATGTACGACGCCGAACGTGACACCTACCTGGCCACCCATCACCCCGACGGCTACGACGCGGTGGCAGCGGCTTTCGACTTCGGTCGAGAACTGGCCGCCGGAGACACTGCCAAACACCTCGAGCTCACCCAGGCCGATCGTCGCCGCATCTTCAACCTCGGCTACTTCACATGGGTGGAGCAGCAGGGCACCGACTTCAACGACTTCACCGCCCGTGCCGATCAGGGATTCTGGAAGGGAATGCACCACTTCGTGGCCGACTGGGACGAGCAGATCCGCGAGTTCAACGCCCGCACCGGCACCAGAGCCGACGACTGAGCGCCGCGTGAGCGCTGCCGTGTCGACCTTCGAGATCCACGTCGATCGCCTCGACTCGTATAGAGAGGCGATCTCCGGTGGGCTGACCCGCGCCGACGTGATCGAGATGATTCGTGAGCTCGACGCGTCGGTCGCCGAGGTCGACGGCCACGGTTTCGAGCCGACCCCGGCGGCAGTTGAGGCGGAGCTGGCCGGGGCCATCGGACTGGCCTCGGAGTTGTGGGTCAAGGACGAGACCGGCAATGTCTCGGGCTCCCACAAGGGCCGCCATCTGTTCGGGGTGGCGCTGCGTCTCATGATCGACGACCGGCTGGGCCGTGGCGCCGACGGCCGCTTCGCCATCGCCAGCTGCGGCAACGCGGCACTTGCTGCATCGGTTGTGGCCCGGGCCCTCGACCACCCGATCGACGTGTTCGTCCCCACATGGGCCGATGCCGGCATCACCGACCGCATCGAGTCGCTCGGTGGCACGGTGATCCGCACCGACCGGAAGCCCGGCGTTCCCGGTGACCCCACCCATCACGCCATGGTCGAGGCCATAGCTGCCGGCGATGTGGCGTTCTCGTGTCAGGGCACCGACACCCCGTCCACCATTGACGGTGGCCGCACCCTCGGTTGGGAGTTGATCGATTCGCTGATCGGCCACGACGGCCGATCACCGACCACGCTCGACCGCCTGGTGGTGCAGGTGGGCGGCGGTGCGCTGGCAACGTCCACGGTCCGGGCGCTGGCGGACGATGTCGGCAACGGACGTCTCAAGACCATGCCTGTCATCCATCCGGTGCAGCCCGTAGGCAATCATCCTTTCGTGCGGGCCTGGGATCTTGTCGTCGCCCGGATGCTTGATGTGGGAGCCGAAGGCGTGAGTGCCGACCGCCGTGCCGCGGCTGCCACGCTCGGTCGGGTCGAGGGTGGCGCCGCCCATGCGGTCATGGCCGATGTGTCCGCCAACGAGCATCAATACATGTGGCCGTGGGACGACGAGCCGGAGTCCTACGCGTCAGGCATTCTCGACGACGTCACCTACGACTGGCTCCCGATTCTCGAAGCGACCCTCGGATCGGGCGGCTGGCCGGTGGTTCCGTCCGAAGAGCAGCTCCGGCGAGCCCACTGGCTGGCCCAGACCCACACCGTCATCGACGTCAGCCCCACCGGTTGTTCGGGGCTGGGAGGTCTGCTGGCGCTCAGCGAATCGGATTCGATCCCGAAGTCGGACGAACGGGTGGCTGTGCTGTTCACCGGAGCGATGCGTCCCGATGATCCCCGGCCGGAGGAGGCGTGACCACCTCCGAGGACCCGATGCTGGCCCCTCTGGCCCCCTACCTCGCCGGGCGACAACAATCAACGATCGAGGTTCTCATCTGGGTGTTCAGAGCCGGCCGCCAGATCGAGGCGTGGCTGGCCGAGGCCATAGCCGGCGAGGGCCTCGACACCTCCGAGTACGCCATGTTGTCGGCGCTGTGGCTCTCCGGCCCGCCCCACCGAATGGCCGCAGGCGAAATCTCCGACAGGATCGTTCAGACCACCGGCGGCACCACCAAGACCACCGTGCGTCTCGAGCACCACGGCCTGGTCCGTCGGGTCGCCGATCCCGACGACGGTCGCCGCTCGCTGGTTGAACTAACCGAATCAGGCCTCGATTGTGCGCAATCCACCCTCGATCGTGTACTCGATGCCTTCGAAGCAGACATCGGTGGGCTCGACACTGCTGAGAGATCCCGGATCGGTGAGTGCCTGGCCAAACTCTCACATGAGCTCGACGAGCGCCTGCGTCGTCGCTGACGGCGAGCCGGGAGTCAGCACTCCGGCGGCGCCACGAAATCGATGAGTTCCTCGACAGCCCCCAGCAGTGGCGGCTCGAGATCGGTCCATGACTCGACGCGGCCGAGCAGCATTTTCCAAAACTGGGCGGTGGTGCCGCGGTATCCAAGGGCATCGAGCACGCCCTGTTTCCATGGCTGCCCCTTGGGGATGATCGGCCAAGCATCGATGCCGACCACCGAGGGCTTGACGGCCTGCCATATGTCGACGAACGGGTGGCCGGTGATCAACACGTTCGGGTTGGATGCGTCGGCGGCGATGAGCGTCTCCTTGGTGCCGTCGATCAGGTGGTCGAGCAACACTCCGAGCCGTCGGCGTGGACCGGGCCTGAACACCCTCACCTTCTCGGCCAGATCATCGGCACCGTCGAGGGGCTGCACCACGACCCCTTCGGCCCTGAGATCGTCTCCCCATATCTTCTCGACGAGTTCGGCGTCGTGGACCCCCTCCACCCAGATGCGGCTGGCTCGGGCGATTCTGGCCGGTACGGAACCCGGATCGACCGAACCCGAGGCCGTGATGCCAGGCGGGCTCGACGCCGGACCCGGCGAACGAAGCGACACGGCCACGGTCGTGCCGCCGACGTTGGCTCGCACCGCACCGGCGGCGTAACGCAGCACGTGGTCTCGCCCGTCGCTGTCGCGAAGGGTGAGTCGCGGCGGGTTGAAGTCGATGATCACACCCACCAGCCCGGTGTCGCGGTGTTGCAACATCACCCCACGGCGGGCCTCGATGGTGGGGTAGACGGGTACCTGCCGGCGGGGGCCGTCGATGTCGAGGGGGCCGGCGAGCAGGCCGTCGTCGTTCATGCCGGCAGGTTAGGCCGAGCGCAGTTCGAGAATCGGGTTTGCGAGCCAGTCTTCGGCGAATCTCTGCGATGTGCTGCCGGGGTCGATGTGGACGCCATCGGTGCGTGGGTATGACTGATCGGGGAGAGCGAACGCCTCGTCGGTCGGCAGCAGCTTCACCCCGGGATTCGATGCCGCGAGTTCCGCGACCACCCTGTTGTAGGCATCGGTCCTGGCGGTCACCTCTTCCAACGCCCGGTCGTTGCCCATGAACGCCCATTCGGCGGGGATGGGAGCGGTGGTGAGAATCACGGTTGCCCCCAAGGCCCCGGCCTCGTCGATTCGGGCTTGGTAGATCGCGGCGAGCATGTCGCGGGTTGTGGGGTCGGTGAGCTTGAAGTCGGTGGTGGGATCATTCGGTGTCGCCGGGTTGACGCCGTCGTTCATCACGGCCCCCCAGTCGAAGATGATGACCTCATCCGGGATGATTCCTCCCGCGGCCCGCGCGAGTTGGGGAATCGTCATCCGACACGGTGGCCGACCATCGTCGAGTTCCACACCGAACAGTCCCACTCCCTGTCGCGTATAGGAAATGCCGAACAGCGGGTCCTGCAGCGGGCCGCAGCCTTCCTGCGATCCGTTCACTATCACCGCCTCACGGGTGCGATCACCCCATGAGCGCAGCCCATCGAACGCGGCCAGGGCGGTCGAGTCGCCGATCACCATGACCACCGGTGGGTCGTGGCGTTGGGGTGTTGTGGCGGCCGGGGGGTTGGAGGTGGGAGTCGATGCGGTGATCGGAGCCGTGGTCTCGATCGGGGTCGGCAGCGTGGGCGCACTGGTCAAATACCAAACGGGCACCACTGGCGCGTCGATGTCGAAGATCGTCTTCGGTGAGGCGACCATCAACGACACCGCCATCGCGATGAGAGCCGCTGCGGCCGCGGTGCCGCCGAGAACGGGCAGCGGGCGGCGGATCCGCGTCCCCCAACCGAGATTGCGCCTGACCGGTGTCTCGATGAGACGCATTGATGCCTCCGACAGAGCAGCGGTGAGGGTGATCGTGCCGACCGCCGGCAGATCGAGAACGACGATGATCGGCCAATGCCAGAGGTAGATCGCGTAGCTGCGGGTTCCCAGCCAGCAAAGGAGCGGGTGGGCCAGCGGACCGGGATGTTCCATGGCCACCACCAGGGCCACCACCGAGGCCAGTGACACCAGCACAAGTCCGCCCCGGAACACGATCGGATCGTGCTCGGTCCAGGTGAACGTAACCCAGGCGAGCATTGTTGCGGCTCCGACCGCGGCTGCCGCCATCGTGAACAGAGGGGTGCGCCGAAGTTGGCCGACGGCGAGTGCCGCAACCGCGCCGGCTGCCACCTCGGCGGCTCGAACCGGCGTGGCGTAGTAGGAGTCCGGGTTGCCCCACCACCAGATGGTGGAGGCGATGATGACGGCTCCCACGGCCCCACCGATCAGCAGGGCCCGAGATCGTCGCCCGGCGCCCACCGCGAACAGCAGCGGCAGGACCAGGTAGATCTGTTCCTCGACCGCGAGTGACCACAGGTGATCGAAAGGCCCGGGGTCGGTGAATATGGCTTGGTACCCCCCGGGCTTCCGGGCCGCCACCCAGTTGGCGATGTAGGCCAAGCCCGCCGCACCCGACACTGCGGCGTCGTGGATCATGGACGGCTCGGCGATCACGACCACAACGAGCGAAACCGCCACGGTTGTGACCACCGCGGGAAGGAGTCGCCGTGCCCGGCGGGCCCAGAACCGCCGAAGTGAGATCGAACCGGTATTGGATTGTTCGTCGATCAGCAGGGCGGTGATCAAGAACCCGGAGAGCGTGAAGAAGACGGAGACGCCCACCCATCCGCCGGGAATGGCGTCGGGCCACAGGTGGTATGCCACCACCGCGACGACGGCCAAGCCGCGAAGTCCGTCGAGGCCGGGCCACCAGCGGCGGATCGGTGGGGTGGTGATCGCTTGGCTGATGAGTTGTCAGAGTAGCCACTCCACGAGTGATTGCTCATACAATCGCCGATGTGGACTACAGAGTCGAGGATCTCGCCGAGGCAGCAGGAGTCGGGGTCGACACCGTCCGCTACTACCAAGGACGCAAGCTGCTGCCGGCCCCCCGACGTGAAGGGCGGGTGGCGTGGTACGGCGACCACCATCTCAAGCGTCTGCGCGAGATCCGCGACCTGGCTCAGAGAGGCTTCACACTGGCCCAGATCCGAGAGCTGGCCGATGCCGAAGGAGACCGACTGCTGGCCGACCTGGCGAAAGCCGACGCTGTCGATCCCACCCTTGACCGCACTGAGCTGGCCCGGCGCGCCGACGTGCCCGAGCTGATCGTCGACATCGCGGTCGGTGCCGGGCTGCTCCCCGCCGAGGGCGAGCGCGGCGACGAACGATTCGCCCCCGACAGCATCGAGATGCTGGCCGCGGCGCGAGATCTCGTGAGTGGCGGTGCGCCGCTGGGCGAACTCACGCAGCTCGCCATGCGTCATGTGGCCAACATCGAGTCGGTGATCGACGACGCCATCGAACTCTTCAAGACCCACAGCGACGAAAGCGGTGGAAGTCGCGACGAACTGGTGGCCACGATGCACCGGCTCGTTCCGGTCGCATCCAGTCTCGTCGGTCGCCACTTCGAGCGGACGCTGCGGAGTCGGGCCCTCGCTCGTCTCGGCGATGCCCTTGACCGGCGTCGGGTGATCACCGTCGCGCGTCGCGTCGAACACGCCCCCGATCCGATAGCGACATGGGAGTCGTCCTCCGCTGACAGTCGAGCGCTCTGGATGCGACCCGATGAGGGGCTGTCGATCGTGGCCTCGGGTGCTGCCGTCACCATCGAACCTCAGGGTGACGGTCGCTTCACCGCCGTATCGGCCGCTCGGGTTGCCCTCGCCGACCGCGTCGTCGCCCATGGGCCGTCGGGATCTCCCCGCCCCGTGTTGGTGGGCGGGCTCTCCTTCGCAACCGGACCCGCCCCCCGACCTCCCGACTGGGGAGGTTTCGGGGACTCGCGCTGGGTGCTGCCCGAGATCACCTGGATCGCCGACCCCAGCGGCGCCTGGGTGATACTTGCCGAGATCATCGAAGACGACGCCGACGAAGCCGATGCGGCGGCGGCGCTCCGGGCACGCGCCGAGCAGCTCATCGCTCGGCCGGTCCCCCCGATTTCGGAGCCACCGCCGGTTGATGTCGGAGACGCAGCTTCCGACGATCTGGCCTACCGCGATCTCGTGGCCCGTGCGGTCGAACACATAGCCGATGGCGGGCTGTCGAAAGTGGTGCTGGCCCGCACCCACCATGAGCGGCCCGTATCCATGGCCACTGTGTTGCCCCGGCTCCGTCGGCGATACCCCACATGTGCGGTGTTCGCCTTCGGAGCGGGCGACCGCACCTTCTTCGGTGCCAGCCCCGAGAAATTGGTCGCGCTCCACGGCAACCGGGTCGATACCGTGGCGTTGGCCGGCACGGTTCCGCGGGGCACCGATGATGTCGAGGACGCCGCGCTGGCGGCCGAGATGCTCGGCTGGTCGAAGACCCGATCCGAGCATGGGTTCGTGGTCGACGACATAACGCAGCGGCTGGCCACACTCGGTTTGGTCGGTGCCACTCCGGAGGTCCCCGAAGTGTTGAAGCTGGCCCGGGTTCAACACCTGCGCACGCCCATATCCGCGAAGGTTGAGCGCGGCGCCGACAACACCGACAACACCGACGACATCGACGTGCTTCGGATCGCCAGCGTGCTGCATCCAACGCCCGCAGTCGGTGGCACCCCCACCGAAGACGCACTCGTATGGATCCGCGAACACGAGTCGTTCGACCGGGGCTGGTATGCGGCGCCGGTCGGATGGTGCGATCTCGACGGCAACGGTGAGCTGCGGGTTGCACTGCGCTCGGCTCTGGCCGGGCCCGACGGAGTGGACCTTTTCGCCGGAGCGGGCATCGTGGCCGACTCGGTGCCCGACGACGAGCTGGGGGAGACCGGCATGAAGCTACGAGCACTGCTCGACGTGATGGACCGCTGATGCACCACATGGACGACGCCCTCTACGACAACATTGCCGCTTTCACAGCCGGCTTGGTGGCCAACGGCGTCACCGATGCGGTGATCAGCCCGGGATCGCGGTCCACCCCTCTTGCAATCACCTTCGACGCCCACCCTGCGCTGCGCACGTGGATACAACTCGACGAGCGCTCGGCCGGCTTCTTCGCCCTTGGCATGGCCCGGGTCACCGGACGTCCGGCCGTGCTCGTGTGCACCTCGGGCACCGCGGCGGCCAACTACCTGCCGGCGGTGATCGAGGCCCACCATGCGGGCATCCCGATGATCGTGTGTACCGCCGATCGTCCGCCGGAACTGCTGGGTTGGGGGGCCGGGCAGACCATCGACCAACACGGCATCTTTGGTACGACCACCCGCTGGGCGGCCAACCTGCCGGTGGCGAGCGAGTGGAACGCGGTGCAGGCCGAGCGCTTCGCCATGCGCGCCGTGGCCGCATCCACCGGCACAGCCCCGGGTCCGGTCCATCTCAACTGGCCGTTCCGCCTACCCCTGGAGCCGAAGGTCACACCGGTTGTTCGCGAGGCCATGTTCGCTCCATTGGATGTGAACCCGTCGGGCGCGTCGGCCGAGTCGGTCCAAATGCTGTGCGAACTTGCCGCAGTCGAGCGCGGGGTGGTGGTGGCCGGTCCCAACGACGGCATCGGGATCGACGGCGAACATTCGATGGCGGCGGCGATCATCCGATTTGCCAGGGCGACCCGCTGGCCCGTGATCGGCGAACCCCTCACACAGTTGCGACGTAGGCCGGTCGACGCCGGTCCGACCAACGTGATCGCCAACGCCGGGAGGCTGCTCGACACGCCCACATTCGCCGCGCTCCACGCCCCCTCGGTGGTGATCAGGATCGGTCGGGCACCAACCACCAAATCGGTCAGGCTGTGGATGGAATCCCACCGCCCCGACCGGGTGGTGATGGTCGACCCCGCGGGGCACTGGAACGAACCGAGTTTCACCCTCACCGACCACCTGGGCGACAACCCGGCCGCGCTTCTCGACAAGGCAGCGCGAACCCTGGGCGAATCGAACCCCGGAGCTCCGAAGGGGTCGTCGCCCTGGCTCGAGTCGTGGCTCGCCGCCGACTCGTCAGCGGAAGCGGTCATCGCCGAGGTGATCGTCAACGAGCCTCTCATGGCCGCGGGCACCGCACGTGTGGTCGTCGAATCGATGCCCACCGACTCGATGCTGATCACCTCCAACTCGATGCCGGTGCGCGATCTCGACTCCTTCGTGGCGGTGGGGGCACCACGGGTGACCATCGTCGGCAATCGGGGCGCCTCGGGAATAGACGGGATCACCTCGACCGCCCTCGGGGCCGCGGCAGTGTCGGAGACGCCGGTGGCGATGCTCATCGGCGACCTGGCGCTGCTCCACGATCTCGGCGGGCTCACCGCCGCCCGTCGCCTCGGCGTCCATCTCACCGCAGTGTGTGTCGACAACGACGGCGGCGAGATCTTCTCGATGCTCCCGATCGCGGCTCACGGATCCGACGTGGGGTTCGACCGTCTGTTTCGCACACCCCACGGGGTCGATCTCGGTGGTCTCGACGGATTCGCGGGCGTTGAGGTGTCGATGGCCGACGATCGGCCCGGCGTCGACCTGATCTTGGTGAGGTTCGACCCTGATGCCGACATCGACCAGCATCGTCGCTTGGCAGCGGCGATATCCGAGGCGGCCTGCGGATGACAAACGGGGCTGGTCCGGACGCGTTCGACACGGAGGTTGACAACGATGTTGTCCTCCATGTGGAGGTGTCCGGCAGCGGGCAACCGTTGGTGTTGCTACACGGATTCACCGGCGACATCTCCACAATGGCCGGGCTGGCCGGGCCCTTGTCGGGTGACCATCGGGTGATCGTTCCCGACCTGGTGGGCCACGGAGGGTCCGGCATCCCCGACCGTGTCGGCGCCTACGGTGTCGGCCAGATGGCATCACACGTCTCCACACTCTGCGAGCGGTTGGGTCACCCCGAGTTCGACTTGGTCGGGTACTCGATGGGTGGTCGGGTGGCCCTGACTCTGGCCTGCAACGAGCCCGGCCGGGTCCGGTCGTTGGCACTCATAGGGGCCTCAGCGGGTCTGGTCGACGCCGACCAGCGCGACAGGAGACGGGCCGACGATGAAGCCCTCGCGGATCGCATCGAGAGTGCCGGCCTCGACGGGTTCGTCGACGAGTGGATGTCCAAGCCGCTGTTCGCCGGTCAGAAACGTCTCGGATCGGCCCACATGGCCCAGGCACGGCAGCAACGCTTGGCCAACGATCCCCATGGTCTGGCCATGAGCCTCCGCGGCGGCGGAACGGGGGCCATGGATCCGCTCCACGACCGCCTGCCGAAGTGTGACATCCCCACGGTCTTCATTGCCGGCCACGAGGATCCCAAGTTCACCGCGATAGCCGAAGAGCTGGCGGCGACCATGCCGAACGCGGTGGTCGAACTCATCGCGGGCGCCGGACACGCCGCCCATGTCGAGCAGCCCAAAGCCGTCGTCGACGTGATCAGGGCCCACATTTCGGCCGTGGAGGCGAGATGACCGGTCTCTCCGCCGACGTTCGGCCGTTCAGGTTGCCTCTGCGCCGCGTGCTGTCCACCGGTCGTGGCCACACTCGCCACCGCAGCGGTCTGCTCCTCGGAATCAGCGACGGCACCCACACCGGATGGGGCGAGGCTACGCCGATGCTGGGATGGTCTCCAGCCAGCGTCGACTCTACGGCGGCGTCGCTGGCGGCGGTGTCGGCGGCCGTGTCGCTGGTGGATGACCCCTCCGACCCTCGGCTCGATCACCTCCTCGACGACCTTGAACGCGCCCCCCACGCCCGCGCTGCCATGGCCGGAGCGTTGGCCGATCTGACGGCCAGGCGTCAGGGTGTCACCCTGGCGGCCGTATTGAACCTGAGCGCGGCACCGGCCGTCCCGGTCAACGCCATGGTTTCGGCTGAGCAGCCCGAAATGGTCGAGTCGCTGTGTGCGGACGCGGTCGCCATGGGGCATCGCTGCATCAAGATCAAGGTCGGTGTGCTCGACGTGGCTTCAGACATCGCGCGGGTCGAGGTCGCGAGGGCCACGGTCGGGCCGGGAGTCGAGCTGCGGATCGACGCCAACGGAGCCTGGGCGGTCGACACCGCGATAGAGGCGCTCAGGCAGATGGCCGAGCTGGGAGTGTCCTACTGCGAAGAACCCTCCGATGGCATCGACGCGATCGCTGCGGTCGGTTCACACAGTGATATTCCGGTCGCCGTCGACGAATCGGCGCGTGACGTCGACGACATCGCCAAGGCCCTGGGAACCGGTTCGATCGACGTGGTGGTCGTGAAACCGCAGGCCCTCGGCGGACCCGACCTGGCCATGAGGGCCATCGGACTGGCCCGCGAGTTCGGGGCGTCGGCGGTGGTCACCAGCATGGTCGACGGCGCCATCGGCGTAGCCCATGCACTCCACGTTGCCGCGGCCAGCGGCATCGACATGGCCCACGGCCTGGCCACCTCATCCCTGCTTGAAGCCGACATCGGCCCGGCCCCGAGGGTCGAAGCCGGAATGATGGCGCTCGGATCGGCAGCCGGGTTGGGCATCGATCCCTTCGAGGTGTTGCCGAGCTGAGCGACGCGTCAGAGCGAGCTCCTGCGGATCTTGCCGAGTGACGTTCGCGGCAGCTCCCGCACCAGTTCGAGTCGCTTGGGGGCGTGCCACGCAGGCAGCTGCGCCTTCACCAGGTCCCGCAGGTGTTCCAGCTTCGGCGGGTCGTCAGGGTCGGCGGCGACCACGACAGCGGTGACCACCTGACCCCACTCCTCGTCGGGTCGGCCCACCACCGCCACCTCGCTCACCGCGGGGTCGGCGGCCACGACACGTTCCACCGGGTCGGGCCAGACCTTCTCGCCACCGGTGACAATCACGTCGCCAATACGCCCCCGCACCCGAACGACACCATCGGCGACGGAGCCGGCATCTCCGGTGGGGTACCAGCCATCAGAGGTGACCGGGCTGGTCCCGTCGCGGTAGCAGCGCATCAGCATCGGACAGCGGAGCTGCAGCTCGCCCCCGACCTCGCGCACCTCGACCCCGTCGAGGGGCACGCCGTCGTAGACCACCCCGCCGCCGGTCTCGGTCATGCCCCAGGTTGCCACCGAGTTCGTCGGGCGGTCGGCCGGGATGGCTGAACCGCCGAGCAGGATCTTGCGAAACAGCGACGGGTCGATTCGCCTGACGGCGGTGGTCACGAGCGAGACGAGCGTTGCTCCACCGCGGGCGGCTTCGGTGACTGCACCCGGGTCGAAACCGTCGTGGACCTCAACCGGCGTATCGGTGAGCAGCGCCCGGGTGATCACGGACAGGCCGCCCACGTGGGCCAGCGGTAGGCACGCCAGCCAACGGTCGGAGCCGGGATCAACCCCGAGGGCCGCGGATGTTGCCCGGGCCGACACAGCCAGGGAGTCGTGGGTGAGAACCGCGGCGCGGGGCCGACCGGTGGTTCCGCTCGTGTTGATGACCAGGGCGTCACCGGGATCCGCGGGCCGACCCTGGTGGGATGTTCGGCCGGACGGGTCGACCATCACCGTGGGAGAAATGGCTTCGATGGCCGCGTCAAGAGCCGCGCCGCGCAGTCGCAGATCGATCGGGGCGACCGCGTCTCCGGCATCCCACGCGGCCCGAAGCTCCTCGACGAACCGGGTGCCGCCGGGGATCATAAGGGCCACTACTTCGTTCACTGTTCAACTCGATTGCGCGATGGTGCATCCCCGGTCACACCGCGAGACTACGGCGTCGTCTCGCCCGGTCGGGTGCCATCGCCCTAGCCTCCGCCGGGTGGATCTCTACATCGTTCGTCATGGTCGCCCCGTCCGTCAGGTCGTGAAGGAGGAAGGCGGCGTTGCCGACCCCGAGCTCGCCGAGATCGGGCTGCTGCAGGCCGAGCGGGTCGCCGACCTCCTCCAGCCGTTCGGGATCGACCACATCGTCTCGTCCACGATGCTTCGCGCCCGACAGACCGCGGCGCCGTTGGCCACACGTCTCGGCTTGGAGGTGGAGGTGATCGACGACATCAAGGAGTCGGATCATCGCTCACATGCCTACGTCCCGTCGGAGGAGATAAGCGTCGACGATCCCGACACCGCCCACTATTTCGAGGGCGATCTGATGGACACCATCTTCAGCGACGGCTACGACCGGTTCGAGGCGAGGGTGCGCCGGGGGTTCGACCACATCATCAGCTCCAACCCTTCGAAGCGGGTGGCGGTGTTCTGTCACGGGATGGTCACCAACGTCTTCGTCAAGACCATCCTCGAGTTCGACAACCTGTTCGCTCTGCTGCCCGACTACTGCGGGGTCACCCGGGTGCGGGCATCGTCCAACGGCACTCGCACGGTCAAGTCGATGAACGAGACCTACCATGTGCGCGACCTGATCGACTGGTGACGGGTGCCCACATGAAAGCCATACGAGTCGTCGATGGCACACCAACGCTGGTCGACGCGCCCCCGCCCGGCGACGGCGATGGTGGGGTGATGGTCGACATCGTCGCCTCGAGTATCTGCGGGTCGGACCTACACATGATCGACGGTGGACTGGCCGAGGGCCGAGTGCTGGGCCATGAATTCGCCGGCACCACCCCCGACGGAACCCAAGTGGCGATCGAGCCGATCGTGTCGTGCGGACACTGCGTGCAATGCCTCACCGGCAGTCGCAACCACTGCCACGAAGGTGCGTCGGGCTTCGGGATACTCATCGACGGGGGAATGGCCGAGCGGATCAGCGTGCCCGCGGAGGCCCTGGTTGCCTTGCCGGCCGGGCTTTCGATCGGCGACGCCTCGCTCGTCGAGCCCCTGGCCGTTGCGGTCCACGCGATTCGCAGGGCCCGGGTCGAGGGAAGTGATCGTATCGCCGTGGTGGGTGCCGGGCCGATCGGCCTGGCGGTCGCCGCAGTGTGCGGCGCCAACGGGATCGGTGTCGACATCGAGGCCCGTCATCCCCACCAGCAGGCCGCCGCCGACCGGTTGGGAGCTTCCGTGGGAACCAATGGCAAGTACGACGTCGTATTCGACGCCGTGGCCGGCACCGACTCGATCGCCCGGGCCGTGTCCCTGTGTCGTGTCGGTGGACGGGTGGGGCTCGTGGGCACCATCTGGTCGCCCATTTCGCTCGACATGGCGGCCTGCCTCAAAGAGGTCGAGATCATCCCCTCGATGATGTACGGCCGTGCCGCGGCCGGTCGGGATGTAGACGCGGCGGCGGCGATTCTGGCTCGAACCCCGGCCATCGCCGACGTGATGATCACCCACAGGTTTCCGCTCGACGCCGCCCACGAAGCGTTCGCTGCCGCCCGTAACCGTGCCGAAGGCGCTATCAAGGTCGTATTCGAACCGGGCCGATGAGAGGCGACAATGACCGATCCTGACCGCAGGGAGGAATGGGAACGCCTCCGCCGCGTACATCTGCGGCCTGCGGTGGAACGGCCCGCCGGCCCCGGTCGCGGTGTCCACCATGTGGCGTTGCTGTGCACCGACGTCGAGCGCACCATCGCCTTCTACCAGGACACGCTCGGTTTTCCGCTCACCGAGCTCTTCGAGAACCGTGACTACAAGGGATCCACCCATTTTTTCTTCGACATCGGTCACGGTAACGCGCTCGCGTTCTTCGATTTCCCGGGTCTCGACCTCGGGCCCTACTCAGAGGTGCTCGGCGGTCTCCACCATCTCGCCATCAGCGTCAACCCCGACACATGGGACCGGCAACGCGAGGCACTCGCGGCGGCCGGCGTCGATATCCAGGTGATCGAGACGTCGATGTATTTCCGCGATCCCGATGGGGCCCGCATGGAGCTGATCTCCGACCCGCTCGGCGAAATGTACGGGAATCCGATCGGCTGAACCTACTGTGTGGGCGTGAACGTAAGCCTCTTGGTCATGGCCGCCGGACTCGGATCCCGATTCGGTGGCACGAAACAACTTGCCTCGGTCGGGCCCGACGGGGAGGCGTTTCTCGATTTCGCCATCGGTGATGCTGTTGCGGCCGGCGTCGACAAGGTGGTGATGGTGGTTCGCACCGACATCATCGACGACGTCAAGCGACACATCGCGTCCAGGTCCCACGATGTGGAGATCACCTACGTCTGCCAGGACACCCACGGCCCCCACCGGGACAAGCCGTGGGGTACCGGCCAGGCCGTGCTGGTGGCCGCACCGGAGATCGACGGGCCGTTTCTCGTGTGCAACGCCGACGACTACTACGGAAGCTCCACCTACGACAAGGTCGTCGCCGCGGCCACCGACCTGCCCAGCGACCGGGTGCTCCTGGCCGGCTTCCGGCTCGACCGGACGCTGCCCGAGATCGGCGAGGTCAGCCGGGGCATATGTCGGATCGAGGGATCGGAGATGGTCGGGCTCACCGAAACCCACGGTGTGGGCCGCCGTGACGACGGCACCATCACCGGCCGTGACCCTGAGGGCGTGCTGGCCCCCGATGCGGTGGCTTCGATGAACTTCTGGGCGTTTCCGCAGCGGATCTTCGCCGATCTCGAGGAGGGATTCGCCAAGTTCCTCCGTGACCACGGCGACGAAGCCAAGACCGAGTACCTGCTGCCGGCTGAGGTCGCGGTGCTGCGTGACGCCGGCGAGTTCACGGTCGGGGTGGTCACCACCGACGAGGCGTGGGTGGGGGTCACCAATCCCGACGATCTCGAGGTGGCCCGCCGCCGCATCGCCGAGATGCGAGCCTCCTGAACCCCGTGCCCGGAGAGACCCTCACGGTCTTCGCCCCGGGCCGTGTCAACCTCATTGGCGATCACGTCGACTACGTCGGTGGCTTGGTGCTGCCGATGGCCGTTGATCTCGGCACCACGATTCGAGTCACCCGAGCGGTCGGTGATGTTCCACAACTGGTTCGTCTCCGGTCTGACTCGGAGCCCGAAGCGGCAACCATCGAGTTGCCGGTCGGTGCCGTATCCGATCGCAGCCCGGTGTGGTCGCGATACCCGGCCGCGGTGATGGCCGAGATGGGGACGACCCACGGATTCGAAGGTGACGTCACCACCACGCTCCCGGTGGGCGCCGGCCTGTCGTCGAGCGCGTCGCTGGAGATTGCCGTCGCCCTCGCGGCCGGGTTCACCGGCCCACCTCTGGAGCTGGCCCGACTGTGTCAGCGAGCCGAGCAGAGGGCCTCGGGGGTGCCGTGCGGAATCATGGACCAACTGTCGATTGCCGCCGGAGTGGCCGGGTCGGCGCTGCTGATCGACTGCCGAGACGAGACGGTGAAGCCGGTCGCGTTGCCCGACGGGGTGGCCGTCCATGCCGTTCACTGTGGTGTGTCGCGACGCCTCGCCGGGTCGGAGTACGCCGACCGGAGGGCCGACTGTGAAGCAGCCGAGCGCACCATCGGCCCCCTGCGAGATGCCACCTTCGACCGGCTCAGCGAGCTCGACGGCATCGAGCAGAGACGGGCTCGCCATGTCATCACCGAAATTGGTCGGGTGCGGTCGGCCGTCGACGCGGCGACCGCGGGTGATGCGGCCACCTTCGGACGTTTGATGAACGAGAGCCACGCCAGTCTGCGGGACGACTTCGAGGTGTCGATCCCCGAACTCGACCAACTGGTCGAAAGGCTGCAATCAACTCCGGGGGTTCACGGTGCCCGCATGACCGGGGCCGGGTTCGGTGGATGTGCGGTGGCGATGGTCGATGCCGGGGTCGACCCGGCGAGGATCGGCGGCTGGCGTCTCTCGCCCAGCGCCGGTGCCGGCATCGTCAACTGAGGTGTCGCACCACCCGGGTGGATGTCACCCCGTTCGCTGTGGTGGTCGAGTCGGGATCCCATCTGAAACCGTCGATCTCGAAGTCGGCCAGCGACTCGATCACCGGGTCGGTCAGCGACACGAGATGGCGTGTGAGAGCGCCCTTGAGCAGCTTGTTCGAGTGGGACACCGTCACCAAGCCGCGGCCGGCGCGTTCTTCGAGGAACTCGACCGTGATCAGATGTGACGGGGTGTCGCCGACTCTCCAGGCCGCGGCGTGCTCCTTCGGTCTCAGATCCCACACCACCCGGCCGCGGGCGGACTCGTCGAGCACCGGCGAAAGCCGCGCCCTCCACCAAGTCGACAGCTTCCCCAGCCGGGGGAGCGATGCGCCCATCTTCAGCTTGTAGTCGGGGATCAGGTCCTCGGGGGACACCACGCCCCAAAGGCCGGAGAAGATCAGCACCCTGGCGTTGAGGCGTCGACGGGCCACGGCCTTCAGGGATGCAGCATCAAGAGCGTCGAACAGCACACCGGTGTATCGCTCGATGGCCGCCGTGGTCGGCGACACGGTGATGACCCGGTTGGCCGCGGTGGCGGTCCTGGCGGCGGCCTCTCCAACCCCCAGCAACTTCTGCCGTTCGGCTGCCGTTCCCCGCATGGCCCGGGCCAGGGCCTTCATGACCTCTCGCCGTGCATCGTCGAGTTCGGGGGACGACTCGCAACCTGTCCATGGGCCGTGCGAGCCGCCAGTCGACTTGCCTTCGGATGGGGGGAGAAGAATGAGGGGAGAGCGGGTCACGGCCCGGCAGCCTGCCCGCTGGTTGGGGCTTCGTGCCAGTCGGGCGCGAGACTTCTTCGGTGATCCATCCGTGTGTGACCCGAACTGCCCCCGACGCGATGGTGTCGACCGTCGATCATCTGGCCACCGCAACCGGTCTTGATCTCCTGCGTAGCGGTGGATCCGCTGCTGATGCGGCTGTGGGGGCCAACGCGGTGCTGGCCGTCACTTCCCCCCACATGTGCGGCATGGGAGGCGACGCGTGGGCGCTGGTACACGACGGCTCCGGTCGCCCTCATGCCCTCGACGCTTCAGGTCGGGCCGGGTCGGGCGCTGATCCTGATCGTGTGCGTGCCGAGGGCTTGTCCCGGATACCTCTGCGCAACCACGTGTCGGCGATCACCGTGCCGGCGGCCGTCGACGGATGGTTGGCGCTCCACGAGCGTTTCGGACATCTGCCCCTCGGCGAGGTACTGGCCGACGCCATTCGTTACGCCGAAGAGGGGTTTCCTGTCGCCCCGTTGTTGGCATGGACCTTGCCGATGGTGGCCGGCTCGGCCCACAACGAACTTCCGGCCGATCCGGCGATAGGCGACATCGTGAGGCGGCCCGGTTCCGGTCGGGCGTTGCGGGCTCTCGTCGACCAAGGTCGCGACGGCTTCTACGGAGGTGAGTTCGGCGAAGGACTCCTGGCCGTTGGGGCCGGCGAATACACCGAAGCAGATCTTGCAGAGAGCCAGGCTCGTTGGGTGGAGCCGGTCGCGGCTCGCGCGTGGGGCCACGACATCTGGAGTCCGCCGCCCACCAGTCAGGGCTACCTCACGTTGCTGTCGGCGGCCATTGCCGACGGGTTCGAGATCACTCCCGACGCAGCCGGTACCCATCTCCTGATCGAGGCCTCCGCGCAGGCCGGTCATGATCGGCCGACCGAGTTGTTCGACGGTGCCGACGGGGCGAGTCTCGTGTCGGCCCAACGGATCGCCTCTCGCCGGTCGGCCATCGACCCGACCCGGGCCGGCGAGGTGGAGGTCCCCCCGTTCACCGGCGACACCACTTACCTGTGTGTGGTCGACTCCGACCGGATGGCAGTGTCGCTCATCAACTCCAACGCCAGCGGTTTCGGATCACATCTGATCGCCGGCACCAGCGGGATCTTTCTTCATGATCGGGGCCTCGGATTCTCGCTCGGACCGGGACACCCGGCCGAATACGGTCCCGGCCGCCGGCCGCCCCACACGCTTTCACCGGCGTTGGTCACGCGTCCCGACGGCTCTCTGCGGAGCGTGTTGGGCACCATGGGTGGCGACACGCAACCCCAGATCCTCCTGCAACTCCTGGCCGACACGCTGGTCCACGGGTGGGACCCGGGTCGGGCGATCGGCTCTCCGCGCTGGCGGTTCACCCCAGCCGAGGGCACCGACGGGTTCTCGACCTGGCAGCCCGGTGTCCGCCGCAAGGTGCAGTTGGAAACGCCCGTGGCCGAGGGCCTGGCCGATTCGTTGGCCTCGATGGGGCATCTGGTGGAGGTGCTTGACGACGCCCATTCCCAGTTCGGTCACGCCCACATGATCGAGGTGATGCCGTCGGGAGCATTGGCCGGTGCCGCCGACCCCAGGGCCCTGACAGGTTCCGCCGCCGGCCTCTGACCCACCACCCCCGCCCAACCCGCCGTCGCGGCCACCCCCGCCCACCCCCGCCCACCCGCTTTTGTGACCTCGGGGGATTGATAGTGAATCTTCGGCGGTCAGAAAAGCGAGGGCTCTGGATCTGTGACCTCGGGGGACTGACAGTGACGCTTTAGCGGTCAGAAAAGGCGGGGGGTAGGGTTTGCGGGCCGGGTCAGCAGGGGGAGCATCCATGCGAGGGATCATCGCTTCGGGGGCGTACATACCCCATCGTCGACTCGACAGACGCGAGATCACCGAGATGTTCGGCAAGGGGGGCGGAGCCGGCACGAGGTCGGTTGCGTCCTTCGACGAGGACACCACCACCATCGGGGTCGACGCGGCCCGCAACGCACTGGGCGGCACCCCCGGCATCGCTCCCGACTCACTGTGGTTCGCCACGGCGAGACCCGCGTACCTCGACAAGACCAACGCCACCGCGATCCACGCTGCCCTGCGCCTGGCCCCGTCGGTGGGCGCCCTCGACATGGGTGGCGCCATCCGCTCCGGGATCGGCACGCTGCGGACCGCGCTTGGCGGTGTCGGCACAACCCTGGTGGTGGCCGCCGACATGCGGGACGGACTCCCCACGTCGTCCGATGAGGCAGCGGGAGGAGACGCAGCAGCCGCAATGCTTGTCGGTGACGACACGACCGCTCCGGTGATCGCCGAACACCTGGGGTCTGGTGTCGCCACCGACGAGATGCTCGAACGCTGGCGCATTCCCGGCGGAAGTCGATCGCGAACCTGGGAGGAACGTTTCGGTGAGGTGGCCTACGCCCCTCTCATGAAGCAGGCATTCGCTGCGGCTCTCGACGACGCCGACATCACGCCCGAATCGGTCGACCACATGATCGTCACCGGACTCCACGGCCGGGCCGTCAAACGCAACACCCGGGGTCTCGGCATTCCCGGGGAGAAGATGGTTGACGACCTCACCTCCAAGGTCGGCAACACCGGCACGGCCCATCCGGCGCTGCTGCTCTCATCTGTACTCGACACGGCGATGCCCAACGAGACGATCGCGCTCATGATGCTGGCCGATGGCGTGGAGGCGATCGTGTTGCGGGTCACCGATGCCATCGTGGATCATCGCCCCGCCGCACCGGTCGACGAGCAGGTCGCGGCTGGCGCGCCGGTCGGCTACGGCAAGTTCCTCTCGTGGCGTGGCATGACCGAGGTGGAACCCCCGAACCGTCCGGCACCCAATCGGCCATCGGCGGCGTTCGCCCATCGCCGCAACGACTGGAAGTTCGGCTTCGTCGCCTCCCGCGATCGGAGCAGCGGAATGATCCACATGCCGCCGGCCCGGGTGTCGCAGAAGGGCGGAGCGGTCGACGACATGGAGCCCGTTTCCATGGCCGATACGCCCGGCACGGTTGTCAGTTTCACCATAGACAAGCTCGTCCACTCGCCCAGCCCCCCGGTGGTGTTCGCAGTGGTCGATTTCGACGGAGGTGGCCGGGCGCCCCTCGAACTCACCGATGTGGATCCAGGCGATGTCAGCATCGGGATGCGGGTGATGCCCACGTTCCGTCGGATGTTCACCAGCGACGAAATCCACAACTACTTCTGGAAGGTACGGCCACTGCGATCGACCGAACCGGGGAGCGGATCCTGAAATGGCTTCACACGGAATCAAGGACCAGGTGGCCATCATCGGGGTCGGCTGCACTCCGTTCGCTGAACACTGGGACAAGTCTCTCGACGATCTGATCATCGACGCGGCCCACGCCACATATGCCTCCGCAGGTGTGGCCCAAACCGACGTCGATGCCTTCTGGTTCGGCACTTCCCAGTCGGCGGCCTCCGGTCTGGCCATGGCCGGCCCGCTGAAGATCCAAGGCAAGCCCGTGACCCGGGTGGAGAACTATTGCGCCACCGGTTCGGAGGCCATGCGTCAGGCCGCCTACGCGGTGGCCTCCGGTGCCTACGACGTGGTGATGGCGGTGGGCGCCGAGAAGGTGAAGGACGGCGGCTACCAGGGTCTCAACGCGTTCCCCATTCCGACCGACGGTACGCAGCGCACCCTGACCGCGGCCGGAATGTTCAGCCTTATCCTTCCCGCCTACTCGAGCAAGTACGGCGTCGATGAGGACCAACTCCGCTACGTGGTCGCCAGGATCGCCGAGAAGAATCACTTCAACGGGGCCCGCAACCCCCTCGCCCAGTTCCGCCGCGAGACATCCGCCGAGAAGATCTGCCAGATGGCTGCGGTGGCCGGGAAGCTCTCGGTATTCGACTGCGCGGGTGTGGCCGACGGCGCCGCGGGGGTGATCTTGTGCCGGGCCGAGGACGCCCATCGTTACTGCGACAATCCGCTCTACATCAAGGCTCTGTCGATGGTGGCCGGCACCGGCGCTGGTTCGCTCGACCCCGACTACGACTACACGACCCTCGATGAATGCCGGTGGGCCGCCGACGACGCCTACGCCCAAGCGGGTGTGGCCGACCCCCGCAGCGAGATCGCGGTGGCCGAGGTCCACGACTGCTTCACCCCCACCGAGCTACTACTCATGGAAGACCTCGGATTTTCCGAGCGCGGTCGGGCGTGGCAGGACGAACTCGATGGAGCGTTCGCCCTCGACGGACGACTCCCGGTGAACACCGACGGTGGTCTCAAGTCGTTCGGTCATCCGGTCGGGGCGTCGGGCCTGCGCATGCTCTACGAGGTATGGCTGCAGCTCCGCGGCGAGGCCCCCGACGATCGGAGCATCCCCGTCACCGGCCGGACCCTCGGTCTCACCCACAACCTTGGGGGCTACCCGGGCGAGATGGTGAGCTTCGTGGGCATCTACGGAACCGAACCCGGCTGACTCGACGATTCCCACGCATGGGGATGACGCCCTATCATCCGGCCCAGCCGAGGGCAGGGGGAACAGTGCCGCGCCGACCGTTGACCGGAATCAGAGTGATGGATCTCACCGTGGAGCGCGGTGAACTCTGTGGCCGTCTGCTGAGCGATCTTGGTGCCGACGTGATCCGTGTCGAGCCGCCCGGTGGCTCACCATCGCGTTCGATGCCGCCGGCCGCCGGCGATCTCTCGCTGTTCTTCGCCTTTCGTAACGCGGGAAAGCTCGGCGTCGCGCTCGACCTCGATGCCGAGTCCGACCGTCGGCGACTCGATGACCTGCTGGTGTGCTCCGACGTGGTGATCGACTCGGCCGAGCCGGGATCCCGGGCCGTCCCGGGTCTCGACGTCAAGTCGCTGGCCGACCGTCATCCCCATCTGGTGTGCGCCTCGATAACGGCCTACGGTCTCACCGGGCCTTACGCAGGGCGCGATGTTCCCAACGCGGTGCTCGAGGCCACCGGGGGCATGGCGTTCAAAGCCGGCCTGCCCGAGCGTGAGCCTCTCCTGCCCCCGGGGTTGATCGCCGACGACACCGCTTCCATGACCGGAGCGTTCGCGATCCTGTGTGCGCTGTGGCAGAAGCGGCAGTCGGGGGCCGGCCAGGTGATCGACGTTTCGGTCAATGAGGCGGTGGCCCAGATCACCGACTGGTCGCTTTCGAACTGGACCCGATCAGCCGACGCCGGAATGGCCCCACCCGAACTGCGGGCCGGGCCCGGTCCCGTCTACACGATCATCCCGTGCCTCGACGGTTACGTGAGGCTGGTGATAATCGCCGAGCGACATTGGCGGGCCATGCGGGAGTGGCTGGGGGAACCCGACTATCTGCAGGACCCCGAGCTCGACACTTTTCTGGGGAGGATGTACATAGCCGACGCGGTGCTCAACCCGCTCTACGCGGAACACTTCGCCGACATGACCATGGAGGAGGTGGCCCGGGAGTGCCAACGCAGGGGGATCGTGTGCACACCCATTCTCAAGCCTTCCGACGTACTGAGCAATGAGCATTTCGCCGCCCGAGGAACCTTCGACCTGATGCCGGTCGGTGGAGACGGTGACGATCAGCGGGTGATGAAGATGGCATCCGGGTTCTTCGAGATCGACGGCGAACGAGTGGGCCCGACCGGTCCGGCACCCGACATCGGCCAACACACCGAAGACGTGTTCGCATCGCTCGGCGATCCCCGCCCGGCCCCATCGGGTCCGACAGAACCGTCCCCGCCGCTCGTCGGTCTGCGGGTGATCGACTTCGGGCACGGCGGAGTCGGCGTCGAGACCGGGCGCATGTTCGCCGAGTACGGCGCCGACGTGATCAAGGTCGAGAGCCGCACCTACCCGGATTTCATGAGAGTGGTTCTGGGCGGGGAGATGTCGCCATCGTTCGCCTCGTCGTCGCGTTCGAAACGCAGTTTCGGGGTCAACGCCAAGACCGATCGCGGCCGGGAGTTGCTCCTCGAACTGGTGGGCCGTGGTGATGTGGTCATCGAGAACAACTCGACCGGGGTGATGGACTCGATGGGCCTCGGTTTCGCGGCCATGAGAGGGGCCAATCCGGGGATCGTGATGATGTCGAGCCAGTTGATGGGGTCGCGGGGACCGTGGGCCTCCTGGTCGGGTTACGGACCCAACACCCAGGTCACCGGAGGGATGACCCACCTGTGGAGCTACGAGGGTTCGGACCGCCCGGCAGGAAGCCAGTCGATCTTCCCCGACCATTTCGCGGGCCGCACCGGGGCGGTGGTGGCTCTGGCCGCACTGCTGGGTAGGGAACGCAACGGCGACGGTGGATGCCATGCCGAGGTCTGCCAAGTCGAGCAGGTTGTGCAGGTGATGGCCGATCTTCTGGCCCTCGAGTCGCTCCGCCCGGGCGCGGTGGTTCCTCGCGGCAACCACAGTGATCGGGGCACCCCCTGGGGGTTGTACCGCTGCCGGGGCGACGACGAGTGGGCGGCCATCTGTGTCAGATCCGACGACGAGTGGCATCGTCTCGTGGAAGTCATGGGATCGCCGGAGTGGGCTTCTGCATCGGAGCTGTCGGATCTGGCCGGCCGTCGAGACGCCGAGAGTCGGGTCGATGACGGTGTGGCGTCATGGACCGCCGGACTCACCAAGGAGGAGGTTGCCAACGCCTGCATCGGCGGGGGAGTGCCCGCGGGGCCGATGCTCACCGCCGCCGGTCAGGTCGGCGACCCCCACTACCAGGCGCGGGGCTACCTCGTCGAGAGGTTCCAGCCGCCGATCGGCAACATGACCTTCGAAGGGGCGGCGTTTGCTTCCACGGCGATGGTCGGGCCCGACATAAGGCCCGCGCCCGCGCTGGGTGAGCACACCCGGGATGTGGCCGGCGAGCTTGGGCTGAGTACCGGCGAGATCGATGAGCTGATTGCCGCCGGTGTGATCGAGACCGAGCAGCAGGGTGGTTGAGAGCTCCCTGCGTCTCGCCTACGGCACCGCTCCCCAGCAGTTCGGTGTGCTCACGTTGCCCGGCGGCCCCGGGCCACACCCCGTGGTGGTCTTCATCCACGGTGGCTTCTGGCGCAACGTCTGGGATCTCTCGCTGGCCGAACCCCAGGCGGCCGACGCGGTGGCCGACGGGTATGCAGCCTGGAACATCGAATACCGTCGGGTCGGAGACGACGGCGGCGGCCATCCCGGAACCCTCGCCGATGTCGCCGCCGCGGTCGATCATCTGGCCGAAATCGGTGGGGAGCGCAACCTGGCCGTTGATCGGGTGGCGGTGGTGGGGCATTCCGCGGGTGGCCACCTCTCGTTCTGGGTCGGACAACGGGCCCGCCTCACCAGCGGCGGCGCCGGTGCCGACCCCAGGGTGGTGCCGCGGCTCGTGGTCGGGCAGGCCCCGGTGTCGGATCTCTCGGCGGCGGCCCGGTCTCGCATGGGCGACGGCGCCGTGCTCGACATGATGGGTGGGGGACCCGAAGACCTGCCCGTTGCCTACGCATCCGCCGATCCGGCAAGATTGCTGCCGACAGCGGTTCCCCAGCTGATCGTCCATGGCGATGGCGACGACATCGTGCCGGCCGAGGCCAGCCGGGCCTACGCGGCCCGTGCCGACGTGGAGCTCATCGAGTTCGGCGGGGCCGATCACTTCGACATGATCGACCCCGCCCACGACTCGTGGGACGTGGTGAAGCGGCGGATCAGCCTGCTTCTGAATGGGTGACGGGCTCTTCGCCCATCCACTCACGCAAGGTGTTCTTCAGCTTTGTCTGCTGGATGAACAGGTCGTGCTCGGCAGGAACCTCGGTGGCGGCCTGCGGGGCCTTGAGGTAGAAGCTGAGCCATTCCTGCACGCCCGCTGAGCCGGCGCGATGTGCGAGGTCCATGAACAGGGCCAGATCGAGAACGATCGGTGCGGCAAGGATGGAGTCACGGCACAGGAAGTCGACCTTGATCTGCATCGGATAGCCGAGCCAGCCGAAGATGTCGATGTTGTCCCAGCCCTCCTTGTTGTCTCCACGCGGCGGGTAGTAGTTGATGCGTACGACGTGGTCGATGTTGCCGTAGAGGTCGGGGTAGAGATCGGGCTGGAGGATGGAGCCGATCACGCCGAGCTTCGAGACCTCTTTGGTTTTGAAGTTCTCGGGGGCGTCGAGCACCTCGCCGTCGCGGTTGCCGAGGATGTTGGTCGAGAACCAGCCGCGCACGCCGAGCATGCGGGCCTTGAACCCGGGGGCCAGCATGGTCTTCATGAGGGTCTGGCCGGTCTTGAAGTCCTTGCCGATGATCGGCACACCACGGGTCTCGGCCAGTTCGATCATGCACTTGGTGTCGACGGTGAGGTTGGGGGCACCGTTGGCGTAGGGCACGTCGCTCTGGAGGGCGGCGTAGCAGTAGATCTGGCTCGGGGAGATGTTGTCGTCGTTGGCCTTGAGACCGGCTTCGAACGCGGCCACGGACTCGTGGACCTCGGAAGGCTCCTGGTAGGCCTCGGTCGAACCGCACCACACCATGACGAGACGATCACAGCCGTTCTCGACTCGGAAGTTCTCGATGTCGGCGATCAGGGCCTGGGCCTGATCCCACTTGGAGTCGATCTTCTTGACGCGGACGCCATCGAGGCGGGTGACCCACCTCTGGTCGAACACGGCGTCCATGGCGGTGATGCCTTCGAGCTCACCGGAGATCTCCGAGAGGTCGGCTCCCTCGAGCACACCGGCGGTGCGAGCTGCCTCAAGGGCGTTGGGTGAGATGGGATCCCACCCGCCGAAGACGAGATCGTCGAGTTCGGCCAGCGGCACGAACTCGCGGATCTTCGGGTTGCGGTTTTCGTCGCGGGTGCCGAGACGGATGTTGGCCATCTGGGTGATGGATCCGATCGGGGCGTTGAGGCCCTTCCTGGCGGCGAGCACGCCGGCCATGAAGGTTGATGAGACGGCGCCCATGCCCGGGGTGAGAACCCCGAGCTTGCCGGTCGCCGGTGCGATGTTTCTTGCAGTCATGGATCAAAGAATAAGCAATACTTTATCATCGGCAATCTTATGTAAGCATTGCTGAACTAAACTGCAAGGGTGCCCGGAACCCTCCCCGACCTGTCGATCCGACAACTCGAATACCTCGTTGCGGTGGTCGACTCGCCCAACTGGGCGACGGCCGCGGCCGCGGTGGGGGTCACGCCATCGGCGCTCTCGCAGGGCCTGGCCGAACTCGAACGCCGCGTGGGTGTGCCCCTGTTCGACAGGGTCGGCCGAAGGCGAACCCTGCGGCCCACGGCACAGGAGGTGCTGGCCCATGCCCGGCAGGTGGTGGCCCTCACCGGAGATCTCGCCCATTGGGCCGATCGCACCCGCCGAGGGTCCATCGGCAGGCTCCGCGTGGGAATGATCGATGCTGCCGCGGTCGGACACTTCCCCGAGGTGCTGCGATCATTCCGGCGCCGCCATCCCGCCATCGGTCTCCACCTGTCGGTGGCCCCATCGGGAGCACTTCTCGACGAACTCACCAACGGCAGCATCGACATGGCCGTGTGTGTTCAGCCGCCTCTTCCGGTGCGCGGGGTCGAGACCGCGCCGCTCCTGACGGAGGATCTGGCCGTCTACGGGCCCGATGAACGGGTCGACGGTCCGGCTTCCGACTGGGGACCCTGGGTGATGTTCCCTCACGGGAGCCACACCCGCTCGGTGATCGAGGACGGACTCGAAAAGGCCGGCGCCCCGCTCGAGATCGTGGCCGAATCCCATCAACCCGACGTGCTGCGGGCCATGGTCGGCCTGGAGCTCGGATTCACGGTCCTGCCGGTGGTTCAGGGGGAGGGCCCGGGGCCGATCCTGGCTCGGGGGCCGATCATCGCCAGCCGACAGCTGGTGCTGGCAACCCGAACCGGGGCGGCCGTCGACCCGGCGGTGGGGCTGCTCGAACGGGCGTTGAGGGGTTGACCATGCCTAGGCTCTCGATCGACCGAGAACCGAGGAGTTGACGATGAGCAATGCAGCCGCCGCATACGAGGCCATGAAGGAGTCAGAGGGTCGCGACGAGGGCCACGGCGAGTGGTTCGAGATCACCCAGGAACAGATCAACCAGTTCGCCGACTGCACGATCGACCATCAGTTCATCCACGTCGATCCCGAGAGGGCTGCCGCCGAGACTCCTTTCGGGGGAACCATCGCCCACGGGTTCCTGACGCTCTCGATGCTCACCCATCTGACCTCGTCGGTGCCCAGCGAGATGCCACCCCTCACCGGAGTGCTCATGGGGATCAACTACGGATTCGACAGAGTGCGCTTCATCAACCCGGTGAACTCCGGCAAGCGGGTCAGGGCCCACAGTGTGATCAAGAGCGTCGAACTCAAGGGATCGGCGATCAACTCGACCCGCACCATCACCGTCGAGATCGAAGGCGTCGAAAAGCCGGCCCTGGTGGCCGACTGGATCGGCCGAATCGTGTTTGATTCATGACCGGCGCAAGGCGATGAACGGAGCGGTCAGGTGAACGATTATCCGATCCGGGTGGGCAGCATGTTGTTCACGATGGTCGACCCCGAACCCGGCTACGAGGTCGAATACAACCGTTGGTACGAACGCGACCATTTCTACGCCGGGTGCATGGTCGGGCCGTGGCTGTTCGCCGGCAAGCGTTGGGTCGCCACCCGAGGTCTGAAGGATCTTCGCTTTCCGGCCGGCGACACCCCGGTGGCCTCGCCCGTCGACAAGGGCTCGTACCTGGCCGTCTACTGGGTGCTCGAAGGCAAGCACGGCGACCATTTCAAGTGGGCTGTCGATCAGGTGATCGATCTCTACAAGTCCGGCCGTGGTTTCTCGAATCGGGTCCACGCCCACACGGTGCTGCTCGAGCAGCCATCAGCCGAATACCGCGATCCCGATCCCGTGCCGATAGAACTCGCTCTCGATCACCCCTACAAGGGACTGGCAGTGGTGGCTGTCGACCGGACCGATGGTGTCCAACAGGGCGATCTCGACGCTCATCTCTCCGACGTGGCGCTTCCGGCTCTCATGACCCCCGACACCGAAACCGGTGGTGGCGTGGCCAGCATGGTGTCGTGGAAATACCAGGACATGGGTTCCGACGACACCGCCAACGCCCCAATGGATCTCGGTATGCCGCCCGGCGGCCCGGAGCGCAGTCTCCAGATGTTCTTCCTCGACGTCGAGCCCACCACAGTGTGGGATCGTTTCCGAACCTACGCCGACAACTTGGCCCAATCGGGCTTGGGTACGGTGGTGTTCGCGGCGCCGTTCATCCCGACGATCGTGGGCACCGATATCTACACCGATCAGCTTTGGTGAGCCGGCGGGTGGTGGCGGTGGCCCTGGCGGCTGTTCTTGTCGCTGCTGCCTGCTCGGATTCGAGTGTTTTCGATTCGCTCGATCGGGCGCAGCGCGATGCCATCACCTCTACCACCCAAGCCGGGTCGACACCGTCGGTCCCCGCATCCACGCGGTCCGGCAATCCGCCGCCCCCGACGGTCTCCTCGATCGCGAAGATCAGACCGGAGAGCTGCCCAAGTTCCCTGCGCGGATCGGCGATGTCGTGCGGCTTGGCCGAAGTACCCCTTGATCCGTCCGACCCGACCGGTCGAATGATCACAATCTCATTTCTGGTGATGGAGGGATCCGACCCCGGATTCGACACTCCGGTGGCGGTTCTCCAGGGTGGCCCAGGTGGAGCCAGCTCCGACATGGCCGGTTGGTTCCCGCAACGCGAGTTCACACAGGTCTTCATAGACCAGCGGGGAACCGGATTCGGCCCGGTCGTGTTCGACTGCTCCGAGCTCGACGAGCTCAGCATCGATCTGCTCGCCAAGCCCAGCGACCGAGCCCTCGACCGTGAGTTGAAGGCCTATGAGGATTGTGCGAGCAGGTTCGCTCGGACCAGCGCGCTCTCGTTCACCAACACCGCCTCGCTGGCCGCCGATGTCGAGGCGGTGATGGCCGGGCTGGAGCACGACCGCTGGGTGGTCTACGGCGTGAGCTACGGCACCACCATTGGGCTCGAGCTGTTGCGCCGATCGGCCAGCGGCCTGGTGGGCGCGGTTCTCGATGGCGTGTATCCACCCGACCTGGATGTCGACAAGGCCATCGCCTTCTCGGCCGACCGGTCCATCGGTGCGATCGACTCGGCCTGTGCCGCCGATCCCGGGTGCAGCACTCTGATCGACGGTGTGTCGGCCACACTTGATCGTCTGATCGGCGAACTCGACGCCGACCCGATCCGGGTCGCCGCCCAGGACGGAGTGCCGGAGACCCTCCTTGATGGTCAACGCTTGGCGGTGTTCACCTTCTTGATGCTCTACGGCGACACCGAAGCCACCTACATCCCTTGGATGCTGGCCGGCCTGGATCGTCGCGACGACGCCGTGGCCCGCTGGGCAGCTCGTGTGGGCAGCCTCATCGAATCGAGTTCGGCGAGTGCCACCGATGAGGGAACCTACTTCGCCGTCCAGTGCCATGATCGGGCCCCGTTCACCACCGGCCCGCCCGACTCAATGAGCGAATTCGCCTCGGTGATCGCCTCGCCGCCGACCTCGGAGGTCTGCGACCCATGGGGGATCGTCGGGTCGGCCCCCGCCGAGCAGGGCAGCCCGGTCGAGAGCGCCATTCCCGCGCTGTTGCTGGCCGGGGGTTTTGATCCGATCACCCCTGCCGACTATGCAAGATCCGCCGCGGAGCATCTGGCCAACTCGGTGGTGGTCGAACAGCCCGGGCGGGGCCACGGAATCTGGTACGGCAGCGATTGCATCGGCGACATCGTGTTGGCGTTCGTGTCGGATCCTGGGCGGGCACTCGACACCTCATGCGCCGCCCAGCCGGCATCGATCGATTGGAGTGGTCCATGATCCTCGAAGGCAAGACAGTGATGGTTTCGGGGGTCGGCCCCGGACTCGGCGGGAGGTGTGCCGCCCTGGCGCTGCGCGACGGGGCCAACGTGGTCATCACGGCCCGCAACGCCGAGCGTCTCGCGGCTACCGCCGAGCGGCTCGACCCGACAGGCGATCGACTGATCGCCCGCGTGGCCGACATCGGAGACCAGGGCCAGGTGGAGGCAGCGGTGGCTGCCGGGATCGAGAATTTCGGTGGGGTCGATGCGGTGATCAGCGTGGCTGCTCTCGACACCCTCCACGGAGGTTTCGACCAACTCGATGACGACGCCTGGCTCAAGAATCTCGAGGTCAATGTGCTCGGAACCCTCCATGTTGTGCGGGCCTCGGTTCCGGCGCTCGAGGTCGGTGGCGGCGGCTCGATCGTGATCATCGGCTCACAGGCGTCGCTGAAGCCTGTCGGTCTGCTTCCGCAGTCGGCCTACGCAGCCGCCAAGTCGGCGCTGCTCTCGGCAGCCCGCGACATGGCCGAGGAACTTGGACCCAGGGGCATCAGGGTCAACACCGTGGTCCCCACTTGGATGTGGGGGCCCAATGTCGAGCTCTACTGCAATTGGCAGGCCGGTCAACGGGGTATCACCGCCGACGAGGTGCGCGACGAAATCGCCCAGTCGATGGCGTTGCGGCGCATGCCCACCGACAGCGATGTGGCCGAGGCCGCCATCTTTTTCACCTCCGATCGGGCCCGCATGATCACCGGGCAGCGCCTGCTCGTGAACGCCGGTGAGTTCTACGACACCTGAACGCGCCGTGCCCCCTGACCGTGTTCCGATCAGGCAGGCGGCGTCGATTCTTGTCGTCGACGACCGCCCCGAGCTCCAAGTGCTGATCGGACGCCGGAGACGCAGCTCGGGTTTCGTCCCGGGAATGGTGGTTTTTCCGGGGGGAGCAGTCGACGACGGCGACCGCTCGGCCAAGGCTCGCCAGGTGGTGCCATCGGCTTCGGCCCCCGGCCTGTCACCGGCCGAGGCGGCCGCGTTTCTTCATGCCGGTCTACGCGAGACATTCGAGGAGGTTGGACTCTGGGTGGGCGGAGGCATTCCCTGCCGGTCGGAAGACTTCCCCCACGCCGGATGGTGGATCACCCCGACCGGGGCACCACGGCGCTACGACACCCGTTTCTTTCTCGCCCGCTACCGCGGCGGTGAGGTGGTACCCGACAGACTGGAGATCACCGATGCGTGGTGGGGGAGACCCCTCGAGATTCTCGATGAGATCGCTTCGGGCTCGCTCAACGCCATCTCCCCAACCATCCGATTCTTGGAGAGGTTGGCGCGATATTCGTCGGCTGATGCCGTTCTCGCGGCCGCGGAACGTAACCACACCGACACGAACCGCGCCGGCTGGGTGGGCTTTTGACGCCCCGAAAACGTCGCCAACCAACAATTCATGCGATGTTTCCCGAAATGTTGCAGGTTCGTTTCGATTCTTTGACGGACTTGGTCTATGTTCTCGGTGGGTTAGGTGAATCTCGGGCGCAGGGCCCAAGAGATAGCCACGGAGGCTCAATGCCTCCATCCCCCTCCAGGGATACGAGGCTCGGTTGATGTGGCAGCGTCAACCGGGCCTCGACCGTTTTGGACCATGGTTCCGGTGGGCAACCCGCCGCCGGTTCAGCCTCCGTCAGGCCTCAACCCAGAGCTGCGAGTGCGGTCATCACGTGAATGGCGGCTCCGTCGGACATGGCCAATTCGTTGAGAACCATCTTGTTGGAGTGACATGCCGGCGCGCTCAGCGAGTCGGCGATGCCGTCGGGGCACACTCCGAGGAAGCTCATGGCTCCCGGCACCTGCTCGAGTACGTAGGAGAAATCCTCGGCGCCCATGACCGGAGCCGGCAGCTCGATGTACTTGCTCTTGCCCAGGGTTTGCCGGGCGACGCCGGCCACGAGGTCGACCGATGAGGCGTGGTTCACAGTGACCGGGTAGCCCTTGCGCAACCTGAATTCGGCGGTGGTTCCGTGGGCTTCGGCAACGCCGGTCACGACACGGGGCAGGATCTCGTGGACCTGGGCTCGGGTGGATGCCGAGATGGCCCGGATGGTGCCCGACAACACCGCGGTCTCCGGTATCACGTTGGTGGTGGTACCGGCCGAAACCTTGGCGATGGTGATGACGGCCGGATCGAAGGCGTGTATCTCGCGGGTCACCATGGTCTGGATCGATGTGATCACATGCGCTGCGGCGGTGACCGGATCAACGGCGAAGTGCGGTGTCGACGCGTGGCCGCCCTTGCCTCGGATGGTCACCTCGAATTCGTCGGCCGAAGCCATGAACGGGCCCGGCCTGGATGCCAGGTAGCCGCTCGGGATGTTGGGGGATATGTGCAACGCGTATGCGGAGTCGACGCCGTCGAGCACCCCGTCGTCGACCATGATCTTTGCTCCGCCGCCGCCCTCCTCGCCGGGCTGGAACATGAACCTCACCGTGCCGTTCATCTCGGTGCGCATCGAACTCAACACCCGGGCCGCGCCGACGAGCATGGCCACGTGGGCATCGTGTCCGCACGCGTGGGCCCGCCCATCGATGGTCGACGAGAAGTCGAGGCCGCTTTCCTCGGTCATGGGCAACGCGTCGGTGTCGGCCCGGAGCAACACGGTCGGGCCATCACCACACTTGAGATCGGCCACCACCGAGGTGATCTCGCCCGACCCGAGGCTGACCTCGAGAGGCAGGTCGGCGATGGCCGAGACGATGCGGTCACGGGTGAGCGGGTTGGAGATTCCCAGTTCGGGTTCTCGGTGGATCTCGCGCCGCAGCGCCACCATATTGTCGAGATCGTGTGAGAGTTCTTCGCGGATGGCCTTGATCGAATCGGTATCGGTGATCGTCATGCTCACAAGGTAGGCCACCCGATGGGATCGCCAGAAGTGCACCGGCCCATCTATTGTGCGGCCATGCCCCAGCTCGACTACAAGGCCTTCGACGCCGACAACCACTACTACGAGGCCGAAGACGCGTTCATCCGACATGTCGACCCGAAGATGCGCAAGCGCTGCATGCAATGGGCCGACGTCGACGGGCGGCGCCGGCTTCTCGTGGGTGGACGGATAAACCGTTTCATCCCCAACCCCACGTTCGATCCGATCGCCAGGCCCGGCTGCCTCGACGACTACTTCCGCGGCAAGGTCGCGAAGTCCGACATGCGCGAGGCGTTCGGCGAGCTGGATCTGATCCCGGCTTCCTACCGCGATCCGCGGGCCCGAATCGAGGTCATGGATCAGCAGGGCATCGAGGCCTGCTTCATGTTTCCCACGTTGGGAGTCGGCATGGAGACCGCGCTGGAGTCCGACACCGAAGCCATGCTCGCGGCGTTCGCCGGGTTCAACAAATGGGTGGCCGACGACTGGGGCTTCGCCCATGACGGACGGATCTTCTCGGCCGGCTACGTGAGCCTCGCCGACCCGGCGTGGGCCCTGGAGCAGCTCGACTGGATGATCGACGCCGGTGCACGGGTCATCAACATGCGCCCGTCATCGGTGGCGGGTGCCAACGGAGACAGACGCTCGCTGGGCCACCCGTCACACGAACCCGTCTGGGAGACAATCGCCGATGCCGGCCTCGTGGGGGCCATGCACTCCGGCGACGCGGGCTACGGGTTCCTCAATCAATACTGGGGCCTCGACGCCGAGTTCGAGGCGTTCCGGGTCAGCCCGCTCCGCAGCCTGCTCACCCATTCGCCGATCAGCGACGCCATCGCCTCACTGATCGCCGAGGGGGTGCTCACGCGTCACCCCGGCATCCGGGTGTGCACCATCGAGAACGGCTCGGAGTGGGTGCAGCCCTTGGTGCGCAAGTTCCGCAAGACCTGGGGCATGCAGAAACACGCATTCGCCGAAGACCCGATGGATGTGTTCCGTCGACAGGTATGGGTGTCGCCCTACTACGAGGACGACCTGCTGGGCCTTCGGGATCTCATCGGAGCCGACCACATGCTGTTCGGTTCAGACTTCCCCCATGCCGAGGGTCTGGCCGACCCCACGTCGTTCGTCGACGATCTCAATGGGTTCACCGATGCCGAGATCAAGAAGATCATGCGCACCAACGGCATGGAATTGCTGGCCGGGGCGGTCTGAACGGTGACCCCACCCGTCATCCTGCTCGGCTCGTGGCGGCGCACATTCGCCACCATGCTCGACCCCAGGACCGAACTCGAGACCATCAACCCGTCGTATGTCAGGGCGGTGCGTCGGGCCGGCGGCGTGCCGTTGATCGCGCCACATCCGAGCCCGGATGAACTGGCAGCGATCCTGCCGCTCGTCGATGGGGTCGTCCTCACGGGCGGACAGGACGTCGACCCGACCCTCTACGGAGCCGAGCCCGACGGCTCACGGGGCACCATTCGTCACAGCGACGAGGCCGACATCGCTCTGTTCAACGCCGCCGTCGAGGCCGGGCTGCCGATCCTCGCCATCTGCCGGGGGATACAGGTTGCCAACGTGGCCCTGGGCGGCAGCCTGCTGCAGGAGATACAGGCCGAGGGGCAATCCCACCACCCGACCTACGCGGAGATGACCGAACCTCTCGCCCATCGTCATCCGATCGAACTTGAGCCCCAATCGAGGATCGCCCGGATCTACGGGGCCACATCGATAGTGGTCAACTCGCTCCACCATCAGTCGGTGGCCATCCCCGCCGAGGGCCTGCGCACAGTGGCCACATCACCCGACGGTCTGGTCGAGGCGATCGAGGGCGAGAGCTGCGACCTGGTGGCCGTGCAGTGGCATCCCGAGCTGCTCGACCCCGCCGATGGCGACCCGCTGTTCGATGATCTCGTTGAGCGCGCCGTCGCCTCACGGTCGCTGCGGGTCGGCGCGGTTCCCGCCAGTGGGTAGGTTCTCCCGGTGATCGACGTCAATCTTGAATCCATCCGCATCTTCCTCCACATCCTCGGCGCGTCGGTGTGGGTCGGAGGTCAGCTGCTCATGGCATCGCTGGTGCCGGTGCTGCGCAAGATCTCGCCTGAGGCTCCGCGTCGGGCCGCGGCCCAGTTCGGCCGGATCGCCTGGCCTTTCTTCGGCCTCGCGGTGATAACCGGCATTTGGAACGTGTTCGAGCTCAATCTCGACACGGTTTCATCGGGCTACAACGCGGCCCTCGGCATCAAACTGCTGCTGGTCGCGGCTTCGGGCGGGGCAGCCGCGATCCACTCGAACGCCGGCTCGGCCGCCGTGCGCGGTATCACCGGAGCCTTCGCTCTGCTGGGTGGCCTTACCGCCATGTATGTCGGTGTCCTGTTGATCGCATGAGCGAATGGATCCGCACCGGTTCCGACGGCATCGACCGGTGCTGGTGGGCGGGCGACGACGGCGACTACCTCGACTATCACGACACCGAATGGGGTCGTCCCACCGTCGACGACACGAGATTGTTCGAGAAGATCTGCCTCGAGGGTTTCCAGTCGGGGCTTTCGTGGCTCACCATCCTGCGCAGGCGCGACAACTTCCGGGCGGCGTTCGCCGGTTTCGACACTGCCGCGGTGGCCGAGTTCGATGCCGGCCATCTTCGTCCGCACCACCCCGGGCAGCGCCATGTCGACGAGGAACGCGGTGATTCCGTCGTGACCCTTGTGTGGATCGAGCGTCGCGAACACCAGGCCGACGTCGGCGATGCCGCCGTTGGTGAT
>JAJRXJ010000036.1 GCA_024276355.1 Actinomycetes bacterium | reverse complement strand
CTCGACCCCCGACTGTTCCAAAGGATCGCCGACTCCCTCAGCGTCAGCTCCGGCCCGATGACTGCAGGGACCTCACGACACGGTGGCGAGCTCTGACCCCGGGCCTTCGCCGAAAAGCCGGGCCAAGCGCTCACGGGCCTCGGGTTCGAGCGTGGCCCAGTCGTAGATCGACCCGCCCACCGACCCGGTGTCGACCAGCGACTTCACGAAGGCGTCGAGTTCGGCGAGCTTGGTGAGGGGTTCCTCAGGTTTGGGATTGTCGTTCACCCCGTCGACCCCGCCGATTCCCCCTATGCCGTGCACAATCGCGTTGGGGTCGCCGAGATCGTCTCTCAGCCTTCGCGTCGACTCCTCGTTGTAGGCGTAGCCGTCGCCGTAGCCGGAGCGGTCCGACCGAAACGACCAGTAGCTCATCGGCATCCACACGTCGTACGACGACGCAATCTCGGTCCACGGGAAGTCGGGCCAGAAATCGGTGTTGACCACCTCGATCAACACCGGTGGCAACACGATCGCGGCCAGCGGGTCGGTGCCCACCGCCTCGCGAGAGGCCTTGCTCAGGGCCACCAGCCGCTTGTTGCGGGTGGCCACATCCGCGCCTCGGGTCCATTCGATGTCGAGGGCCACCCCGTCGAACCTGTTGCCCAACACCTCGAATTCGTTGAGCTTGATCACCCGCTGCAGGTCGGAGTCGTCGGCCGACCACTTGGGCAGATACCAGGCGACCACTCGTATCCCCTCCCGGTGGGCGGCCATCAGGAACTCGGCCAGAAGCCACGGGTCGACCAGACCCTGCGGCGATTTCGAGTCGAGCCGCGCCGCCTGCATGTAGAGGGTCCTGACCCCGAACGATGCCATCTCGGCCACATCGGCGGCCACCACTGTGGGCACCGGATCGCCGTAGAGCGGTGAGTAGTCGAACACGTCGATCCAGGTTCCGTATCCCTCGAACGCTGAGATCGACCGCGGCGAGGGTTCGGGCGTGATCAATCGACCGGCGATGCGGTTCACCTGCGAATCGACGACTCGCACCCGTATCGGGTCGGCCTTTCTGGTGACCTCGGCGATGCGCAGCCCCGCGGCCAAGCCAGCGAACAGTCCCACCATAAGGGTCGCCGCGATCACCCATGTTCGCAGCCCGCGCACTGCAGGGGGCGTCGATGGGACCGGTTCGGGTGAGTCTGAGTCCATGTGTCGGTTGAACGATACGCCCCATCGGGGCCGGTGGTGATTCACTCAGATACGGTCCCGCGTTTGCGAACGGTCCCGGAGATGGCATCCTTGGAAGTCAGGCCGGTTCCACACCTCCGAGGTTTCTACTGTGACATTCAAGCCCGGCGACAAGGTCGTCTATCCCCACCACGGGGCGGCTGTCGTCGAAAAGCGCGAGAAGCGGAAGGTGTTCGGCGAAGAAACCGAGTATCTGGTTCTTCGCATGGCCCATGGCGAGATGATGCTCTCGGTGCCGGTCGACAAGGCCGAAGAAGTGGGTATGCGTTGGCCGATCTCCACCGAAGATGTCGAAGACCTCTTCGAGGTTCTGGGCAAGCGCGATGTGCGTGAGCCCGCCAACTGGTCGCGCCGTTTCAAGAACCATCAGGAGAAGCTGAAGTCGGGCGACGTCTACCAGGTGGCCGAAGTGGTCCGTAACCTGGCGCTGCGTGATCAGGCCAAGGGCCTGTCGGCGGGCGAGAAGTCGCTCTACACCAAGGCCCGCAGCGTGCTGGTCTCGGAGCTTTCGTTCGCTCTCAACGTGAGCGAGGACGACGCCACCGACAAGGTCGACGCCGCTCTGGTCTGAGCCCGCCCGGCCCGACCATGCCGGTCAGGTCAGTTGTTTGCGCATCCCGGCCGAAGCGTTCTCGCCTATGCCCTCGAACGCGAGCTTGAGTCCCTTGTCGAGCAGCTTGGCCAGCCCCTTCATGGTTGCCGTTGCCCGATAGTCGATTGTCGAGCCTTCGCCTGACGGCGCGATCCGAAGTTCGATCCGGCCGGTGATCTTGCCGTCGACCGCCACCACCAGCCGAGACGGCCGCTCGGCCTCGATGATCTCATGGGTGGTCTGGATACCCCGGCCGTAGAACCCGATCTCGACGTCGAATCTCGCTCCGACTCCGGTCACCGGCTCGCCCGAGGGCTTCGCCGAGCGGACGCTGGGATCCCATTCGGGGAGGTTCGACAGATCGGAGAGGTAGTCGAAGGCGGCCTCGGGGTCGGCGCCCACTTCCACCGTCGATTCGTAGCTTGCCATGTGTTCGCTTTCCCTTTGACGTTTGGATTGGCGTTACGTGTGCCGCTCAGGCGACTTGGTGCCCATGACGACGGTCGCCGACCATGGCGGCCACGAACCATGCGGTTCCGAACACCAGAACCGGTCCCCAGAACTCCCACGACCATCGGGATTCCAGTTCGAAGGCGAATCCCCGACCGAGCGCGAGTGCGATCATCGCGGTCACCAGAATCTGGCGCCGCGCCGAGTATGCGACCACACCGGTCTGTTCGAGCACGAACTCGGCCGTACCGGGCAGACACAGCCCCCAGATGAGCCACAGGTCGTATTGAACCGGCCACAGCACAACGCCGACGAGCGAGAGCGCGGCCACCGCAAACGATGTGGGATACAGGGTGATGCACCTGCGGCAGAAGTGGCGGCCACCGATCATCACGCACCTGTCGTACTGGTCGTGGTGATGGTGGGTGCGCCACATGGCCCGCCTCGACTCGTCTACTTCGTTCCGATCGTTGATCGCTTCGACGGCGCGCCTAAACATCGCCTCGTGATCGTCGGGATGGTCGTCGAGGATGTCGCCTGTTGAGTCGGTGAGCGTGTGGGCGTCGGTCACACCCGTCCCATCGGCAGGAGTGGCACCGGACTGAGGTCAGCGAACTATGCCACCGCCGTCGACCACCAGCGACTGGCCGTTGACCATCGAGGCCGAATCGGACGCCAGCCAGACGACGCTGGACGCGATCTCGTCGGGGGTTATGAGACGACCCTGAATGTTGGACCGTGCGATGAGCTTCTCGATCTCGGCGTTGTCGCCAATGAATCCCCTGATCATCGGGGTGTCGGTGGAGCCGGGCAGCACCGCGTTGACCCTGATGCCCTGACGGGCGTATTCCTGAGCGGCCGCCTTGGTGAGTCCGACCACTCCGTGCTTGGCCGCCGTGTAGTGGGGCTGACCCGGCGCGGCCACCACACCGGCACCCGATGAGGTATTGACTATCGCACCCCGCCCGACAGCCGACATGTGGCGCAGCTCGTGTTTCATGCAGACGAACACGCTGGTGAGGTTGACCGCGATCATGTGGTTCCAGAGCTCGATGTCGAGCGTGTGGAATTCCCGCATCGTGTCGGAGATTCCGGCGTTGTTGAAGGCGATGTCGAGTCGACCGTGGTCGGCCACGATCGAGTCGACCATGTCCGACACCGCGCCTTCGTCGCACACGTCGATGTCGACCGCACCGGCCGAGCCACCGGCCTGCGTGACCAGGGCGACGGTCTTGGCCGCTCCGATCGGATCGCGGTCGGCGACCACCACATGGGCGGCTCCCTCGGCGGCGAACAGCAGAGCCGCTGCCCGGCCGATTCCGGATCCGGCGCCGGTGATCAGAACGATCTTGTCGAGAGCAAGCATGTGGGTGAAACCTCAGAGCCGTTCGATGATGGTGACGTTGGCCTGACCGCCGCCCTCGCACATGGTCTGGAGGCCGTATCGCCCGCCGGTGCGTTCGAGTTCGTTGAGGAGGGTGGTCATCAGCTTCGCACCGGTGGCCCCCAGCGGATGGCCGAGCGCGATGGCCCCACCGTTGACGTTGACCTTCTCGTGGGGGACGTGGTGTTCGCTCATCCACGCCAACGGCACACACGCGAAGGCCTCGTTGCATTCGAACAGGTCGATGTCGTCGATCGACATGCCGGTCTTCTCGATGGCCCAGGTGGTGGCGGCGATGGGGCCGGTGAGCATGAGAATCGGATCGTCGCCCCTCACCGAGATGTGGTGGATGCGGGCCCTCGGCTTGAGCCCGTGGTCCTTCACGGCCTGCTCTGATGCGATCAGGAGAGCCGCGGCCGCGTCGCAGATCTGGCTCGACACCGCCGCGGTGAGACGGCCCCCCTCGACGAGAGGCGGGAGTGACCTCATCTTCTCGATCGAGCCGCCCCGACGTGGGGTTTCGTCCATCGTGAAATCGCCCACGGGAGCAACCTCCATGTCGAAGCGACCTTCGTCGATGGCGGTGATGGCTCTCTGGTGGCTGGCGAAACCGAACTCCTCCATTTCGTCGCGGGTGATGTCCCAGCGTTCGGCGATCAGCTCGGCGCCGTGGAACTGAGACACCTCCTCGGTTCCGTACCTGGCCACCCAACCCTTGCTACCCGAGAACGGGTCGGTGAACCCGAGGGGTTCGGCGAGGGTCATGGCCGAGGAGATCGGAATCATCGACATCTGCTGCACGCCGCCGGCCACCACGAGATCGTGGACCCCCGACATGGTCGCCATCGCCGCGAAGCTCACCGCCTGCTGGGCCGATCCGCACTGCCGGTCGATGGTGGTGCCGGGGACGGCCTCGGGCATTCCGGCGGCCAGCCAGCAGGTGCGGGCTATGTCGCCGGCCTGGGGGCCGATCGAGTCGACGTTGCCGAACATCACGTCTTCGACCGCGAGCGGATCGATACCGGTACGGTCGATGAGAGCGGCTATGGCGGCCGCACCCAGATCGGCCGGATGCAAGTGGCTCAGGGATCCCCCGCGCTTCCCGGTTGGCGTGCGCACGGCGTCGATTATGTAGGCCTCGGACATGCTCCATCCT
>JAJRXJ010000035.1 GCA_024276355.1 Actinomycetes bacterium | reverse complement strand
GGTGCTGGTTGGGGTGGTGCTGGTTGGGGTGGTGCTGGTTGGGGTGGTGCTGGTTGGGGTGTCCGGTGAGCAGCCATCACCACCGTTGTCATCGGAGCTGTCGATGTCGGAGTCGTGGTGGTCCCCATCGGTGCTGTTGTCATGTGATGAGACGTCGTCGCTGTGGTGGTCCGAGTCGGAGTCGTCGTGGTCGGAGTCGTGGTGGCTGTCGTTGGAGCACTCGGGTTCTTCACAGTCGGAGTGGTCGTCGTGGTCGGAGTCGTGGTCATCGGAGCTGTCGATGTCGGAGCCGTGGTCCGAGTCGTGGTCATCGGAGCTGTCGATGTCGGAGTCGTGGTCCGAGTCGTGGTCATCGGAGCTGTCGATGTCGGAGTCGTGGTCCTCGACCGACAGTTCCTCGATGTCCGTTGAGTCGATGTCGGAGTCGTGATCGTCTGGGGAGTCGACGTCAACATCCTCCGCCTCAGCCTCGGCGCTGCAGTCGCCGGATTCGGATGAGCTGAACAGGGAGAAGCCTGAGGACCCGGTTGAAATGGCGCTTGGGGCACCAGGTTGATCGACTTGATCGACGGCCCCCGCTGTGGCCCCCGCTGCCGGCGGGATGGAAGAACCCGATGGTGCCTGTGCGGACGCTGCCGTCGGGTGGCCCCACGGGCTGGGCACGTTCGGGCTGCCCGACGCTCCGCTCAACGCCACCGTTCCCCAAGTGACCAAGGCGATCGCGCTGCCCACCAGGGCGAATTGCCTGGGGAAGGAGGTTTTGCGGGCGGGTCGATGATGGTGGTGTACCGGGGCTGACGGTCTCATGGCACCTCTTTCGTGGGTATGACGGTTCATCGGGACGCAGGCCGTTCGACTTGACTTGCAAATGGGTCGTCCGGCCCACAATGGGTCGTTCGACCCATGTCCACTGGCCGGCTGCCCGAAAGCAGGTCGCCGACTGCCTAACATCTGCGGGTGCTCTTGATTCGCTGGATCGTTGGAGGATTGGGGGTGGCCCTCACCCTGACGACCCTTGGTTCGGCCATCCGAACCGTGGTCGTGCCGAGAGGTGAACAGGTGTTCATCACCCGCACCTTGTTCATCTTCCTTCGATGGAGCTTCGGCTTTGTCGCCGGCAGGCGACACACGTGGGAGTCACACGAGCGGGTGAAGGCCCGGATGGCCCCGGTTGGGTTGATCATGCTTCCGGTGATCTGGGCCGTCTCGGTGATCGCCGCCATGTCGCTGACGTTCTGGGCCATCGACGATCGGTCATACGGATCCGCGCTGGCCTTGTCGGGATCTTCGCTCACCACCCTTGGGTTTCGCACGGCGGACGGTGGTGCCCAACTCACCGTCGCGGTGATCGAGGGGCTCATTGGACTGGGCCTGGTCGGATTGATGATCAGCTTCATCCCTACCATCTACTCGGCGTTCTCCAGACGTGAGGTGGCGGTGGCGAAGCTCCACATTCGTGCCAGCAAGGTTGGCGAGCGAGCCAGCCCGGAGGTGTTGCTCACCAGGATCCACTTCATCGACGGGCTCGACCAGATGCCGCAACTCTGGAGTGAGTGGGAGGACTGGTTCGTCGACATCGAGGAGAGCCATTCATCGTTCCCCATGCTGGTGTTCTTCCGCTCGCCGGTGCCGGAACGTTCCTGGATATCCGGGGCCGGTCTGGCTCTCGACACCGCCTCGCTCTACATATCGGTCCTCGAGCTGCCCAGAGCCCCAAGAGCAGAATTGATGATCCACACCGGAACAATGGCCCTGCGCCGGATCGCACACTTCTTCGGCTTCGACTACGAAACCGATCCCGCGCCCGACGACCCGATATCGATAGAACGTGGCGAGTTCCTGGAGGTCTACGAAACCCTGAAAGACGTCGGCCTCCCGATCAGGTCGGACTTTGACGCCGCCTGGCGAGACTTCTCCGGTTGGCGAGTGAACTACGACCAACCGCTCCTTCAACTGGCCGCATTCGCGGATGCTCCCCCGGCGCTTTGGTCATCCGACCGTTCGGTGGCCTACCGTCGACCCACGGTCATCCGACGTCGGCGTTGAGCCGGCCCCGACTCAGAAAGCCGATCGCATGCAGACACGCATCACCGAGATGCTTGGCATCGAAATCCCGATCATTCAAGCTCCGATGGGATGGATCGCACGGTCATCTCTGGCGTCGGCCGTGTCGAATGCCGGCGGTCTCGGAATCATTGAGACCTCCTCGGGCGACATGGACGCGATCAAGATCGAGATTCTGGCCATGCGGGAGCTCACCGGGAAGCCGTGGGGTGTCAACATCGCCCAACATTTCGTGCGCGATCCACAGGCACTGGTCGACTTCGTGGCCGAGAACGAGGTCGGCTTCGTCACCACGTCAGCTGGTGATCCGGCCGTTCTCGTCCCGCGGCTCAAAGAGTTGGGGGTCACCGTGTTCCATGTGGTTCCGACCATGCGCGGGGCACAAAAGGCGATCGACGCCGGAGTCGACGGTTTGGTTGTGGAGGGCATCGAGGGCGGTGGTTTCAAGAATGCCGACGGGGCATCCTCACTGGTGCTGGTGCCCGAGATCGCATCGCGCTTCGATGTACCGGTTGTGGCCGCCGGAGGCTTCGTGGACGGGAGATCTATGGCGGCAGCGTTCGCCATGGGCGCGGAGGCGGTTCAAATGGGCACCCGGATGGTGGCCTCGATCGAGTCTCCGGTCCATGCGAATTGGAAACAGGCGCTAATCGACGCGAAAGAGTCCGACACCGTGGTGGTCAACCGCCATCATCGTCCGGCCATGCGAACTCTGCGGACCGAACTCACCGGACGACTCGAAGCAGACGATGAGCCGGCGATCCTCAACATCGACGACATGATGAAGCTCTACTTCGGCGGAGACATGGAGGTCGGTGTGGCCATGGCCGGACAGGTGGCCGGACGGGTCCGCTCCATAGAACCGGTTGAGTCGATCCTGCGAGATGCATGGGACGACTGCCGGGCCGTGCTTCGTGAACTGGGATCGCGGGCCGAGTGAGATGCGAGATAGCCGATAATCACCACGGTGCGGTGTTCGACGCTGCACACTTGCTGGAATGAAGCCGAGCCAGACACGCAAATCGAGCGTGTTCTCCACAGTCGCCGGGGGCGATTCGGTCGCGTACCGCGACAGTCTTGTGGCGATGCTGTTGGCATCGGTGGCGAGCATCGTGTCGGGAATCACGCTGGCGTCGATCACCGGCACTCTCGAGAGCCTGCCGGGCATGCTCTTGTTGGTTCCGGCGGCTCTGGCGGTCAAGGGAAACATCTTCGGTGCGTTGGGCAGCCGCCTCGGTACTTCGATCCACACGGGCACATTTCGTCTCACGGCCCGGTTCGATTCGGTGGTAGGGCAGAACACGGTTGCTGCGATGGCGCTGAGCCTCACCATTTCGGTGGTTCTGGCCGTGCTGGCCAAGACCATCGCGATCATCTTCTCTGTTGCGCCCACCATGTCGCTGGCCGACTTCATGGTGATCTCCACCGTTGGCGGGCTTGTCGCGTCGGTGGTGGTCCTGGCAATCACACTCCTTCTCGCCGGGGGATCGGTGAGGTACGGGTGGGACCTCGACAATGTGGTCGCGCCACTCGTCAACGCCGTTGGCGACCTCGTGAGCCTCCCGGCCCTGGTGATCGGGGCTCAGCTCGCAGGTATCGATGTCCTGACGCCAACCTTGGCGGTCGTCATGGCGGCCTCGGCTGCTGTCGTCACAGTGTGGGCACTGCGATCGAGTCTGGATCTGGTGGCCACGATCGTGCGGGAGTCGCTTCCTGTGCTCATCATTGCCGGGATTCTCGATCTGATAGCGGGAATCACAGTGGAGAAACGGCTCGACGATCTCTTGGACTACCCGGTCCTTTTGATTCTGCTTCCCGGGTTTCTCAACAAGGCCGGGTCCCTCGGAGGAATCCTCTCCAGCAGGCTCGCAACCAAGTTCCACTTGGGGTTGTTGTCGCCCGATGCACTTCCGCGGCGCGGTGTCGGCAGTGACGTGGCGATGGCGTTCTCTCTGGCCGTGCCGGTGTTTTTCGTGGCTGCTCTTACCGCTCAGCTGGGCGGGGCCATCACCGGCGACATCGGCCCCGGGCTGTTGAGCCTGATCGCAGCGACCATGCTCGGAGGTCTGATCGCCACCGTTTGCGTGGTGGTGGTGGCCTACTACTCCACGGTGGTGGCCGTGAGGTCAGGGCTCGATCCCGACACCTACGGGATCCCGATCGTGGCCTCGACACTCGACTTCGTCGGCGCGTTCGCGTTGATCCTCGCTCTCGTGTGGGTGGGAGTCATATGAGATCGGATCGCAGTGTCGGCCGCGATGGTTCTACGATTGCAATACCCGACTGGGGGAGTTGATGGACGACAGACCACGAAACCTTCGAGAGATGTTGGCAGAGGCCAAGGACACCTCGGAGCTGATGGTCGACCTCGCGTACGCGTCGCTTTACTTCGGCGATCCCGACATGGCCGAGGAGGTCGACTCTCTGGAAGAGACGATGAATGATCTCGTGCAGGACATGAGAGGCGTCTGTGTGATGGCGGTTCGCAGTCCCAAGGACTCCGAAGGCATGTCGTCGGTGCTGCAGGTGATCAGTGCCATCGAGCGCATCGCCAACGACGCGGTCGACATCGCAAGAATCGTCACCCACCAAGTGGGAATACCGGTTGAACTGGTTGCCGATCTGTCGGATGCCGAAGAGGTCAGCCACCGGGTGTTGGTCTCCGAGGGGTCCCATTTGGCTCACCGTCCGCTGTCGGCCCACGAACTACCGGTTCAGACCGGGATGCGGGTCATGGCCATCAAGCGCGAACGCAAGTGGATCACCGACGTCCATGGTGACATCGTCATCACTCCCGGCGATGTGATGTTTCTGCGTGGTTCGCCCGATGGGATCACCCGGCTCCGTGAGCTGGCCGCTGCTCCCTTGTGGCACCCGCCGGAGGCTCCCGAGGACGGCTATACCACCGATCTCGATCGGGCCGTCGACGTTCTCGTAGAGATGAAGAACCTCTCGGAGGTGGCAGTCGGCTTGGCCTATTCGGCGCTTGTTCTGGTCGATCACGGCCTGGCCGCGGAGGTTCGTCATCTTGAGGATCGTCTCGATGAGATGAAGGACAAGCTCGAGTTGTGGGTGTTGCGGGCCGCCAGCGACAAGGCCGATCCGTCGGCCTTGCGGGGGTTGCTTCACCTTTCCCAGGCCGCAGAGGACATCGGAGACCAAGCACAGGCGATGGTCTGGCTGGTGGAGCAGCGTGAAGACCTTCATCCCGTTCTCAGCCTTGCGTTGGGCGACAGCGATGAAGTGGTGGTCCAGCTTCCGGTCGCTCCGGGAAGCCACGCCGACGGGGTGAGTCTGTCGGAGCTGCAGTTGAACATTGAGCCCGGATTCACCGTCTTGGCGATTCGCCGGGGAGGGCAATACCTCTACCGGCCCCGGGGGGCGGCTCGACTGCTGCCTGAGGATGAGATAATCGCCAGCGGCCCCGATGAGGGTCGTGAGCATCTGGCCATGATCTTCGGATGGCAGATTGTCGACCCTGATGGTGATGGCGACATTGAGCTCGAGGCGCTCGAGGGCGTTCGTTCGGCCGGCTGATCCGACCGCGGGGGGCCGTTCTTCGCGTAAACAGCTATCTTCGTGCCGGATGGACGAACCCCTGTGCCTTCTCACTGTTCACGCTCACCCCGACGACGAGGCGTCCAAGGGAGCTTCTGCGGTGGCCCTCTACCACGCTCAGGGCATACGCACCGTGCTGGTGTGTTGCACCGGTGGGGAGGAGGGCGACATCCTCAACCCGACGATGGATCACCAACATGTTCGTGACGATCTACCGGCGGTGCGTCGGCGGGAGCTGGGAGCCTCGGCCGAGGTGATCGGCTACGACGAGGTTGTGATGCTCGGCTACAGGGATTCGGGGATGTTCGATTCGGACTCAAATGATCATCCGGAGTGCTTTGCCGCGGCTCCGTTCGATGAAGCGGTCGACCGACTGGTGTCGATTATTCGCGATCAGAGGCCTCAGGTCGTCGTGACCTACCCGAACGACCCGGGCGGCTATCAACACCCGGACCACATCAGGGTCCATGAGATCACCCGCCCGGCGGTCAACCGTGCCGGCGACCCCGCCCATCGCCCCGAGCTCGGCGACGCCTGGTCGGTTTCCAAGATCTACCACTCGGCATGGTCCCGGGCCCGAATTGTCGCTCGCCACCGGGCATTCATCGATCTCGGTCTTGAATCGCCATACGACGAGCGCTGGTTCGAGCGTCCGGATCTGGATCACCTCATCACCACGCGCGTTCCGGTGGGGGAGTTCGCGGGCGTGCGACGGGCGGCCCTGATGGCTCACGCCACCCAGATCGACCCCGACTCGAATTTCTGGTTTGGACTTCCGGCCGAGGTCGACGACCGTATCCACAGCCACGATGAGTTTCGGCTCGTGATGGGCGAGCCCGGATCGCAGACACCGGAGACCGACCTGTTCGCTGGAATCCGATCTCGGGAAGCAGTGATCTGAATGACCGCGTTGTTCGACGACAATTGGCTCGACATGGCAAGGAAGGTCCTCGGTGACTTACCGGTCGAGGGTGACGTCACCGCCTCGATCCAGTACACGATCACCGGCCTGGCTGAGGGCAAGCTCGTGCTCGGACTCACGGTCGCGGACGGTCGTTTTGTATCGCTTGATGTCGGCCGGGTTTCCAAGCCATCGTGCAAGATCTCTCTCAGCGTCGAAACAGCCGAACAGATTCTCGACGGTTCCCTCGATGTGGATGTGGCATACATGCGCGGTGCGCTGAAGGTCGAGGGTGATCATGCCCTCTGGCTGGTGGCGATGAGATCGTGGCGTCAAGCAGCGCGGTCGGCGCTGGTCGATGCATCGGGCTGAGACCCGCACCGACGATGTGAGCGAGTGGATCAGCCCGCCGCGCGTTGGAGATCGCGAATCTGCCGGTATCCGATCAATCTGGCCCCAGAGCTGTCGATCAGATCCGCGAGCCGTCGGTCGGTGATCAGAGTTAGATCGTCGACTCGTTGGGTTGCCGAAGGGTCGATGGCCCGCAGTTCCTCAGCGGCAATTGCCGGCTCGAAAACGACTTCCGTGACACCTGGCTTGAGGTGCTTCAGCGTGGACATGAAGTGTTGTCGGGCGCCACCACGAACCAACTTGAAGTGGTCGGGCGACAAGATTCCCTCCGCAGCCGCCAGCTCTCGGAATGGAAAGCCTGCGGAGTCCTGGGCGGGGTCGCCTTCGAGGCGAATCGGTAGCCGTGCCTCGATGGCCAGCTCGAGCATCACATCGAAGAACTCGGGGCGCTGCTGCAGCGCACCCATATGGGTGGAGATGTGGGTTAGGTCGAACCCCCACAGCAGGGCCCGCTCGACCTGCGCGCTGAGCTCCCGCCGGACCTCGTCGAGGTCGGCGTGATCCCAGAGGTCGGGAAGGGTTCTGGGAAATCCGCCGTCGCCGTCGAGAAGGCTGGGGGCGTATGTGAGCGGCCCCCATCGGAAGCAGTCGAGCTCGGAATTGAGAGTGAGATGGATACCGATGTCGTCGTCGGGGCGCGTGTTGTCGGCCGCGTGACGAGACCATGGACCAGGCATCATCAATGTGGATGTGGTGGCGTGGCCATCCCGCATGGCGGAAAAGCAGCCGGCCGTGGCCGCATGGGTGGAACCAAGGAGATCGGCGCTGATGATCAGCAGGCGATCCTTTGGACCGTAGCCGAGTGCTTTCGCGAGCGAGTCCACGAGGTTGACGCTAGCCGCGGACCCGGGGTTTTGGCATCCGCTCAGCCAAGGGGCACGTCGGGACCACCGCAGGACCCCCAAAGGCCCACGCCGGCTGCAGATGCGGCATCTGCTGATGACTCGAACAGTGTGGCGTAGTGGTCATTCGGCGGATAGGTGAGCGGCCCGGCGAAACCGTTTTCGATCAGGTCGAGGTTGACGAAAAGTTGGTCGTCGGTACGGATCACATATGCGAGCAGGCGATCGTATTTGTCGCGTGCTTCCACATCGCGCACGAGACTCACCTCGGTGCCCGGGGGCAACAACGATTCGGTACGGGCGCTTGCTTCGTGGCCGTAGCACTGGACAGGACGATTCGGGTCGACCGACTCCGGGGTGTCGATACCGATCAGTCTCACTCTTTCGCGCCGGCCGTTGATGCGAACGATGATGGTGTCGCCGTCGACGACTCGTTCGACGGTTGCGTTGGAAGGAAGGGCGTCGGAAGAGGGGAGAGTTGCAGCGGTCCCCAGCGAGGTGGCCATCACCGACTGGGATGACGGGTTGCTGTCGGCACACGCCGCCAGCGCGACCGAGAAGACAATCAGCAACGCGATGGCGCGCAGGATCCCCCATGGGCCGGCGCCCGACCGTTTGAACATGGGCCTACGGCCCGATCCGAAACTCATCGACCAAGTGTGGCGGGGATCTGGCCGGATCGGCTCACGCAGCCCTGACCGCCCTCGGGTGATCCTCTCGGCGCTGTGTTGCGGCCGAGGTCGTTGACCGCGAATGCTGAAGGACCTTGCGGGCCGCCGCCACGCCCCTACGACCGCGGCGGCGAGTGGCGTTGTCGAGACGCCATGCGTGGGATCCGCTGTGGATGGTGAGCTGCTTGTTCATGCTGCAATCATGAATGGGGGGTGTGACATTCCGGTCCGCTTGTGGTCCCGGATCGTGCGGTGTCATGCTCGGCACCCACCACATCCAGAGAGGCAATCGATGAAGCGCTATGGCATGACCATCCCGTTCGACGGGCCGCTGCATTCGCAGCGTTCCCGGTTCGAAGAACTCGCCGAACTCGGATACACCGATCTCTGGTCGGCTGAGGCCATGGGCCCCGACGGACTCACCCCGCTCGCGCTGGCAAGCGTGTGGACCCCCACCATGAGGCTCGGTACCGCCATCCTGCCGGCCTACACCCGCGGCCCTGCCCTGATGGCCCAGTCGGTGGCGGCGATGGCATCGGCGGCCCCCGGCAGATTCGTGTGTGGCATCGGTTCGTCGTCGAACATCATCGTCGAGAGATGGAACGCCATTCCGTTCGAGGACCCCTACAAGAAGGTTCGCGACACCGTGAGGTTCCTGAGGGCCGCGCTCGCGGGCGAGAAGATCACCCATGACTACGACACCTTCTCGATCAAGGGATTCCGCTTGGGTATCGACCTCGAGAAACCGGTCCCGATCCTTGTCGCCGCACTGCGCGAGGGGATGCTGCGGCTGGCCGGTCGCGAAGCCGATGGGGCCATCGTCAACTGGTTGTCCGTGGATGATGCGGCCAGAGTCACACAGGTGGTTCGTGAACAGAATCCTGACGCCGAGGTCGTTGCCCGGTTGTTCGTGGTGCCCACCGCTGATCCGGATCTTGCCAGGTCGGTGGGACGCTTCGCCATGGCCGCCTACCTGAACGTGCCGGTTTACCGGGCCTTCCATGAATGGATGGGCCGCGGCGATGCCCTGGCCGAGCACTGGAGTCTCTGGGCTGCCGGCGACCGAAAAGCGGCCCTCGAGAAGATCCCCGACAAGGTCGTCGATCAACTCATCATGCACGGAACCCCCGACGAGATCCGACAGCACATCGCGGGATACACCGACAACGGCATCGACTGTCCGGCGTTGATGCTCATACCTGCGCCCGGCATCGACATGTTGCAGGCGGTCAGAGATCTGGCCCCCGCCGGCTGAGTTCATCATCGGCGAGTTCGGTGGCCTCGCGGAGATGGGATGCGAGGTCGGCCAGTGAGCTGTGGGCGTTCAGTCCGCTGGTCGATGGCATCACATACACCAGCGAGTGTCCAAGGTGCCGTTCCTGAACCCCGGCGATGGCCTTGCGGTCGACGGCTGCCCGCCATCCGGCCAACCCGACCATGCAGACCACGGCGGGACGCAGCCAGGCGCACAGACCCTCGAGCCGGCTCAGGCCGCCGGCGTATTCCTCGCGGGTCAGGGAATCGGCACGCGGAGATGCCCGCTTGACCATGTCGGTCATGCCGACCCGATGGGTGGTCAGGGCGTCGATCGGGTCACGGTCGATTGTGACCATCCCCGAGGAGAGAGCTGCCGGCCAGAACCGGTTTCCGGCCCGCCCGAACCCCACCTTGAGATCCGCTGAGTGGAGGCTCGGATTGAGCCCGCACACCAGGACCGTCATGTCGGGGGCCACGTAGTCGGGCAGCGATCGCAACCGCGTCACAACGAACTTGCCTGGCCCGGTTCTCTCTGAGATCGAGAAGCCGCCGCCCTCGAGCAACGACTCGAAGGTGGGCATTGCCTCAGACACATCGGTCACCTCGATGGCGACATCGATCCTGTCGTCGACCTCCCGGCCACGATGCAGCGCGGCCAGAGCCAACGGCAGGTCGTGACCGGCCACCCGCAACTTGATCGGTTCGGGGTTGGTCACCGGCCGAGACATCGACGGGCGAGGGCCGCCAGGGCCGCTCCGGCAATCAGCCCGCCGGCAACGTCGGACGCGTGGTGGATGCGTACATGGATGCGACTCGTGGCCACCACCCCGGCCAGCGCGTACCAGGCGACGGTGTTGCCGTGGCCCGAGAGCATCGCGGCGGCCACCATGGCCGCCGACGCGTGGCCGCTGGGGAAGCTGCTGGTCCGGGGCTGCCGCAGGTGATGCGGTCGGTCGGTCTCGTGGATCGGTCTGTTGCGCTTGAACAACGACTTGACCGGGCCGTTTATGAGAGCCGATTCCAACCCGAGCGCCGCGCTCACCTTCACGGCCACCATCGGGTCGTCCTCGATGATGGCCTCGATCACTCCGAGCGCATGCCACATCAGCGAGAAGTCGGCCGCTTCGGATGCCGTGTAGTAGATCCGGTCGACGAGGGCGTGGCCCCGCAGCGTCTCCCACCAGCCATCGATGGTTTCGTCGACACGGTCCACGGCGCGGAGAAATCCGCCTGTCTGCAGTGGATCCGCGTCGGGTTCAGGATCAGCCATCACGCCAGAGCGTAGAGGGTGTCGGCCGGGGCGACTCAGCGTTGGTCTGCGTAGGCCCCGTCGCCGGTGAACATCCCGCGGTGCCAACGTCGGGGGGTTGCGATCATGGCCCGGGGATAATCCTCGAACATCCAGCGGGCGAAATTTCGGCGGGTCCATGCGGTCGCCGAGGTGAGTCGGAGCACCGAATCGGCCACCCGGCGCCGGGCCAGCATGGGAATGAGCAAGCGGGCCATTCTGTCGTCGGCCACGAGTTCGGATCTCACACGGCGCTCGTAGGTTCGAGTGGGTTCCCGGCCCTCGATGATCGACTCGGCCGCTATCCGTCCGGTGAGGATCGCCTGCCCGATGCCTTCACCGGTCATGGGGTCGGTCACCGCGGCCGCATCCCCGACGAACATCACCCCGGGGCCCACCAGGGCGGTGCGGCCAACGCGGGCGGGTATGGGCCACGCCTTGTGTGAGTCCTCACCCACGGCGGCCTCGCCGAGAAACTCGCGGACATGAGGGCGGTTCAACAGGTCGGTCCACATGGATTTCATCTGCTGAACGGAAACCTTGCGGCCACGCTGGATTCCGAACCCCACGTTGGCCGAACCGTCGGCGAGGGGGAACGACCATGCGTATCCCGGCAGCATGTCGGGCTCGAACCAGACCGCCAGCTCGGTGGCGGCACGCGGGCCCACCCCGGAGAAGTACTGACGGAAGGCATGCCATTCGCCTCGGTATCCGTCGACGGACAACCCCATGAAGCGCCGCAGTGGCGACCACATGCCGTCGGCTCCGATGACATGGTCGGCGATGACATCTCCACTCGATGCCAACGAGAGCCGTACGCCGCTGCCGTGGACCGCCGCTCCCACGAGGGGGTCGGACTCGTGAATCGCAGCACCCGCGTTTCGGGCCAGATCGACCAGGGCGGCATCAAGGTCGATCCGCCGGGCGACAACCGCGTGATGTCCGGCCCCATCGGGAAGCGGGTAGCACTGCTCCCGCCCGGATGGAGAGCGAACGATGAATCGGTCGATGGCCTTCCATGAGGCCACGTTGTCGGGCGAGAGACCCAGATGTTCGAGCTCACGCAGGGCCAGCGCGGTGAGGCCGTCACCGCAGCACTTGTCTCGGGGGAACACCGATTTGTCGAAAACCGCCACCTCGACCCCGGCACGGGCCAACAGCGTGGCTGCCGCGGATCCGGCCGGACCAGCCCCGATGATGGCCACCTCGACTGTGGGGGTCATCGGTCTGCGAGCACCGTGGCGTACGCGGCCTCGAGTTCGTGGACGAACATCGCGGGATCGGAGATGGCCGCTGGATCACAGTTGACACCCACGTGGACAGTGCCGTCGAACGACACCATGGTGACGTTCGCTGCACAACCGATCAGCGGACCGAACGGGATCAGCGCGGTCATCCGATGGCCACAGAGGTGGAGGGGTACAGGGCTGCCGGCGACGTTCGACGCCGCGACATCGATTCCGACGAACAAGGCCGACGCGACGCTGGTGGAAAGCGCCGCGGGCAGGAATCGCAGAAGGTTGGCAACGGGTTCCACAAGGGCGTTGGCGGGCTCGTTTCTGAGCAGATTCACCTCACGATGGGCGCGGCGCATGAGTTCGTCTGGGTCGGAAGTTGATGTGTCGAGATGAATCTTGCCGGGGGTGAAATGGTTGCCGACCCCGTCGGAGTCGACACGCCTGTTGACCGGCACCGACACCCTCAGCGACTCGAGCGATGCCCCGAAGCGGCGGTGGTAGTTGGTCATGCCCAAGGAGATCCCGGCCACGAAGGCATCGTTCACCGTGCCACCGACCCGCCGACCTGCTCTACGCATGTCCTCGAGGGACAGTGCGAACGACCGGAAGTCGATGTCGAGCGACCTTGCTCCGATCACACTGCTTTCCGGTGGCGGCACCGGGCTCAGAACCCGCCGGGCGGAACTGATGGCCGAGCCGAGTCGCTGAGCGGCATCGACCGGGTCGTCGGCGACATCGCCGGCAGTGTCGATGGCGCGGCCCAGATTCCTTAGAAAGCGGCCGGCTTCGTACCGGATCTCGCTTTCCACGGATCCGGCATCGCGGCCGGACGGGGTCGGAGGCGGTGGCAGCTCGCGGTCGGGCTCGAACGACGGGGTCAGATCGCACAGCTCGAGCATGAGCTGCATTCCCCCCATCCCGTCGGTCAGGGCGTGATGGGTCTTGACGATGAGGGCGCTGCGTCCGTCGGCCAATCCGTTGACGAGCGTGAACTCCCAAAGCGGAATTGAGCGATCGAGGGCTTGGGAAGCGACAGCCGCCGCGAGCTCGTGGAGCTGGCGTGGGGTTCCCTGCCCGCCGAGGGTCGCCACCCGAAAGTGTCGGCCCAGGCAGAAATCGGGATCGGTCTCCCATCGGGGCGGCGCAATGCCCAACGGGTCGTGCACCACCCTTTGGTGCATCCGGGGAACGAGTCGGGAGACCCGGTCGAGATGATGTCGAAGGACGGCCGGGTCGAGGGGCTCGTCGAAGCCGAAGATGGCAGTGACCGTGGAGCGCAGGCGCGGGTCGTTCTCGATGTTCCAGACCAGAGTGTCGAGCCCGGACATTCGATCATCGGCGAGGTCGGCAGGCATCTTCTCATGGTCGCATCCCGAGCCGGGTCCGGGCGAGGTGGGACTGGTCATGGGGCACCAGTGGTGGTCGGGGGTGCGGTTGTGGTCGGAGGTGCGGTTGTGGTCGGGGGTGCGGTGGTGGTGGGTGGCGCGGTGGTGGTGGGTGGCGCGGTTGTCGTGGGTGGTGCGGTTGTGGTCGGGGGTGCGGTGGTGGGTGGCGCGGTGGTCGTGGTGGTTGGGACGCTCGGGGAACCGTCGCACTTGATTCCCTCGGGCCGGTACCTGGCCGTGACCAAGTCGACTTCGGTATGGCCGTCCTCCATCCATGTCCGGGTGCGTTCGGTCGTGACCCGCGTGCAGGATGTGCCCTCGGCCCGCTTGGTCTGGCCGGTCTGCTCGCCCACGACCCACTTCGTGGAGTAGAGCGACACGGTGATCGAATCCTTGGTGGTGGTCGGCCAGATGAGGATGCCGTACGGCGTGTTGTTGATGATCTGCAGATCCGGGTGGGGAAACGACATTGTGGCCTCACGGCCGTAGGGGTATCGAGAGATGTAGATCGAATGGCTCTGGTACTCGCCGAAGTCGAGCCCCGCAAAAAAGGCCGCGTTGAACAGGGTGGTGGCGTATTGGGAGATGCCTCCTCCGACGGAACTGTCGAAGACTCCGTTGGAGATCACTCCGGCCGAGACAAAGCCCTTGGCCCGGGTGCGTCGGCCGACGAACTTGTTGATCGAGAAGGTCTCTCCGGGTTCGATCACTGCCCCACGCGTCAGCTCTGCGATCCGCTCGATGTTCTTGACGCGTGTTTGGCCGGCCCGGAAGTGTGTGGTGAATTCTCCGACGAGTTCATGGATGCGGAGTGATTCGGCCCAAGCGACACCGCGCGAATTCGGGTCTTCCTGAGGCCTGAGCATGACGGTGTGTCGGCCGTCCTTCAGTGTGTTGAGGATGAGGTCGGTGGACCCCTCCCGGCAGCAGACGCTACCGGGGGCACCGCCCACGATGTGTACCTCGCCGGAGTCGTCGACAACGAACCGTGACTGTTCGCCCTGGTCGCCGATACCGACGAACAATGACTCAAGCACGCTCATCACCGCGGTCCGGTCGAGCGAGAACTCCGGTTCGCCTCTGGTTCCGCCGAACACGAGCCAGGAGCGCAGGGTTGTCTGGGGAATCACGAAGGTGTCGAGAGAACCGACGAGCCCGACCGAGATTCCTCCTGCTGTCAGGTCGTTGGCGGCCTTGGCGAGATCGGCGTCGGCGGTGTCGACCGATCGCTCTCCGAGTATCGGAACGACCACCGTGGCTGTCTCGCCATCGGGGGACAGCGCAGTCTTGATGATCGCCTGCCCGAGCGCATTGCGGTCGACTTCGGGCACCGTGGCCACCGAGTCGGCCACGAATGTTCCGTCGACGAGCTTGATGCGGGGGTTCCCGAAGCTGATTCCGAACGCGGAGCCATCTCCCGTGGTGAACAACGTGCCGAGCCGCGAGTTGTCGATCGTGAGGACCGGTTCGATGGGGCTGTCACTCCACAGAGATCGCAGCCAGTTCCACGGCCGCTTGAGCATCGGCCCCCGCCCCGGCACCTCAACAAGTGTCGCGTCGACATCAAGGGAAACCCCGAGGTCTGACGCGGTCTTCGCGATCGACCGTCCGGCCCATTCCAGGGTGATCGAACGGCCCCCGGGGTCGTAGGTGCTGATACGGGCTGCAGCATCGACACGATCGGTGTTCCCGATGCTGATCCCTTCCATCGAAACACCGCGCGGAATGTCGTGCCCGAACACCACGTCGTCGATGGTCCATCCGATGGTGACAGCCATGGACAACCCGATGATGGCGGCGACGGTGGTGGTGAGAACCCGCTGACGTGTGGATCTCTTGCTTCGTGACGTCTTGGGTGTCATGGCCTCGGAGGTCCCGCTCAGAACAGTTTCAGATTGGGCGACTCGATACCGCGAAGCTCGTCGTAGTCGACCTCCACACAGTCGATCTCACGATCGGCCGCCAGCACCTTCGCCTGGGGCTTGATCTCCTGGGCGACAAACACTCCGCGGACCGGTCGCAGCATCGGGTCGCGGTTGAGAAAATCGAGATATCGGGTGAGTTGCTCCACGCCGTCGATCTCGCCCCGACGTTTCACCTCTATGGCCACCGCCACTCCGTCCTGGTCGCGACACATCAGATCGACCGGCCCGATGTCGGTGGGAAACTCGCGTCTCACCAGCCTCAGGCCATCGGAGATGGAAGTGGGGTCGTTGGCCAGAAGCTCCTGCAGGTGAGCTTCGACGCCATCCTTCTGGAGCCCCGGATCCACGCCGAGATCATGGGACGTGTCGGAGAAGATCTCGTGGAAGGTGATGGTGAGCAAATCTCCCTTGGGGCTGCGCACCGTCCAGATGGCGGCATCGTCGTCGATTGTCAGGCGATTCGGCGAGTTCATCCAATTGAGCGGCTTGTATGCGCCCCCATCGGCGTGGATGGCCACGCAGCCGTCGGCCTTCACCATCACCAATCGGGTGGCGTCCGGAAGATGGGCCCTCAGCCGGCCCTCGTAGTCGACGGTGCAGCGGGCGATGACGAGGCGCATCCAGTGACGATAGGCGGCGAATCGTCAACCGGCGCGCAGGCGCTTGCGGATGAGCTCGCGTCGTTCCTGAAGCTGGCGGTAGGTCATCGTCTCGACCGAATCGCCGATCCCGAAGGCAGCCCGGACACCCCCCTCGTCGAACTCGTAGTCGTCGGGCTCCATGCCCACTTGAGCGGCCAGTTCAGCGCCGTGGTGGGTGGCGAAATAGCCGGCCACGTGGGCGATCTCGGCCAGCAGGTCGAGGTCGGGTGCGAGCCGGGCGATGGCCCCGTCGAGGAAAACCATGTTCTTCACGAACAGCATGAGTTCCTTGGGCATTCGGGCTCCGTAACCGAGCAGCGCCTTCACCACCCTCTGCAATTCGCCCACGAGCTCGTCGGGAGACATCGCGGTCGGGTCGACGACCTCGTCGAACATTCCGAGGTCTCGGGCCACGGCTTCGAGGTCGGTGTCGGCCGGGAGTGCCCCCAGATCGCGGATCGCCGCGAGCTGGCCGAGGGGATCGTTCATCATCCCGCCGATCAGCAGCTTCACAAAGGCCAACCGTCTTTTTTCGCTCATGCGTCCGGTGATTCCGAAGTCGAGCAGTGCGGTGCGGCCATCGGGACGTGCGAACAGATTCCCGCCGTGGAGATCACCATGGAAAATCCCGTGAATCAGGGCCCCCTCCATGAAGCCGATCATCGACGCCCTCACGATCTCGTGGGTGTCGAGGCCGTGGCGTTCGTATTCGTCGAGGTCGTCGAACTTGAATCCGTCGAGACACTCCATCACCAGGACACGTCGGGTCACCAGGGTGGGATGCGGCCGGGGGATCACGAACTGGGTCTGGCCAAGATCGGAAAACACCTTGGCCAGGTCGAGCATGTTGTCGGCCTCGATGCGGAAGTCGAGTTCTTCGCTGATCGTGTGGGCGAAGACCTCGACCAGCGCCGGCGGGTTGGCCAGCGACGCTATGGGGATCCGTCCGACGAACATGGGCGCCACCCAGGCCATAGCCCGAAGGTCCTGATGCACAAGACGATCGACCGTGGGGCGTTGTACCTTCACCACCACCGGGGTTCCGTCGATGAGCGTGGCCTTGTGGACCTGGGCGATGGAGGCGGCGGCGATCGGAACGATGGAGAACGAGGCAAACACCGACTCGAGTGGTCCCCCGAGATCGGATTCCACCACTTCGCGTACGGTTGTGAATGTCTCGGCGGGCACCTGGTCGCGGCATTTCGCGAACTCGGCAACCAGCTCAGCAGGGAAGATTCCCTCACCGCTGGAGATGATCTGCCCAAGCTTGATGTAGGTGGGCCCGAGCCTTTCGGCCGCCAATCGAAGACGAGCCGAGATGTCGGCCCGCGAGTCGGATCCGCCGCGGCGACGCTTTGTGAGGGCCCACGGGATCATCGCCCGTGAGGCGTGAGCGGCCACGGTGAACACCCGCAGGCCCGGAAACCGCCTCGATGGGTTGATCATCGCCGGTAGCCGTCGTTCGGCTTCGGCGCGAAGGGCGGGTACGCCGGGCTTCCACACGAGATCATCAAGCACGACGTTCCACGGGCCCTGGTCGGTGAACGCCCCCCATGTGGTGTCGATCGTGGCCACTGATTTCGGCCCGGGTTCCGGCTGGTGTTCGGGAGTCACCCCGACAGTCTGCCGGGAGTCAGGACTCGAACGAGGCCAGGGCGTCGAGAGTGGCCGAAGCCAGCTCGGGGCGACACACGAGCAGATCCGGAAGGTAGGGATCGGACTGGTTGTAGAGAAGCTCGGAACCGTCGATCCTGCTCACATGGCATCCCGCTGCGGCCGCCACCGCCACCGGCGCACAGGAGTCCCATTCGTATTGACCACCACTGTGGGCGTAGATCTCGCATTCGCCCCGTATGACAGCCATGGTCTTCGCCCCGGCCGAACCCATCTCGACCAGATCGGCTCCGAGCGACTCGGCCAGGTGGGTGGCGGCGGCTGGTGGTCGTGTGCGAGAAACGATGATTCGGGGAGGGTCGGCTGCATCAGATGAAAGCGTGGGCGGGTTGGCGGTGCTGAGAACCATTTCGAGGCCGGGCAGAGCAACAGCACCGGCCACCGGGCGGTTGTCGATCACAAGGGCGACATGGACGGCCCAGTCGGTGCGGGGCACCTCCGAGAACTCCCGGGTGCCGTCGAGCGGATCGACGATCCAGGTGCGTACGGCATCGAGCCGAGCGGCGTCGTCGGTGCCTTCTTCGGAGAGAACGGCATCGTCGGGACGTTCGTGGGCGAGACGCTCCATGAGGAATTCGTGGGCCTGGCGGTCGCCTTCGGACTTGATCACCGCCCCCGGGGCTCCGTCGCTGTGGAGCCTCCCGCGGAGCTCCACGAGGAGTTCGCCTGCCTCCCGGGCGAGGGTGGCGGCGAGCTGATGATCTTGCATGGGGACCGGCAATCCGACTCCTCCGTTTTTGGGCTTGCGCAAACATCTCGATGTTGGCGCACAATGGCCGATACGTACCTGCGACGACCGTAACATGCCCTCGATGACCTCTACGTTTGGCGTTCCGAATGGCGTATGACCTCACTCACCTCCGACAGCTCGAAGCCGAATCGATCCATATCTTCCGTGAGGTGGCGGCCGAGTTCGAGAATCCGTGCCTGCTTTTCTCCGGAGGCAAGGACAGCATCGTGATGCTGCGTCTGGCCGAGAAGGCGTTCTGGCCGGCGAAGATTCCCTTCCCGGTGATGCACGTCGACACCGGCCACAACTTCCCGGAAGTGATGGAGTTTCGTGATCGCCGGTTGGCCGAGGCCGGTGCCCGATTGGTGGTGGCTTCGGTGCAGGAAGCGATCGACGCCGGCAAGGTCGTCGAGGAGACTGGTCCCCGTGCCAGCAGAAATCGGTTACAGACACGGGTGTTGCTCGACGGAATCGCCGAACACCGTTTCGATGCCTTGTTCGGGGGCGCCCGCCGCGACGAAGAAAAGGCGAGGGCCAAGGAACGTGTGTTTTCCTTCCGCGACGAGTTCGGCCAGTGGGACCCCAAGAATCAGCGTCCCGAGTTGTGGAGCCTCTACAACGGCAGGATCAGGCAGGGCGAACACATCCGTGTGTTCCCGATTTCCAACTACACCGAGCTCGACATCTGGCAATACATCAAGGCCGAGAACATCGAGATCCCGTCGGTCTACTTCTCGCACCGCCGGGAGGTCTTCGAACGGGACGGCATGTTGCTTTCAGTGAGCCCTTTCATCACGCTGATGGACGATGAGGAGCCATACATGGAGACGGTGAGGTATCGAACCGTCGGCGACATGAGTTGCACCGGGGCGGTCGAGTCGTCAGCCGCCGATATCGACGCGATCATCGATGAGGTATCGGCCACCCGCATCACCGAGCGAGGTGCCACCCGCGCCGACGATCGGGTCTCCGAGGCAGCCATGGAAGACCGTAAGAAGGAGGGCTACTTCTAATGGAGATGCTCAGATTCGCAACGGCCGGCAGCGTCGACGACGGCAAGTCGACCCTCATCGGTCGGCTTCTCTACGACACGAAGACGATCTTTCAGGACCAGCTCGATGCCGTCGAGCGGGCCTCGGTTCAGATGGGAACCGAATACACCAACCTGGCCCTTCTCACCGATGGGCTGAGAGCCGAACGCGAGCAGGGCATCACCATCGACGTCGCCTACCGATACTTCGCCACTCCCAAACGCAAGTTCATCATCGCCGACACGCCGGGCCACACCCAGTACACACGCAACATGGTCACCGGTGCGTCCACCGCCGACCTGGCGATAGTGCTGATCGACGCCCGCAAGGGTGTGCTCGAGCAGTCGCGGCGCCATGCCTTCCTGGCTTCACTTCTGCGCATTCCCCATCTGGTGTTGGCGGTCAACAAGATGGATCTGGTGGGGTATTCCGAAGATCGATTCGAGGAGGTGAAGGAGGAGTTCAGGAGTTTTGCCATGAAGCTCGACATCGTCGACCTCACCTTCATTCCTGTGTCTGCTCTCCACGGCGACAACGTCGTCGAGCGGTCGGGCAACACCCCTTGGTACGACGGCCCGTCGCTGCTTCACCATCTCGAAGAGGTTCACATCGCCTCCGATCGCAATCTGATCGATCCGCGTTTCCCGGTGCAGTATGTGATCCGCCCCCAGTCCGACGACTACCACGACTACCGGGGGTATGCCGGTACCATCGCCGGTGGCGTCATGAGGCCCGGCGACGAAGTTGTCGTGCTGCCTTCCGGTTTCGGTTCGACGATCAAGAGCATCGACACCTTCGACGGATCGGTCGATGAGGCGTTCGCCCCGATGGCCGTCACGGTGAGGCTCTCCGACGAGATCGACATCTCGCGTGGCGACATGTTGTGCCGCCCCAACAACCAGCCCACCGCGTCGCAGGACATAGACGCCATGGTCTGCTGGATGTCGGAGCGGTCGTCGCTCTCCAGCGGGAGCCGGCTGGTGATCAAACACACGACCCGCACCGCGAAGGTCATAGTGAGGGACCTCGCGTATCAGCTCGACATCAACACGTTGAGCCGCAACGAAGATGCGCCCGAACTCAAGCTCAACGAGATCGGGCGAGTGTCGATGCGTTGCCAAGTGCCGTTGTTCTTCGACGAATACCGTAGAAATCGGAGCACGGGCAGCTTCATCCTCATCGATGAGGCCACCAACACCACTGTTGCCGCCGGGATGATTCTCGGCGAAGCAGGCTGACATGGCGAGAAGCCTCAATGTCGTATGGCATCCGGGGCATCTCAGCCAGTCCCAGAGATGGAGCGAGCTCGGCTTTTCGGGGGCCACGATCTGGTTCACCGGCCTGTCCGGGTCCGGAAAGTCGACCGTGGCCATGGAGGTCGAGGCGGCGTTGCTCCGCGACGGAAGGCCCGCCTACGTGCTCGACGGTGACAACATCCGTCACGGCCTCAACGGCGACCTTGGTTTCAGTGCCGAGGACCGCAACGAGAACGTCCGCCGTGTCGCCGAGGTTGCCAGATTGATGGCCGACGCCGGCGTGGTCGCATTGGTGCCGTTGGTGAGCCCCTACCGCTCGGCACGCGACAACGCCAGGGCCTTGAGCGAAGCCGCGGGAATCCGGTTCATCGAGGTGTTCGTCGACACCCCGATCGAGATCTGCGAGCAACGCGACCCCAAGGGCCTGTACGCGAAGGCCCGGGCCGGAGAGATCACCGGGTTCACCGGCATCGACGATCCGTATGAGGCGCCCGTCGAGCCGGATCTGCGGCTCACGCCCGCCGATGGTGAGCCCTCGACAATGGCCGAGATCGTGCTGGAGATCCTGAGATGACGAATCATCCGCCTCCGGATCCCGGCACGGCACCAGCCGGCTGGTATCCGGTTCCCGGTGGGATGCAACGGTACTGGGACGGTTCCGAATGGACCACCCACACCGCTCCGGCTGTCGGTGGCGGACCGGACGACAACACGCTGGCGTTGTTGGCCCATGTTCTCGGCATGCTCACGGGCTTTGTCGGGCCGTTGGTGATCTATCTGATCAAGAGGGATGACTCGGCCTACGTACGACACCATGCAGCCGAGGCGCTCAACTTCCAGATCACACTGGCGATTGCCGGTGCGGTGTCGTTTGTGTTGATGCTGGTGCTGATCGGGTTTGTCCTGATCTTGGCAGTGGCCATCACTGGCTTCGTTCTCGAGATCATGGCCGCAGTCGCAGCCTCACGCGGCGAGTGGTATCGCTACCCCGTTTGCATCCGCTTCGTCTCCTGAGGCGGCCGGCCATCTGCCGGCCGCCCGGAGATCAGACCTGTTCTCAGACGGCCACAGCGCCGGCGTAGATTGCGCCGACCAGAATTCCGTACACAACGTGGGCCATGACCATGCCCATCGGGGTCATCTTGCCGAAGCCTGTCATGGCCGGGCCCGGATCGTCGATTGTTCCGTCCTTCACCAACGGATGGCCCATCTTGAGCATCACCGGCATGGCGACGGTGACCATCATGCCGTGGACCGCTCCGATGAGGATGCCGAGGCCGGTGGCTGCGCCGGTGGACGACGGGTCGAATGCGTGGAGCAGCCCGGTGTGGAGCAGGGCGAATGCGGCGCCCATCATCAGATGCATCATGAGGCCGACGCCGTAGACGACGTTGGTTGATCCCTTGGGTTGGACCATGGTGCCGAGCGTGCGCAGCAGATCCATTTTGGTCATGCCCATTGCACGACCGCCATAGATGACCACGAGCATGGCGGCGGCGCCTATCGCTCCGGCGAGTATCGCCCATCCGGCGCTGTATTGGCCGGCAAGCGAGGTTGCGAGTATGGAAGTCATCGGTTTCTACCCTCCGTGTGGGGCAGGGTCCGGGATGGCCAAGCACCCCTTGGGTGAATGCCCGGTCTGCTGGCCACAGGTAACTTGTGGATTGTCGGGGAAGAAACACACCAGCGCGCCCAAACGTTCCGCGTCGCGCCAATTGATCTGATCGCCGCGAGTGATGTCAGTCGATGGGCTCGCCGAAGGGGAGATCAGCCTCGGTGTAGCAGTGTTCGTGGAAGTGCTCCACGTGGTCCCACCTGCCGTCGACATAGACGTTGCAGATGACCTGACGGTAGTGCTCACGGGCCCGGAACTTCACTCGTTCCCCGCAGTGCTCGCACTCGGACATTTCCCCGGCTTCGATCAGGCGGCTGACCGCTCTGCTCTTCCACTGGCTCTTGACTGCCGACTTGGCCATGTCGAACCATCGGCGGCAAACCGACGGTCGTGAGGAGTTGTGTGGGGGATCACCGTGGGTGGCGGGCGGACCCGGTCAGCCCCGTGACACCGGCTTGTACTTGATGCGCTGAGGACGCATGGCGTCGACGCCGTGTTCGCGCTTGCGGTAGTCGGAGTACTCGGTGAAGTTGCCTTCGAACCATCTCACCACCGAGTCGCCCTCGAAGGCCAGAATGTGGGTGGCGACCCGGTCGAGGAACCAACGATCATGGCTCACGATCACCGCGCAGCCGGCATATGCCTCGACCGCGTCCTCTAGCGCGCGAAGGGTGTCGACATCGAGATCGTTGGTGGGTTCGTCGAGCAACAGCACGTTGGCGCCTTCCTTGAGCACCTTGGCCAAATGCACACGGTTGCGTTCGCCTCCCGAGAGGGTGCCGACCTTCTTCTGTTGGTCTGCTCCCTTGAAGTTGAACGATGCCACGTAGGCCCGGCCGTGTATTTCGCGGCCGCCGACCTCGAGATTGTCGACACCGCCGGTGATCTCCTCGTAGACGGTCTTGTCGGGATCGAGGGTGCGGTCCTGGTCGACGTAACCGAGGGTGACGGTCGGGCCAATTCGCAGCGTGCCCGAATCGGGTGAGTAGGCGCTGTCGGACTTGCCCTCGGCAGCATCGATGATCATCTTGAACAGCGTCGACTTTCCGGCACCGTTGGCTCCGATCACGCCCACGATGCCGGCCGGGGGAAGGGAGAACGAGAGATTCTCGATGAGCAGCTTGTCGTCGAAGCCCTTCGAGATCGAGTCGGCTTCGATGACCACATCGCCGAGCCTCGAGTCGACGGGGATGACGATCTCGAGGTCGGCGGATCTGCCCTCGGCGGCCCGGGCCTCTTCGAGCAACTTGTCGTAGGCAGCCAATCGGGCCTTTCCTTTGGCCTGCCGGGCCTTGGGGGCCATGCGTACCCACTCGAGTTCGTGCTTGAGGGTGCGTCGACGGGCATCGTCGGCCTTCTGCTCGGAGGCGAGCCGGGCCTCCTTCTGCTCGAGGAACCCGCTGTAGTTGCCTTCGAACGGATAGCCGCGGCCGTGGTCGAGTTCGAGGATCCACTCGGCCACATTGTCGAGGAAGTAGCGATCATGGGTGATGGCCACCACGGTGCCGGCGTAGTCCTGCAGAGCTCGTTCGAGCCAGGCAACCGATTCGGCGTCGAGATGGTTGGTGGGCTCGTCGAGAAGCAACAGGTCGGGTTTCGACAGCAACAGGCGGGCCAATGCGACCCGCCTTCGTTCACCACCCGACAGGTTGCTCACCGGCGAATGGGATGGCGGTGTGCGCAACGCGTCCATGGCGATCTCGACGTTTCGTTGCAGGTCCCACGCGCCCAGGGCCTCGATCTTCGATTCGATGTCGGCCTGCTTGGCGCCCAATTTCTCGTAGTCGGCTTCCGGATCCGACCAGCCGGCCATCACCTCGTCGTATTCGGCGAGCAGGTTGGCAGCTTCGCCGGCACCGTCCATCACGTTGCCGAGCACGTCCTTGGCCTCGTCGAGGTGGGGTTCCTGCTCGAGCATCCCGACGGTGAAGCCGCCGGTGAGCTTCGCGGTGCCGGTGTAGCCGTCGTCGACACCGGCCATGATCTTGAGAAGGGTCGACTTTCCGGCACCGTTGGGGCCGAGCACCCCTATCTTCGCACCCGGATAGAAGGCGAGGGTGATGTCCTTGAGCACGTCGCGGTTGGGCGGGATGAACCTGCCGACCTTGTGCATGGTGAAGATGAACTGTGCGGCCATAGTGGCTGCAATCTATCGGGCGGCCGTGGTTCCGGCCGCGGGTCAGCGCAGCCCTGAAGCGGCCTTCCGTGTGGTGGTCTTCTTCTTGGTGGCTTTTCTGGCCGACGCCTTCTTGGCAGTCGGTTTCACGGCGGCGGTCTTCTTCTTGGCCGACGCCCTCTTGGCGGGGGCCTTCTTGGTCGTGGCCTTCTTGGCCGGAGCGGCCTTGCTCGCCGCGGTTGTCTTCTTGGCTGGAGCGGCCTTCTTGGCGGTGGTCTTCTTCTTGGCGGGCGCCTTCCTGGCCGGCGTCTTCCTGGCGGCAGTCTCTTGGGCCGGGGTGGCCTTCTTCGCGACCGCCTTCTTCTTGACGGTCTTCTTGGCCGGGGTGGCCTTCTTCGCGACGGCCTTCTTGGTGGTCTTCTTGGTCGCGCCCCTTCGCGTCGGGCGCTTGGTCTCGTCGGCGGAATCTGTGGTGGCGTCTCCCTCCGCGAAGGGGAGGGTCCCCACATCGATGCTCATGCGCTTTTCGTCGAAGGCGTGGACGATGAAGTCGCGGGTCTCGCCGATCTCGATCACGTCTCTTGCCCTTCTCGGGGCGGGATCGCCCAGCAGACGCAGAGGTATGTAAACACTCACGCCGTCGACCGAGCCGTAGGCGCCATGTGATGAGAAGCTCTCGACCAACACGGCAACCGTGCTGCCTTCCGGATAGTCGCGTCGGAAGCTCTTCATCACCGACTTCGTGTTGGCCCCGGCCGGCTGCTTGCGGCCGCGCGATGCCTTGGGGCCATCGGACTTGGCCGTTTTCTTGGAAACCCTAGGCGTCGGCTTTTCGGCAGCGGCACGCTTCGACGGGGTCTTCTTGGTGGCCTTGCGGACCCGTCGGGTGTCGCCCACCTTGGGGTTGGCGGGTGGGGGTTCAACCGCGTTGGCCTCGCGCACGGCCCGACGGCTGATTGGTCCCCGGACCGGGGAACGGGTCACGAATACCCAGCCGACCCCGGGAATCGGCTTACCGCCGATCAAACGGCCATCGTCGAACAGCCAGTCGTAGGTGCCGTGGAACTCCTGGAACGAGTCGTTGGACAAAACGACGGCGTTGGCGCGGTCGGCAACCTCGAGGATGAAAGCATCACCGCGGCCGATCACCCCGGCGGGCGGGGTGATTATCTCACGGCCCTCGATGGCCTCTTGGGCGGCTTTGACTTCGTGGGGTTCGACGCGATGTTCGAAACTGGCGTCGACGATCACCGTGACGTGTTCGAAGTCGTGCCTTTCGATGAATTCGGTGACCGCTTCATCGAGCTGCGAGAGGCTCGGTGTGTTGCGGCCTTCGGTGGCAATGTTGGATCCGTCGACAACGGCGTGGCCTTTGGGCATGCCGCCAGTCAACCATGTCGATCGGGTCGTTGGGATGACCCGATCCATCTACGCTGCCGACGTGATACGTGCAGCCCTGTTCGATTTCGGTGGTGTGATCCTCTCCAGCCCGTTCGAGGCGTTCAACGCCTACGAGCAGGAAGCGGGCCTCCCAAGCGACACGATCCGTCGGCTCAACTCGACCGATCCCGACTCGAATGCCTGGGCCAGATTCGAAAGAGGGGAGCTCGACGCCGCGGGTTTCGTCTCCGTTTTCGAGTCCGAGGCCCGGGTCCATGGATTCGAGGTTGATGCCACGCGGATCCTGGCCGGGCTCCGTGGCTCGATCAGGCCCCGGATGGTCAGGGCAGTGGAGGAGTGCGGCAAGCGACTCAAGACCGCCATGCTCACCAACAACTTTCGTGACCCCGCAGCCGCCCAGACGGATCCGGCGATCGCCTCCATCCGCGAGATGTTCGATCATGTGATCGAGTCGAGTGTGGTCGGTGTTCGCAAGCCGGAGCCGAGGTTCTACGAGATTGCCTGCGAAGCCCTCGGCGTCGCCCCGGAGGAGTGTGTGTTTCTCGACGACCTTGGTGTCAACCTGAAACCGGCCAGAGCCATGGGAATGACCACCATCAAGGTGACCGACCCGTCAGAGGCGATCGCCGAACTCGAAGCAGTCGTGGGGTTCAGCCTCCGATGACCGACAGATGCCGAGAGTGCGGGTTCGACCCCGACGAATGGAACGACCAGGACACCGTCAACACCCTTCGGCTCGCCGGACAGCTCATCGAATTGTGGGCCGAGCCACTGCGCAGAGTCGATCCGGACCTGGTGGACACGCTTCCGGGCGCCTCATCGTGGTCGTCGGTCGATTCTCGGAGCATCGAGCGGGCGTCCCGCGAGGCTGTCCACCAGCTCTGGCACCACCTCATCGACATCGCCGGCGAGGTGTCCGCGTCCGGGGCGGGAGCTCCTCCACAGGTCGTCGTGGTGTGATCGGTGATCGGCAGAGCACCCGCAAACATCACGGCCGACCGTGGCAGGCCCTGTGTTTGTAGAGCAACGATGTGATCACCGAACTGAACGCTGAAGGCCACGAGCTGTCGGCGGGAGTGGCCGGTGAGAACATCACAGTGTGCGGGATCGATTGGCGAAAGCTCCACGCCGGGATGATTGTCGAAATCGGCGACATGAGATGCCAGCTGAGCGCCCCGGCCGACCCGTGCGCCAAGATCCGCCGCTGGTTCTCCGACAATGACAGCGGCCACATCGACCACTTCCTCCACCCGGGCGAAGGCATTTCGACCAGTCGAGCATTTTTGGTTCCGCAAATCGGTCAAAATATCGTCGGCAGATCGATCAAAACCATACGACTCGTTGTACTGTTGGCCTGTGCCTGAGCGTCTCTACCCCCGAATTGTCGACCGGCTCCTTGCTGAAGAACTGCTTCCCGAGTACCCCGCGATCATGATTGTGGGGCCGCGTGGTTGCGGGAAATCGACATCGATGGGCCAGTTCGCCGACACCATCCTTGACCTGTCCATCCCCGGCGTGCGGACCGCCGCCGTCGAGGACCCGGACGGGATCCTCAAAGCCGCCCGCGGTCGGATCCTGATCGACGAGTGGCAAGAAGCCCCAGAGATCCTCGGCGCTGTGAAGCGAGCAGTCGATGCCGATCTCGCCGGCTCCCCTGGGCGTTTCATCGTTACCGGTTCGGTCCGAGCAGCGCAACAAGCCGCGACTTGGCCTGGCACCGGCCGACTCATCAGGGTTCGGATGTCGGGTCTGACCCAGAGCGAACTTGAACACAACAATTCCTACAACCCCATCGACACCTTGTTCCGCGATCAAGCACCAACGTTCGGCCATTCCGCCCTCAGTCGCCAGGACTACTTGGCAAGAGTCGTTACCGGCCGGTTCCCCGACGTCATTGGCAGATCAGAGCGGGGTCGTTCCCGCTGGTTCGACGGATACGTCGATCAGCTCATCGACCGCGACGCGGCACAAATCGCCACTATGAACCCTCGCCCACGAAAGCTCCGGTCTGTCCTTTCGTCGTGCGTCGCCCGCACCGGACAGGAACTGAACAAGGAAGCAACCGCCAGAGATGCCGATGTGGCAAAGGGAACGGCTGACAACTACATCACGCTTCTCGAGGACCTCTCCATCATCCAGCGAATCCCGGCCTGGCACCATAAACGTCTCCACCGATTGAACCGATCCCCCAAGATTCACATCGCAGACCCCGGCCTCGCTGCACACCTACTCAACGTCGACGTAACAGCCCTCGAACGCGACGCCACCCTGGTCGGCCAGCTCTTCGAAACGTTCGTCGCAACCGAGCTCAGCTCCCACCTCGAAACCACCGAACACCGAACCGAACTGTTCCACCTCAGAAATCGCGACGGGAACGAGGTCGATCTCATCCTCGAACGCCACAGCCAAATCGTCGGACTCGAGGTCAAGTCCTCAGCAAGCGTCGACAGAAGCGATGCGCGAGGGCTTATGTGGTTACGTGACAAGCTGGGAGAGGCGTTTCATTACGGCGCCGTGATCTACACAGGAACTCTTCCTTTCCAGATCGACGACCGGGTCTGGGCAATACCGGCGAGCGCTCTCTGGCGCCCACCGACGAACCCGTGACCCAGCCCGCTCAGAGGGTGCGATGCATAATGTGATGGGCGACGAGGGTTCCATCCGGCATGCGAAATCCGGCCGGGATGGTGCCGACAATGTCGAAGCCGAGGCTCTGCCAAAGACGGACCGCGGCGACGTTGGTGCTGATCACGATGTTGAACTGCATCGCCTCGTATCCAAGCTTCGCGGCCAACAGCAGAGACTGCTTTCCGATCGATCGCCCGATGCCCTTGCCTCTCGCAGCGATGTCGACAGCGTAACTCGCATTGGCAATGTGGGAAGCCGGGCCGGGATGGTTTGGGCGGATCACGAACATGGCCACGACCAGGCCATCGAACTCGGTCACGAATCCGTCGCCCTGGGTGTCGGTATCGGGCGACCAGTACGCCCAGAGGGCAGCGTCGGTGACATCCGGTTCGAACGCGTAGGTGTCCGCCGCGGCAACGAGCTGCCGGGCGATACGAACAACCGCGGTGCAGTCGGAGTTGGCGGTTGGTCGAATGACGGGGGTCCGGGTCACCAACTCACAATAGGTAAGGTCGCCGGGTGGCTGGGACGATGAGGTGAGACGAATATCGGTGGCGGGCAGCCCTGTGGCAGAAACGTCGCCACTCGCCTTCGAGGTGGTGGAGCATGGCCCGCAGGAGATCGCGTACGGACGTGACAGGCTTCTTGGAGGGGAAACCGGTTCGTTGCAGCAGCTTCCTGCGAAGGATGGTTCCAATGATCTGCCGATAGCGGTAGGCATAGTTGCGTTCGCGGCGGGGATCGCCTTCCCGCCGTCGCCGACAGTTTCGGGTCCGGCCGCGTTCGCTCTGGTGTTCGGGTAGTTGGATGGATGATTGGACGGGCCCGTCAAAGTATCCGCAGCACTGGCGTCGCGCCGGCCGGTTCAGCGCCGGTCTTGTGTTGCAGTTTGTCTCCCGAGCCGACAAGGCAGAAGCGTTGGCAGCTACATCTGCCCGGAGCTTGATCGCTGGTCTTGGGTTGGAAGACCGTGAAATTTTTCTGGCGACCGTTGAATCCGGCGGGTTCGTCAGAATGAAAGGGGCAAGGCTCGATCCGAAGTCTGTCCGCACAGCGATCGGAGATCGAACGCTGACCATGATTACGGCTTCGTATGCGGCCGATTTCGTGATTCACGTGGATCTGCTGGCCGGTCAGTCGGCGTCTGTGACTGTTTCGGCCACGGTGCGGACCGATTCGGAGTCGGACCGCGAGATGGGCGAGCGAATGGCGGGCTTGGCAGATGAGATGGCGCTACACGGGGAGTTGGTGTCAGGTGGCGCGGATGTGCATTGGACGTTCGACCCCCAGCGCGACATGCTTTGGCCGCGGGCACGATCCGGGGGATATTGGCCCGCCTATGCCGAGGAGGGTCTGTCGTGCGGCTACTACTGGCACACGCTTGTGGGTGCACGTCTGCTGGAACGTCTGGGCGAACCGCCGGCAGGTCTCAGCACCGTTCGATTGGCTGACGGGACTACGGTCGCGTTGCAGGCTGGCGGCGACCCGACAGATGATCAAGCGATCCGTTCGGCGCTTCCGGCGTTTCGAAGCTGGCTTCGGCCCGCGCTTCCGGGCTGGATCCTCGCCGCGGGAGGCGATGCGCCACTGAGATTGCTGGAGGGGTCGCCGGTACCGCGAGATATCGCCCTTCTTGCCATGTGCTGGTTGGCCGATCGGGAACGGATCGAGAACAATCTCCGACGCCTTGGCGACGAGATGCTCGATCCCCTGCTGCGGGGGTCTCTACTGCGCGACTCGACGTGGTCATTCAAGATCACCGGTCCAGCACATCAAGAGGTTGTGGAGGAGGCGATCACAGCGTCGTTGCGCATGGTGCAACGATCAACGGAGGATGAGCGGCTGCCGGGTGAGCGGCTTTCGTGGAGTCTCGACGCGTCAGGATCAATCACAGTGCAAGTCTCGGCGAGCGTCGACCCCGGATCACCAGACGTGCAACAGTTTCTGGTCATCGCGATGATCGGAGTGCGCCACTCCTTCAAGCTGCCCTCGCTAGACGGACCTATCCGGCCAATCAGCGCACTCCAAGTGACCTGATCGAGCCGTCTACCCACGCTTATGTGAGACCCTGAGACGTCCCACCTCGGCGACCACCGACACGTCGACTTGATAAGGCCGCGATCCCGACGAGAAGTTCGCCGGTTGCTCGCCGCTCAGCCCTGAGCGCCTGCCATCGGTTGAAACACCCGGTCGAGCAGTTCGGCGAGCTCCTGGGCGTGAACCTTGGCACTGCCGGTGGCCGGGCTGCCGGACTCGAACCTGCTGACGCGCCGAATCGTGTGGGAATCCTCGAAGGCCTCGTAGAGCCGGCCCTTGATCGAGTTCCACGGGCCCATGTTCTCGGGCTCCTCCTGGAGCCACACGATCTCCGACGCGTTCGGGAACCTCGCCACCTCGGCGGCCACGTCGGCATACGGCCAGGGGAAGAGTTGCTCGACCCGGGCGATGGCCACCGCCGCACCCCGCTTGTCGCGCTCGGCCATGGCGTCGTAGGCCACCTTGCCGCTGCAGAAAACGATCCGGTCGACTTCCGACGGGTTGACATCCGACTCGTCGGGCAGAACCTCTTCGAACGTGCCGCTGAGGAGCTCCTCGACCCTCGACCGCGACTGGTGTGCCCGAAGCAGGGACTTCGGGGTGAAGACCACCAAAGGGGTCGGAGTGGCGGCCATGGCCTGTCGACGCAACAAATGGAAGAACTGCGCGGCCGTGGTGGCGTTGCACACCTGGATGTTGTCTTCTGCCGCGAGGATCAGGAAGCGTTCGATACGCGCCGAGGAATGCTCGGGTCCCTGCCCCTCGTAGCCGTGGGGCAGCAGCATCACCAGGCCGCAGTCCTGGTTCCACTTGTCCTTCGACGCCACGATGAACTGGTCGATGATGATCTGGGCACCGTTGGCGAAGTCGCCGAACTGGGCCTCCCAGATAACCAACGTCTCCGGGTTGGCCACCGAGTAGCCGAACTCGAACCCCAAAGCGGCGTATTCGGAGAGGATCGAGTCGTAGATCCACAGATGGGTGTCGGGTGGGGCGAGGGTGGCGAGGGGCACGTGCTCGGCGCTCGTCTCGAAGTCGACGAGGGTGGAATGACGGTGGGAGAAGGTCCCGCGGCGGGAGTCCTGGCCGGCCAGTCGGATCGAGGTGCCGTCGAGAAGCAACGATCCGAAGGCCATGGCCTCACCGAGGGCCCAGTCGATCTCGCCGCCCTCGAACATCTTGTCGCGGGCGGTGAACTGACGTGCGAGCTTCGGATGGACGGTGAAACCCTCCGGCGGGGTGCTCAGCGCCGAGTAGATGCGCTGCACAGCCGACTCGTCGATCGCCGTGTCGAGGTGGGGCAGAACACCTGCCGCGGGAGGTTGCGGCAAGGCCTTGATGGTCGGGTCGGGAGCCTGCTCGCGGGTCTCGTCGAGAGCCGACTGGAGGCGGGCCTTGAAGTCGGCCAACGCCTCTTCTTCCTCGGCCGGGGTGAGGTCGCCTCGCTTGACCAGCGACGCGGCGTAATGCTCACGGATGGTGGGCCGGGCATCGATGCGCCGGTACATGTCGGGCAGGGTGTAGCTGGGGTCGTCGCCCTCGTTGTGGCCGTGGCGGCGGTAGCACACCATGTCGATGACGACGTCCTTGTGGAACTGCCGGCGGTAGGCGAATGCCATCCTCGCCACCCGCACGCAGGCCTCGGGGTCATCGCCATTCACATGGAAGATCGGGGCCTGGATCATCTTGGCCACATCGGTGGGGTAGACGCCGGTGCGGGCCTGATCGGGAGTGGTGGTGAACCCGAGCTGGTTGTTGATGATGAGGTGGACGGTGCCGCCCACGCGGTAGCCGTGGACCTGGGAGAGGTTGAGGGTCTCGGCCACGACCCCCTGCCCGGCGAACGCCGAGTCGCCGTGGATCTGCAACGGCAGGATCGGATAGGGCGGGTGACCGGCATCGGGATCTATTTCGTCGAGACGGGCCCGGGCCATGCCGACCACGACCGGGTCGACCGCCTCGAGATGTGACGGGTTGGCCGCCAGTTCGAGAGGGATCGAATTGCCGGCTCTGCTGACGAACTCGCCGGTCTGGCCAAGGTGATACTTCACGTCGCCGGACCCCTGGATCATGCCGTCGCCGATGCTGCCCTCGAACTCGCTGAACAGCTGGCCGTACGTCTTGCCGACGATGTTGACCAACACGTTGAGGCGCCCGCGGTGGGCCATGCCCATCACACATTCGACGATCCCCGAATCGGCGGCAACGTCGAGCAGGGCGTCGAGCAGCGGGATCGCGGCCTCGGCTCCTTCGAGCCCAAAACGTTTCTGGCCCACGTACTTCGTGCCCAAGAAAGTTTCGAGGGCCTCGGCGGCGTTGAGCCGATGCAAAATGTGGCGCTGCTCGTCGGGGGAGACGGACCGGTCGGCTCCTTCCACCATTTCCTGGATCCACCGCTTCTCGGCAGGGTCCTGGATGTGCATGAACTCAACGCCGATGGTGCGGCAGTAGGCGTCGCGCAGCACTCCGAGAAGATCACCCAGGGTCATATTGTGGTTGCCCCCGACAGGGGCGTAGCCCCCGGCGTGGCCTCCGGTGAGAAACTCGCGATCGAGATCCCAGATGGTGAGGCCGTAGGTGGCCGGGTCGAGTTCCGCGTGCATCTTCGGTTTCTTGACGCGGAGAGGATCAAGGTCGGCGATCAGATGGCCCCTCACACGGTGCATGTTGATGAGGGAGTTGACCTGGGCCTGCTTTTCGAGCATCCCGGTCTCGTGATCGACCGGGTTGACGTCGCGCCTCCACTTGACGGCTTCGTAGGGGACGCCGAGAGACTGGAAGATGCGATTGTAGAAATCATCCTCGCCCAGCAGAAGTTCGTGGACCTTCTTGAGGAACATCCCCGATTCGGCGCCCTGGATGATGCGATGGTCGTAGGTGGAACTGATGGTCATCACCTTCGACACCCCGAGTTCGGCCAACTTGGCCGGGTCGGCTGCCTGGTATTCGGTGGGGAAGGCGATGGAACCGGCCCCGACTATGAGGCCCTGACCGGGCATGAGGCGAGGCACCGACTGGCGGGTGCCGATGGTGCCCGGGTTGGTGAGCGACACGGTGAGCCCGGCGAAGTCGTCGGGGGTGAGCTTGTTGGACCTGACCTTCTTGATCAGTTCCTCGTAGACCGCGTGGAATTCGGTGAAGTCGAGAGTGTCGGCGTTGCGGATACAGGGCACCATCAGGGTTCGGGTCCCGTCGGCCTTTTGGATGTCGACAGCGATGCCCAACCCGACGTGTTCGTTTCGGATGATGCGCGGTCTGCC
>JAJRXJ010000034.1 GCA_024276355.1 Actinomycetes bacterium | reverse complement strand
TGGCCAGCACCTTGGCGTCGGCTCGGGCGAGGATGTCGGTGAGCAGCCCCGGTGCGGCCGCGGTGCGGATGGATGTGAGCGTCGGACCGTGGACCAGCCCCAAGGGGTGGCCGTCGGGGCCGAACACCGCGACTATCCCGGCCGGATCGCCGGGCACGGATGACACCACCTTCATCCCGGTGTTGGACCCGACCCGACCCGACATGAACAGCGAGACACCGAGTTTGGTTCGCGGCGTGCTCTCGCGGTCGTCGCCGAACGCCGAGCGCATCGCTTCGATCGTGTCGGACATCGTGAGAGCGGCACGGAGCGCGTCGGCATCGAGGTATCGCATGTCGGCAACCTACCCGACGACCGGGCGCGGGTGGAGGCTGTGGACACGAGGCGGATCAGTGGGTGATGGTGATCGAACCGTCGCTGCGGATGACGGCGTGGGCTGCGGCTCGCAACTCCTCGAAGGCCGACTCGTCGACGACGATCACGGGCATCGTGATGCCGTAGAGCTCGTCGGCCACCACGGATCCGATCACGATGATCTCGTCGGTCTCGAGCAGCACTATGGCCGCGGGAGCGGTTCCCAGCCTGATCGCCTCAGCCAGCACCGAGCTCGCGGAGCTCGACCCGCGCCCCGCGCGCATCGCCAGGACTGTTCCCGTGAGGCACCGGCCGAACTGCGGATGGTGGTGGTCGATGATCGCGCCGGTTTCGGAGTCGAGGCCGCCCCAGAAACTGAGGGGCTCGTCGAGGGTCAGCAGAGGTCCGCCGGCTTCGCCGCCGACCAGCACCCGCGCTGCCCCGAGCACCACAGCGTCATCCATTGGCCCACACCGAATCGTCCCTCACGAGGCGGCCGGCAACGGCGGTGGCCACACAGTCTTCGATGCTCCCGAACACCACATCGACTCCGATGTTTCCCGGCGCGTAGTAGGCCCACTTGGCGGAATCGGTCATGGCCGCCCCGTCGACCTCAGCCAGAATCGGCGTGATGTAGGTGCAGGTGTCGGTGACGATGGTGACCCCCGCGGCTCGAAGGGTGTCGGCCCATCCACGCAACTCGATCTCGGTGAGCACCTCGCGCCCGGTGGACGCGAAGAATTGAATCCCCGCAGCCACATGGTGGCCGGCCAGCAACTCGACGAGCCGACCGAACTCGCTCACCGAATAGTGGGGTGTGCCCACGCACACGGCGCCGACCCCCTCGGTGGTGGCGGTGGTGAGCTGATCCCGTGCCGCCCGAAGTTCGGCGGGGCCGACGACAATCGTCCGCAGAGGCGGCCGACCGCCGAGCGCAGCATCGAGTGTTGGAGCTTCGGGTGTGCTCCCAACGGCGTGGAACATCGCCACCGAACCCGACGATGCCGCGCCCGCACCGATCGCCTTGAGCCGGTCCTCGCTGACCCCGGTGGGCAACCCGACGATGACAGGCACCTGATTGCCGGCGAGACCCCCGATCAAGTGGCCCAGAATCGGGTGGACGACATCGGTGTCGAGCAGACGGTCCGATATCCCGTTGAGCCGGAACACCACCTCACCTCGACGATTGGCGTCGAGATGAAGCCCGGCGGCGGGGGCCCGGCCGGTGATGGCCGCACATATGTCGATGAAGTCTCCGTAGCGGTCGGTTCGGGCACCGAGCACCGAGTTGGCGAACACGATTGCGTTCGATTCGGCCCACGCGATGTGTTGGCCGAAACCGGGGCGATCAGTGAGCTGATAGGGCGCACAGGTCCAGGTGGGCCTGCACCCCATGTCTTCGTAGAGCTGTGTGAGCCGACGGGCCAGCCCGGCCGTCTCGGGGTCGCCGCGGTAGAGGTCGGGGTGGCGCAGATCGAGGGACGAGACGTTGAGGGTGGTGGGGACGCTGACCTTGGCCCCGGCATCCACCAGCCGCTGCGCGAAGTCAAGTGCGGAACGACCGTGGTACAGGTACGAGTCGATGTGGGCGCCGGAAATGTCGAGCAGGGACCGGGCACCGATGGCCTCGGCCACCCGCACGATGACTCTCATCGCCAGACGCGGCGCCGGCCCCAGGGTGCCGTCGAGTGCGGCGCGGTCGCGATCTTCGAGCATGAGCGTCACCCGGTGAACCGTAGTATGAGCTCTCGTGGACACCAGCGACGATGAAGTCGAACTACGCAGGATCTCCGACGACTTCGCCGAGAGGTTGGTGGGATCGCTGCCCGGTTGGCTCGAACGTGTTGCCACACAGCGGGTCTTCGATGCCACAGGAATGGTCCCTGATGAAGCCGACCGCCGGTCGATAGCGGCCTGGTGCGGCCTTGTTGCCGATCGTG
>JAJRXJ010000033.1 GCA_024276355.1 Actinomycetes bacterium | reverse complement strand
CGAACGTAGAAGACCTGCACCGCCGCCTCGAGCTCGTCGTCGGCGATCCCGATCACGTCGGTGTCCTCGTTTCTGGGGAACACCATCTGCTGCTTCTCGATGGCCTTACGGACCGAATCGAGCCGGTCGCGGTGTCTGGCAGCCAACTCGTATTCGAGCGCGGCCGCCGCCCGCGCCATGTCGGCTTCGAGTTGGGCCACGACCTCGTCGGTGTCACCGTCGAGAAACGACAGCAGGTCCTGGACCAGAACCGAGTAGGACTCGGAGCCGATCTCGCCGACACAGGGCCCAGCGCACTTCTCTATGTGGAAAAGCAGACACGGCTTGCCGAGTTTTTCGTGACGGCGGAACTTGGCGTCGCTGCAGGTACGGACCGGAAATGTGCGCAACACCAGGTCGAGGGTCTCCCGGATGGCGTAGGCCTGCCCGTACGGCCCGAAATAGCGGTTGCCCTTCTTTCGCTTGCCCCGCATGACCATCGCCCGCGGCCACTCATCCGAGGTTGTGACGCACAGGAACGGATACGACTTGTCGTCGGTGTAACGCACGTTGAAACGCGGCTTGTGCCGCTGGATCAACGTGTACTCGAGCATGAGGGCCTCGACCTCGTTGGACACCTGAATCCACTCGACGGATTCGGCGGTCTCCACCATCTGACGAGTGCGGGAGTGAAGGTTGCGGGGGTCCTGAAAGTAATTGGACAGCCGGGACCGCAGGTTCTTGGCCTTGCCGACGTAGATGACCCGGCCGTCACAATCCTTGAACTGATACGAGCCGGGCGTGTCGGGAATCGAACCGGCTGGGGGACGCTGCACCATCAACTCCACACTACGACCAGGGTGCCCCGCTTTACCGCCCGAGACGGCTGCCGATGGATCCCGGATGGGACGTCTGCGAGTAGCGCTGTATCACCACCTGCCGCCCGGGGGTGCCGCGCGGGCCATGACCGAGCTCGTGGACCGGTCATCCGACGAGATCGAGCATGTCGCATTCACGATCGACCCGGGTATCAGAGATCGGCACCACGGATGTCCCGACCCTCTCCGCGGATTGGGCTTGGAACACCACGTTGAGCATGTCCGTGGCGGCCCGGGCAATCGTCTCGGCGAGTGGGCAGTCACGGTTCCGCGGGTGCTCAAGGCCGAGCGTCGCATCGCCGCGTCGATCGATGACGGCGACTTCGATGTGGTTGTGGTGCATCACCAACGACACACACAGGCCCCAGGCCTGCTCCGCCATCTCCAGACACCGTCGACCTACTTCGTTCAGGAACCCCGGCGTCAGAGCTTCGAGCATGATCTTCGGCCCCGCATCGGGGGAAGCGCCGTGAAGCGCGTCATCGGATCGGTTCCAGTCAGGGCGCTCGACTCGTGGGCCCGGCACTTCGACATCGAGTCGACCCGCGCGGCCACGACGCTCATGTGCAACTCCGAGCACAGTCGCGAGTACATCTGGCGGGCATACGCGCGGGAGGCAACCGTCATTCCCCTGGGCGTGGATCTCGACCGATTCACACCCAGCCCCGACCTGCCATTCGATCGAAGCCGGCCGACGACCCCTGATCGCGAGATCCTCATGGTGGCCGCCATCGAACGTCCCAAGGGCATCGACCTTGCCATACGGGCGGTGGCGTCAATGGTCGGCTCTGACCGCCCGGCGCTGCGGGTTGTGCACAATCGCGCCGACCCCGCCCACCGCCGAGAACTCCGCGAGCTGGCCAACGACCTCGGCGTGTCGCTGATACTCGAACCGGGTGTCTCCGAGACCGAACTCGTCACTCGCTATCGGCAAGCCGCCGTGTGCCTCCTCACGTCGCGACTGGAACCGCTCGGCCTCACGGCTCTCGAGGCGGCCGCCTGTGGCACCCCGGTTGTGGCCATCAGAGAGGGCGGATACCGCGAGACCGTCATCGATGGCGTAACTGGGCTTCTTGCCGACCGGAATCCGGGGTCGATCGCCCTTGCCCTCAGCAGAATCATCGACTCGACCGCCGCGATCGAGCCCTCAACCGTGCGATCCCGGGTGGAAGCACTCAGGCCGTGGTCAAGGGCGGTGGACCGCTACATCGAGGTTGTGGCCCGCACAGCGAATCGGTGAACTCCGGGGCCATCCGCACCGGAATGACGGTGGGCCCAGCGCACGAAGAACACGAGCATCGCAGCCTGCGACACAAGAGTCGTTGTGGCCGCGGCGGTCATCCCCCACCTGCCAACCAATGCCAGGTTGGCCAGGAGGTTCGCTGCCGCCGCTGCAGCGGTCACGATGGCCACGTTGCGATCACTCCCGCGGGCGACATGCAGAACCCGAAACGGAGCCGACGCGGTGGTGAGCGCCGCGGCCGGAAGCAGGATCAGCAGGCCGGTACGGCCCGGCGAAAAGTCGCTGCCCAACACCAGGTTCAACGAGGCAACGGCCAGAGGGGTGGCCAGGAGCAGCACTCCCCCGCCGACGAGGCCCAGCTTGGTGGCCCTCCCGACGTCGGATCTGGTCATGGGCCGCATTCGGGCAGCCCGTGAGGCCGCAGGCACTGCGGCACTCACCGCCAGTCCCACGATCGTCAGCCATGCCAACGGATACCTGTAGATCATCGCGTATATGCCCGCCTCGCCGGTGGTGCGCAGCAGAGCCAGAACGACGGTGTCCCCGCTGATCAGAAGCTGATCCGCCAGACCGGTCCACAAGAACCACGGATCGATTCTCATGCCCGACGGAGTCGCCAAGCCGGCCGGGAGACGATTGAGCCGAGCACTCAGCATCCAAGCAACCCCGTGGGCGGTCGCAAACACAAGTGCTGCCGACGACACCGACCCGACGAACATGCTGCCGGCCATCAACACGACGCCCTGTGTCAGCGGCGGGAGAGCCGAGGCCCCACGTCGGTCCTCGCCCAAGGCGACCCAGTCACGTCCGGCTCCACGGGCCATGACCACGACAGCCATGACTGCAAGCTCGGGACGCACGGGCAGCGCGACCACCACCCATATCACCGCCAGACCGAGACTCACCCGTTCTCGGCGCCGGACCAGACCGACAACAATCGGGGACGAGATGCCGTGGGCGGCAACCTCGCGTGCACCACGAAACGCGGCGCCCCAGTCACCGACAAGACCGGCGATTCTGAGAACGACCATGGCCACGGCCAGTACACCGACCGATTCCGGCCCGAGTCGGTGCGCCAAGAGCAGCCACGCGCCGAACTCGAGCGCCTGGGCTCCCGTCCTCGCTGTCACCCAACCGGCCGCGCCGAACCGGGATCTGATGCCTTGGTTGGCACGGTTCATCGGTACCCATCGGCACCATCCGGGATGCGTTGAGCGCATCTCGGCGGCGCGGGCGGGGCAACCCACTCAATACGAGGCGTCCGCTGCCGACTCTGCCTGTGTGCACACCCTCACCGATCTTGACGGCCACGCACTGCCGCGTTCGTCGACCCTGCCGCTCGTCGATGTCGTCATCCTCACATGGAATGACGGCGAGATGCTTGACGCTGCGATTGCCTCGGCGTTGGGGGCCGAGGGAGTCGACGTGAACGTGATCGTCGTCGACAACGGGTCTTCACCTCCGGCGGTCGTCCCCGACGACCCCCGGCTTCGTCTGATACGAAACGAAGCCAACCTCGGTGTGGCGCCGGCGCGAAACCAAGGTGTGCGGGCCGGCACCGCGCCCATCGTCTGTCTGCTCGACAGCGACGCCAGGCTCCACGCGGGCACGCTGAGAGCCCTTCACGACCAGCTCGACCATGGTGCCGCCCTGATCTCGCCGGTGTTCGACGGCCAGGCCCCCGAAGCCAGCGGAGGACGGGCCCCCGGAGTTCTCCGCAAGGCATCCCGCGCCATCGGGCTGACCGATTCCTATGGTTCCACCAGGCCCGACGGGCGCCCACCGACATGGGATGTCGACTTCACGATCGGGGCCTGCCAGCTGGTGCGTCGCCAGGCATTCGACCAAATTGGCGGGCTCGACTCGTCGATCTTCTACGGTCCCGAGGATGTCGACTTCTGCCTCCGCCTCAAGAACGCCGGATGGCGGATTTCCCAGACAGAGGCTGCCTCCTGCCACCACCCACCACGTCGCAGAAACCGCAAGTTGCTGACCCGACGGGGGTTGTCCCACGCGGTCGCGGTGCTGAAGCACCTGCGGCGCCATCGACGCGCCGGCGGCGACGCACGCACCACCGCGAGGCTTGGGTGACGGAGCCCCGTGTCGACGCGGTGGTGGTTGCGTACCGGAGCGCCGAACTGCTGCCCAACTGCCTGGCCGCACTACGGGCCGAGCCGGCCATCGGATCCATCACCGTTGTCGATCATGGTGATGATGCCTCCGACCGACTGGCCTGCGAACTCGGTGCCGACCTTGTGATCTCGGACCCGTCCAATCCGGGGTTCGGGGCCGGCCAGAATCTCGGGGCCGGAGCCGGCGATCTTCCCTTCATGCTGCTGTGCAATCCCGATGCGCGACTCCTGCCCGGGGTCATCGATGAAGGCTTGGCGGTGCTCGATCAGGATGACAGGGTCGCGGCCGTGCAGGGCGTCGTGTCCGACCCGAGCAGCGGAGCCGTCGACCGGTCGGCAGGCGAGGAGCTTGGCCCGCTTCACTTGTGGGGACGGGCGCTGGGCCTCAAGAGACTGGCCTCGGCCCCGGTCGCCTCCGTTCTGGTTCGCGCCATGGGCCTCGGCGACACCATCGACCGCGTTCCGACCAACAAGGTCGAGGTCGAGAGTCTCGCCGCCACCGCCCCGTTGATTCGCCGGTCGGCGTTCGAGTCCATCGGGGGGTTCGACGAGTCGTACTTCCTCTACGGCGAGGATCTCGACTTGTGTCGAAGACTCAGGGACCGCAATTGGTCCCTGGTGGCCCTCCCCATCCCCTGGGCGGATCACCAGGAGGGTGCATCCTCGTCCACGACCACCGACCGCGAGCGCGTCTGGTGGAGCGGCACGCTCAGGTTCGCGGGTCGGTGGTGGACCAACCGTCGATGGCGGACCGCTCAGGCTGCCGCTGCCGTCGCTGCTCTCAGGTTCGGCCGCGGCCGACCGGGAGTCACCCTGGAGAACTGGCGTGTGATGGTCCTCGAACCCAGGCGGGCGCGGCGGGCACGCCGACCATCAGGGTTCTAGCGACCGTCTCCCCCGAGGACCGAGCGAACGGTTCTGGTCATGATTCGCGCGTCCACGGCCAGGCTCTGGTGGCGTAGATACCAGAACTCGTACTGGAGCTTTTCGAGCGCGTCCGACTCGCTGGCGGCGTATCCGAACTTCACCTGCGCCCAGCCGGTCAGACCCGGCTGCACCATGTGACGCATCTCGTAGAACGGCAACTTCGAGGTCAGCTCCTCGACATACACCGGCTGTTCGGGCCGGGGACCGACCAGCGAGAGATCACCCTTCAATATGTTGATCAGCTGGGGCAACTCATCGACGTGTGTCCGACGCATCAGGCTGCCGAACCGGGTGATCCTCGGATCATCCACGCCGGTCCACTCATGGACCCCGGAGTCGTCGTGGTCGACACGCATGGTCCTGAACTTCAACATCGTGAACTCATCCCCGCCCTTGCCGACACGACGCTGCTTGAAGAACAGAGGCCCGCGATTGCCGGCAAGGTTTCCGAGCCAGACAACCGGTGTGATCAACAACAAGACGGGGAGCACGGCCACAGCCACGGCCACGTCGACCACCCGTTTGGCTCTTCCGTATCTCTGCCGGTGTATCTCGCCGATGTCGAACATCATCGACACCCGTTCCAGCTCTCCTATCGGGAGCTTGGCCAGCCATTCGTCGTAGAACAGCGACAGCGTGCGAATCCGTACCCCGGTGGCGTGGAGCCGAGCCGCCTGTTCCACAATGGTCTGGTCCATCTGCGCGGCGCGATCGAGCACCACCACGCTGGCGCGGCTGCGTGAGACAAGATCCGTCAATGGGGCACTGTCGCCCGGTCCCCCGCGTGCTTCCGCCGGGGCGATAACCGCTTCCAGCGATGCCGGGCGCTCAGCGCTACGGGAAATCTCTGCTGCCAAGGACGCTGCGTCCTCGCCCTCTCCCACCACCACCACCCGGTCCCGGTCCTCGTCCGCGTGACGCGCCGCCACCGACAGCGCCGAGCAGAACATGAACCAGGGCACGACCAACAACGCTGATCCGAAAACCACGAGGCGGGGCAGCAATGGTGATCCCAGAGCCAGCTGGGCCAGGGAAACCCCGGCGGCCCCGGCCATCGCCGCCATGACCGATGAGCCCGCCATCTGGCGGCGCCTTCTCGGAACGCCCGGCAGACCGACGGCATACGCGGCCACCATCAGCAGCACCATGTAGGCGATCGACCAGAAGAACCTGAACGAGCTGACATAGTCGTACGTCGGAGCGGCGTGCTGGGCGTGGAACATCGAAAGCCCGACAACTATCAGGACGGTGCCCGTGGGCAGGGCCACAGCTCCCAGTCGCCTCATGGCGCGGGCCGATCCGAAGGTGATGTGTGCATCGTCCCTTCAATCGGCAGCTTCGGGCCGAAAGTGAACCGCCCGGGCCCGGGCGGTTCCCGCCGATCAGCCCAGCATCGGGGCCAGGAAACGCCCCGTGTGGCTACCGGTGGTGTCGGCAACGGTCTCGGGAGTACCGGCCACCACGAGGGAACCGCCTCCGGTGCCGCCCTCGGGTCCGAGGTCGATCACCCAGTCGGCGGTCTTGACCACATCGAGATTGTGTTCGATCACCAACACCGTGTTGCCCTGGTCGACGAGCCTGCCCAGGACCCCCAGCAGCTTTCGAATGTCTTCGAAGTGAAGGCCGGTGGTGGGCTCGTCGAGGATGTAGATGGTGTGTCCGGTCGACCGTTTGGCCAGCTCGCTGGCCAGCTTGACGCGTTGGGCCTCACCGCCCGACAGCGTGGGGGCGGGCTGGCCCAAGCGAACGTATCCCAAGCCGACATCGACGAGGGTCTGCATGTGGCGGGCGATCGGGGGCTGGTTCGCGAAGAACGACAGGGCCTCCTCGCACGGCATCTTCAGCACCTCGGAGATGTTCTTTCCCTTGAACCCGATCTCGAGGGTGTCGCGGTTGTAGCGCTTGCCCTTGCAGACCTCACACGGCACGTAGACATCGGGCAGGAAATGCATCTCTATCTTGATGGTGCCGTCGCCCTGGCAGGCCTCGCAGCGGCCGCCCTTTACGTTGAACGAGAACCGTCCCGGCAGGTAGCCACGAACCTTCGCCTCCGGTGTCTGGGCGAAGAGCTTGCGGATGTGATCGAACACCCCCGTGTAGGTGGCCGGGTTGGATCTCGGTGTTCGACCGATCGGCGACTGATCGATGGCGATCACCTTGTCGATGTTGTCGATCCCCTCGACGCGGGTGTGGAGCCCGGGGGGTACCTTCGAGTTGTAGATCCTCTGCATGAGCGCCCGTTGAAGGATCTCGAGCACCAGGGTGGACTTGCCCGACCCCGACACGCCGGTGACACACACGAACATTCCGAGCGGAAACTCGATGTCGATATTCTTCAGATTATTTTCTCGGGCACCGATCACCGAGATGAAAGTGCCGTCGCCGGGGCGCCGCACCGACGGAACCGGAATCGACCTTGCCCCCGACAGGTACTGGCCGGTGATCGACTCCTTGTTGGCCAGGAGGCCCTCAACCGATCCGCTGTGGATGATGGCGCCACCGTGTTCGCCCGCACCCGGCCCGATGTCGACCACGTGGTCGGCGACGTGGATGGTCTCCTCGTCGTGTTCCACCACGATGACGGTGTTGCCGAGATCGCGCATGCGTATGAGAGTCTCGATGAGTCGCTGATTGTCGCGCTGGTGAAGCCCGATCGATGGTTCGTCGAGCACATACAGCACACCCACCAAGCCCGAGCCCACCTGAGATGCCAGTCTGATCCTCTGGGCTTCACCGCCGGCCAGCGTGGCCGATGAGCGGGACATGCTCAGATAGTCGAGACCGACGTCGAGAAGAAACCCGAGACGCGAGCGGATCTCCTTCAACACCTGCTCGGCGATTATCGAATCGCGCTCTGACAACCTCAGAGCGGACAGAACCTCGGACGCGTCGGTGATCGACATCGCGCAGATCTCGTGGATGGTGCGCCCGTCGATCGTGACCGCCATGGACAACGGGTTGAGGCGGGAACCCTCGCAATCCGGACATGCGACCTGGCGCATGTAGCCCTCGATCTGTTCCCGAACGGAATCGGTCTCGGCCTCGCTGTGGCGGCGGCTCAGGTAGGGAATCACACCCTCGTACTTCGCTTGGTAGACGCGGGTGCGGCCGTATCGGTTCTTGTAGCGGACCTGCACCTTGCCCTTGACGCCTCGACCACGGAGCAGCAGTGCCTGGTGCTTCTTGGGCAGCTGGCTCCACGCGACATCGGTCGGGATTCCGTTTTCTTCACAGACCGACTCGACGAGCCGACCGAAGTACCGACTCCTACCGCCGGCCCACGGCCGAATCGCGCCGTCGGCGATGGTGGCATCGGGGTCGGGAATCACCAGTTCCTGGTCGACCTCGAAAACCGTGCCCAACCCGTCGCAGTGTTGACACGCCCCGTAGGGCGAGTTGAACGAGAAATTGCGGGGGGCCAGATCTTCGAACGACTTGCCATCCGACGGACGGGAGAGATGCTGGCTGAAGACGATGGTTTCGGGCTCGCCGTCCTTCGGAACCAGTTGGATCTCGGCGATTCCCGCGGCCAGACCGAGAGCGGTTTCGATCGAGTCGGTGAGACGCCGCTCGATCCCCTTGTGCATCACGAGTCGATCGACGACCACCTGGATGGTGTGGACCTCATAACGTTCGAGGTCGACATCGATCTCCTCACCCAACTCGATGGGTTCCCCATCGACAACGGCCCGGGCGAAACCCTGGGTGGCCAAGTCGGTGAGGAGAGTCTCGTAGGTGCCCTTGCGGCCGCGAACCACCGGCGCCAATACCTGGAATCTGGTGCCTTCGGGCATTTGAAGGATCTTGTCGACGATCTGTTGCGGGGTCTGACGAACCAGGGCCTCGCCGGTTTCGGGATCGTGGGGCACCCCGATACGGGCGTAGAGAAGCCGCAGATAGTCGTAGACCTCGGTGACGGTTCCGACCGTGGATCTGGGGTTTCGGCTGGCGCTCTTCTGATCGATCGAGATCGCCGGCGACAGACCCTCTATGAAATCGACATCGGGCTTGTCCATCTGGCCCAGGAACTGACGCGCATATGCGCTGAGCGACTCGACGTAGCGTCGCTGCCCCTCCGCGTAGATGGTGTCGAACGCCAGCGACGACTTGCCCGAGCCGGACAGCCCGGTGAACACGATCAACTTGTCGCGGGGAAGATCGAGATCGACGTCTCTCAGATTGTGTTCACGGGCGCCCTTGACGACGAGACGATCAGCCACCGCTGCACTCTACCGGGCACCGGCTTCCGAACACGTGTTCGTCAGCCGTCGACCTTCCAGGTCGTTATGCGCAGGCTGGACCCACCGATCACATCAACCTCGTCAACCGATGAGGCGGTCCATCCGTCGAACCCGACTGTCGGCGGGCCGTGGACGACTTCGACGTATCCGAACTCCTCATGACCCATGTCCAGGACGACCAGTGCTGCTTGGTCCCGGGCCGCTTCGCCGGTGGCGGCAAGCCACCGGTTTCGAACCGCCACGCTGCCGGCCTGGCGGGACACATGTGCGTCTCCGAACACCAGAACCGGCTCCGGGCGTCCAGCCAGGTAATGGGTCGTCTCGGCGAAACTGTGCGTGTACACCCCCGACCAGACGAGTCCGGCCATCGTCACGGCGAACCCAGCCGCAGCGATTCGACTACCCACCCAGCGCGCCGACTCCGTGTCGATACCGACCACGGCGGCCACCGTGAGAAGAAGGCCGCTCAGGAGGATGTAGCGGCCTCCCCACTGGGGACCCGCGCCCCCCAGGTATTCCGTGGCCCAGATCAGCGGTAGCGCGGCAGCGGCGATCCCCGTCACGAATCTGGACGGCCCCGGCTTCCAGCCCCTGACCAAACCGATTCCGGCCAAAGGTGTCGTAGCCAGCATTCCCGGGACGAAACCCATGTCGTCGAGAACCCAGTTCAGGAACGCGAAACCGGACACCACGGCCAGGCCGATCATGGCGATCCGGGCCTCGCGGGGCTTGTCGGCCCGGATGCCGGTGGCGATCAGCAGGATCATCAGCGCCAGACCGAGAAGGTGGGCGCTGGTGGTCGACGCCGCAACCACCCCGGTCCCGGTCGTGATGGCCTCCCCGAAGCGGGCACCGACCGTGTCGAGTAGTGACGTCGCTGAGCCGGCAGTGGCCGTCGAGCGCGCCGATCGTGTCGACGAGCCGAGCACGGCCAGCTCCAGCAACCCGTTGCCGACCAATGAACCCGCGGCGAATACGGCCATTACCGCACCGGTCACCACGGCCGATGCCGT
>JAJRXJ010000032.1 GCA_024276355.1 Actinomycetes bacterium | reverse complement strand
CGCCCTGCTGTCCATACGGTTCAGCTTGCTGGGAACCGAAGTACATCCCGATGTGAGTCAGGTCATCGGCCTCATCATCACCTCGATCCTTCTGCTGTCGAGCTACACGGCTTTGCGCGCCGAACACGCGGCCCGCATCGGCGATCATTCGTCGCTGGTCCGGTTCATGTCGGCCACGATCGTGCTCGGGGCGATCTTTCTCGGTGGAGTGGCGCTCGAGTGGAACGAGGCATTCACCACCTTCCCACCGGGCACCGACTTCGGCACTGTCTTCTTCACCATGACCGGGATGCGCGCCTTCCACGTGATCACCGGACTGGTGATCATGAGTCTGGTGCTTCTCAAGGCCCGCCGTGGTGATTACGCCACCGACTGGTGGCCCGTGGAGGCCGCCGTCAAGTACTGGCATTTCGTAGACGTGGTCTGGGTGTTCTTCTACCCGGCCCTCTATCTCCTGTGAGGAATGAGAGCATGACCGACCGATCCAAGAAGATTCGCAGGCGTCGCCTGGTGGCGTTGACGGCATTCGCCGGTGTGGTCGCGTCCGGTTGTGGCGCCGACACCCAGGTCGTGGCCCGGCCCGACGCCAACGGCGAGATCGTCATCAACATGGACGAATTCTCATACAGCATCGACCTGATCGAGCTTCACCCCGGGGAGGAGGTCACGTTCGTGCTGGTCAACCAGGGAACCAACGAACACGAGTTCATGATCGGACGCAACCTGCAGCACACGTCCGAGGGTTACCCCAACGCTTTCGAGCACGACTTCTTCGAGACCACCACCCCGATGGTCGACCCCCCTTCAGCCGGCATGAACATGGGTGCCATGGACATGGGCGGGATGGACATGGGTGGCGACGGTCATGATGCCGGCGGAGACATGCCGGCCGATGGTTCGATGGACATGGCCCCTGATGGTCACACCGGGGAGGGTGATGGCGGGATGGACATGGCCCCTGATGGTCACACGGGGGAGGGTGATGGCGGGATGGACATGGGTGGCGACAGCCACAGCGGGTTCATGGTGCAGCGCAAGCCCGGCGAAGTTGCTCGGATCACTCTCACCGTTCCCGATGATGTGCTCGGAGAATGGCAGATCGGGTGTTTCCGTGGTCGGGGCTCACACTGGGATGCCGGCATGAGGGCCCGCCTCATCGTGACCGAGGCCTGATCAGATGGTCGCCACTGAGCCAGCTGTCGAGGTTCGGGGTTCCACCGCCCGCGCTTGGTTGGCGCTCACCAAACCGCGGATCATCGAGCTTCTCCTGGTCACCACTGTTCCCGTGATGATGATCGCCGCCGGTGGATGGCCCGGTACATGGCTGGTGGTGGCCACCGTTGCCGGCGGTTCCCTGTCCGCCGGAGGTGCCAACGCGCTCAACAACGTCTGCGATCGAGACATCGACCAGGTGATGGAACGCACCGCGAACCGCCCACTGCCCGCAACCGACATTTCACCACGGTCGGCGCTGATCTTCGGGGTGGCGCTCGGAGTGGCCGGATTCGTGGTGCTTGATCTTGCTGCGGGTCTGCTGGCCGCATCATTGTCGACGGGCGCGCTGTTGTTCTACGTCTTCGTCTACACACTGCTTCTCAAGCGCCGCACCACACAAAACATCGTGATCGGTGGTGCCGCGGGAGCAGTTCCGGTGCTGGTTGGTTGGGCAGCAGTAACCGGCACCGTGTCGACCGAGGCGGTGTTGCTGTTCGCAGTGGTGTGTCTGTGGACCCCTCCCCATTTCTGGGCGTTGGCCATTCGATTCCGCGACGACTACAGCCGGGCCGGTGTTCCGATGCTTCCCGTTGTGGCCGGCGTACCCGCCACAATTCGTCAGATGAGGCTCTACACATTCGCCACGGTGGCGGCATCCGTGGGGTTGGCTGCCGGCGATTCGGTGGGGGTCGTCTATCTCGTGGCCGCGGCTGCAGCCGGCATTTGGTTTGCCCATGGTGCGGTCCGTCTCACCGAGGAACGCGCTATGTCCTTCTTTCATCTGTCGATCACCTACCTCTCGATCGTCTTCGGCGGTCTGGCGCTCGACGCCGTCGTGTCCCTCTGAGAGAGGCGCGGATCCTCGGCTATCGTTGATTGCCCACGCTCCATCGAACCCGAGGGGGAACCAGCTGATGTCCGAGCGCAGGCCAATGGGTTCGCTCGAGGAGAGCGTGATCGAGTATCTCTGGACACTCGACGGTCCGGCCACACCCGGAGAGGTCCACGAGGCCGTGGGAGAAGGCCTCGCTTACACCACGGTCATGACCATCCTCACGCGTCTGTGGAAGAAGGGCAGGCTCGAACGAAAGCGGGCCGGACGCGCATATGCCTACTGGCCGGTGAGTTCCGAGGCCGAACATCGCGCCGATCACATGGCTGAGTTGCTCAGCTCATCACATGACGCCGAGGCGGTTCTCTCGCGTTTCGTGGGCCATTTGGCCGAAGGGGAGGCCGACGCCCTGCGGCGCATGCTGGAGGAGCAGGATTCTTCGGATCAACCCGGGATCGATTGAGGTGAGCTGGACCCTGCTGATCCCGGCTGCCTTGGTGGCGGTCACTTGGCTGGCGTTCGAGACGAGGCTCCTTCGCTTGGGGCCGAAGATGGAGACAGCCGCGGCCACCGTCCTGATCGCGGGCGTGGCCGCAACCGCTCTTTGGGTGGTCACAGCCATCGCCGCCGGGTTCATCCTTGAGCTTCCTCCGGTCGACTCCGTGTTTGGTTGGTGTCGAATTCGTGCGGCTCACCGCGAGGTGGGATTCATCGTGGGGATGGTCTCGCTCGTGTTGTCCGCCATCATGGTCATTCGTCTGGGGTGCGCCATACGCCGACACCGACGCGGACTCCGATCCGGCCGAGAGATATGCGAGCAGCTTGGATCAACAACCGGAGACATGCTGGTGGCCGAGTCCGGCCGTTTGTTCGCATACGCCGTGCCCGGTCGAGGTGGTGGCGTGGTGGTTTCGTCGGCGATGCTCGACGCACTGTCGGATGCCGAACGCCACGTTCTGCTCGCTCACGAAAGAGCCCATCTCTCCCATCGACACCACCACAACATGGTGGTTGCCGAACTGGCCGTCGCCGTCCTACCGATCTTGAGGCCACTGGCCAATCGGATCGAGTTGGCCACCGAGCGGGCAGCCGATGAGTCCGCGGCACTCAGCATGAGCGGCGATCGTCCGCTGGTGGCGAGAGCCATCGCCAAGGCAGCCATTGCGTCCGATGGTTCATCAGGGCGCCCGACCGGGACCGGATTGTCGATGTCTGGTGGACCGGTCACCCGACGCGTCGAGGCGATGTTGGAGCCCGACCTGGATGATTCGGTGAGCAAGATGGGGATGGCTGCAGCGGTGGTACTGGTGTTGGTCGCCTGGGCTGGTTCTGTTGTTCAGCTCCACCACATGTCCGGATTGCTCAGCCACATCTGCGGCTGATTGCTCAACTCATGGCGTCCAAATGTCGATGGTACGACACAGTGTCGTAACAACACCATCTCCGCCCCGGGGATGGTCACGGGTGATCGGAGATCGGCATGGACACACTCAAGGGTCGAATTGCTGCCATGTTCGCGATGGCTGCTTGTTGTTTCACGGCGATGGCGGTCGCCCTCGGTGTCGTGGCCATCAGCTCCACGTTTCTCGTGGGCGGCCTGGCTGTGGCGATCGCGGTCACGTGCGTTCTCTTCATGGTTGTGATGATGAAGGGCCACGACCACCACCACGGTGGACACATGGGCGTCACCGAACCGGCGGGAGAGCCGACACCGGAGTACGACAAGGTGTCGTAAGTGCGTTTCCGTAGAATGCCTCGGTGATCGACACCGGCCTCCTGATCAGCCTCATCGTGTTGGTGGCCGTGCCGGTGATCTGGGCGCGGGCATCCGACCTGCGCATCGATGGAGAACGGCTCACCGATGCAGCCATCGGGCCACTGATAGCCGGGCTGCTCTCGGCTCGAGTGGCAACACTGCTCATGGACGACCCGGAGGCGCTTCGCTCGTTCAAGGATGCCTCGGTGATTCGTGGTGGTGTCGACTTCTGGCCCGGCGTCCTCGCGGCCATGGCGGTGGTTGCATGGACCGCCCGCCGGGCCGGACAGGGGCCTTGGCAGCGACTGGCGGCGCTGGCCCCTTTTGCACTGGTGGCCTACGCGGTTTTCGAGGCCACCTGCATATTCCGGGAGGGCTGTTACGGCCCGAGGTCGCCGGTGGGATTCCAGCCGGCTGGAATCCAGTCGACCATGTTCCCGGTGGGTTGGATGGTGGCCGCTGTGGTGCTGGCCGCTGCGATTCTTGTCCATCGCTCCACATGGGGGCCCAGGACCAAACTGTGGGCGGCTGTGATGGCAGTGTCCTGGTCAAGGGCGCTGGCATCGTTCTGGCTGCCGAAAATCGGCGAAGGGCTCACCCGCGCTCACCAGTGGTCGCTCGCGGTGGCCATTCTGGGCTCGATTGTGGGGATCGGCGCCTACGCCGGGAGACTCGGACGCAAGGATCAGGATTCGAATTGATGTCGACAGGAGAGCGTCATCTACGTTGTTGATATGGGCCTGATGTGGTGGACGATGGCGTTGATGGCCTCGGTCACCGTCCTACTGGCCGCTCGCTGGCTGATCGTCCGGCGTCGCTCCGAGTTCGTCGCATCGTGGCACGAACCAAGCGTCGAAGCCCTGCGTGATGGCCGACACTTCGGGAGATTGCTGGTTCGGACAACCGGCCATGGCGACACCGTCCACCTGTTGCTCCACGGTCTCGGTGCCACCGGCCTCACCTGGGGGGCCGGTGTCGAGACGCTGGCCGAACGTGGTGTTCTGTTCATTCCCGACCTCTTGGGTTGGGGCGGTTCGATCGACATGGATCGTGAGTCATTCACGCTTGACGAGCACATGACCGCTCTTGACGAGGCGCTGGAGGAGGCCGGTCTGGAGGATCGCCGGCTGGTGATCGGTGGCCATTCGATGGGGGCGATGCTGGCTCTTCGGTACGCCGCGCGCCACGTGTCGAGAGTGGGCCGCGTCGTCACGTGGGGCGCGCCCATGTATGCCGACATCGACGAGACGATCCAAGAGTTGGGATGGATGCCGAGACTGTTCGCGATGGATGCCCGGCCAGCCCAGCTGGCCTGTCGTCTCATGTGCGCGCAACGAGGTGCGGCGGCCCGTATGGCCACGATCTCGAGGCCCGATGTCCCCTCCGCCCTCGCGGCGGCGAGCGTTGAACACACATGGGCCTCGTATCGGGGCAGTCTGCGATCCCTGGTGATCGACAACGACTGGCGCGAACCGCTGTCGGTGTTGGGCGGGGCCGGGGTCAGCGTCGAGCTGCAGTGGGGCACCGAAGACAAGATCGGAAGCCCGGCAGATGTTGAGAGCTGGGCACGGAATCACCATTCGATCAAGGTGGTGAGAGTTCCGGGGGCCGACCATCATCTGCCGTTCGTGGCTGCGCCATCGGCCGTGGTGGCTGCGCTACTGGCCGACTCGGGTGTCGATGGTTAGGCCGGACCAGCCGGATTCAACCCCGGAGGGCGTCGTCGACAACGGCCGCGAGCTGGCGTTCGGATATCCCACCGGTGACCTTCGCCCGAAGCACCCCATCGCGTCCGAACACGTATGTGGTGGGAAAACCGCTCATCTCCAACAAAGTGGTGACTTCTCCCTTTTCGTCGAGCAGATTCGGATAGGTGATTCCGAAGCGGTCGATGAAACCGGCTGCATCCTTGGCCCGGTCGTTTGATGCCACTCCGATGAAGGTGACCTTGTCGCCGAGATCTGCATGGGCCCGCTGCAACAGGGGCGCCTCGGCACGACAGGGCGCGCACCACGATGCCCAGATGTTGACCACCACAGGTGTACCGCGTTGGCCGGCGAGGATTCCCTCGAGGTCGGCGGCCCCGATGGGAGCCAGCGATTCCGAGGGGATGGGCTCGGGAGCGGCTGAGAGGTCGAGGTTCAGCTTGGGCGGACCCGAGGCGCAGGCGCCCGCGACCATGGCAAGCACCAGGACCATCGCCGTGAAAGTGAGATGACTCTTGTGTACCGCCCTCACTGCTCCACGGACCTCCGGGACGGGGCGAGGCGCAGGGCGGTGTAGGCGGCTGCGCTGAGCAACAACACGATCATTGTGACTCTCACCGCCCCGATCGATTCGAGAGTGTTGACTATCGATGTGCGAAGGTCTTCGCCGGCGTTGATCACGGGATCCGTGGAAAGGTCGCCGCCGTAGACGTTGAGTTCCCAGCGGCCGTACCAGATGGAGTAGCTGCCGGCCACCACCATGAGAGCGCCGCCGACACGTGGCGCCCAGCGCGAGGCACTCCGGAGTTTGCTGATCACCGTGGTCTGTGTGACGGCGGTGGCCACGCTGATGGCAAGGATGATCACGCCCATGCCCAGGGCATAGAAGACGTAGGTGGCCAGACCGCCGGCGGTCGACTGGTTGAGCGCCGCGCCGGTGACGGCCAGAAATGGACCGATCGTGCATGACAGGGAAGCGACGGCGTAGGTGATCCCGTAGCCGACCATTGATGTCATGCCCGTGCCCTTGCCGCCGAATTGCGGACCGCGTATGGCCAGCCTGGGCTTCCATCCGAGGGCCACCGCAATGCCGGCCACCACCAGGATGGCACCGATGGCGATGGTGACCCAGGGAAGTTGGCGGCGGGCGGCGCCGGAAATGCGATCGAGTATCAAACCGGCGGTGGTGAACACCGCCACGAATCCGATCGATACGGCCATGGCCACGCCGAACGCCCGGATGATGCGACGTTCGACCCGGTCACTCTGTTGTTCGCCCGACACGTAGACGCCGATGTAGGCGGGTAGCAAGGAGAAGCCGCAGGGATTGACGCTTGCCACCATTCCCGCGGTGAAGGCCAGCAGCAGTGGAGCTTCAAACACTGGCGGCGCCTCCGATGGGGATAGTTACGACAGAGTGTCGTAGATTGTTGAAGTCTAGACGGAGGGTATCCCCGGACAATCATCCACGTCGTGCAGCGATTCCAATGGGACCTTCGGCCCGTCCGGAGAATACTACAGGGGGGTATGGTATTATCGTGGTTCGCGACATCCCCCGCTCAGGAGTGCCCACGGTCACCTTGGTCACCAGCCCCGGCTGTCACATGTGCGAGATGGCCAAGGACGTGATCAACGCGGTGGCGCTGGAGATACCGCTCAGTGTGAAGGTGGTGGAACTGATCAGCCCCGAGGGCGAGGCGCTGGCGGCCTCTCACCGCATGCCGTTCCCGCCGTTGATCCTCATCAACGGACAGCACCACACCCACGGTCGAATCTCCGAGAAGAAGTTCCGTCGGGCGCTGGCTCTTCTGGAAGCCGAGTCGGCATCCGGACCGATACGCGAAAGCAGGACCTGACATGGGCGGCATCTTCCTCGGTGGTTCTCTGACAGCAGCGTTCTTTGCCGGGGTCATAGCTCTGTTCGCTCCCTGCTGCATCGTGTTCATGTTCCCGTCCTACCTTTCGGTGGCGGTCAAGAATCGCCGCAGCCGCCTTGTGCCTCTCACCTTCGTGTACGCCGCGGGGATCTCGGTGGTCCTGCTTCCGGTGACGCTGGGCGTGAGTGCACTGTCGAGATCGCTGCTCAGGTTCCATGGTCCTCTCTATGCCGTCGGCGGCTCCCTCCTCATGATCCTGGCAATACTCGCGGTCACCGGGCGCACCTGGATGTTGCCGGTGATGGCCCGGTCCCCAGATGTGAAACGGACCGACACGGGTGGGGTGTTCGCCCTGGGAGTCTTCTCCGGAGCGGCCAGCGCATGCTGCGCTCCGGTCCTGGCTGGTGTGGCCACACTGTCGGCGGTGTCTCCGAGCCTCCTCCAAAGTGCTGCCATGGGCTTGGCCTATGTGTTCGGCATGGTCTTCCCGTTGGTGATCCTCACCGTCATGTGGGACCGGGCCGGTCTCGCCACCAAGCCCCGGCTGCGTGGACGAATCGTTCGCTGGCATCTGGGGCCGATGAGATTCATCACCAACACGTTCGACATCTTCGCGGCCGCCCTCTTCTCGATCATGGGAGTGGTCCTGTGGATCGTGGCCATCACCGGGGCTTCAGTGGCCACCAGTTTCCAAGCCGACTTCGCTCTCTGGCTCGAGGATCGATTCTCCCTGATCGTCGATCTGCTCGATCCCGTACCCCAGCCGGTGATCGGCGTTGTCCTGTTGTCGATAGCCGTTGGCTCGGTGGTGTTCACCGGACGACGCTCGCCGGCCGACCCAGATCAGTCCGACCCCCCGACGTCCAACGAAAGTGACGACCATGAGCAATCGAAAAGCCAATACGAGCACGAAACGACCTGAGCGCAAGATCTCCTGGACCTGGCTGGGGGTGCTTCTCCCGATCGCGGCCGTGATAGCGCTGGTGATCGCCGGTCGGGGCAGCGACGGCACGACCACCGCCGTGGTCGAACCAGGCACCAACGCCGCCACCTTCGAGTTGCCCACCACCGCTGGCACCACCGTGGCGTTGAGCGACGCGCTGGCCGAGGGCGACGCGCTCATCTATTTCTCGATGGGCGTGGGATGCGACGGATGCTTTGCCCAGATTCCCGAGGTCGAAGGAGCGCTCGCCGACCGTGGAATCGCATTCCTGCCGGTGATGATCCAGCCCCGAGACCTGGTGGCGGCCACCGCGGCCGAATGGGGCATCGACATTCCCATCCTGATCGATGAGGACCGGTCGGTGTCGAAGGCCTATGACATGCTGGGAAAGAACGGCCACACCGACCGTCCCTTCCACAGCATTGCCATCGTCCGCCAGGATGGATCACTGGCCTTCGAGAAGACCTACGACACCATGTTCGTGCCGGTCGACGAGATGATGGCCGATGTCGACGGGGTCCTCGGCTGATTGGTCTCAGCCGGCCTGGCCCGGCAGGCGCAACCTCTTCAACATGATGGCGTTGGTGGCCACGATGAAGCTCGATCCCGACATGGCCAGCGCCGCCCACTCGGGGCGAAGCTGGAGGCCGAGGCTCGGTTCGAAGATCCCGGCCGCTATCGGTAGCGCGATGAGGTTGTAACCAACCGCCCATCCGAGGTTCTGGTGCATCTTTCGTAGGGTGCCCCGACCGATCTTCAGTGCGGTGG
>JAJRXJ010000031.1 GCA_024276355.1 Actinomycetes bacterium | reverse complement strand
CGGTCGCCGATTGGGTGTGCCCATAATTGCCGATGGTGGTGTGGTCACATCCGGCGACATTGTGAAGGCGTTCGTGGCCGGTGCCGACGCGGTGATGCTCGGCAACCTTCTCGCCGGGGTCGATGAAGCGCCCGGAGATCTCGAACTGGTCGAGGGTGCCATGTGGAAGACCTATCGGGGCATGGGCTCGGCGGGAGCCATGAGAGGCCGGGCCACCGACCGCTACGGCACCGGTCAGGCCGGGGGCAAGCACGTGGCCGAAGGCGTCGAAGCCCGGGTTCGATACGCCGGCGCGCTCAACGAGCTCATGTCGCAACTCGTTGGTGGTCTGCGCTCGGGAATGGGATACGCCGGTGCGGCCTCGCTCGACGATCTTCGCAACCGGTCGAGGCTCGTCCGAATCACCGGCGCCGGACTCAGGGAGAGCCACCCCCACGATGTAGCCGTGCTGCGCGACGAATGAGCGACGACCGGTGATCAACTTTTCGAGGGCTGCTGCCCGGGCCGTTTCCCATCTGCCGCGTCGTGTTCTGCGCAAGATGGCCGGGCCGGCGTTGGAAATCGACGGCAACACGCTCGATCTGCAGACGCAGGCCTTCGCGGTCGCAGCCGCCAAACGTGGAGGCAGGGTGGATCCCACCCCGGATGGTATGAGGCAAGGGTTCGCCGAGTTGGTGTCGATCACCGGATCCGACCCGGCCGACGAGGTCGCCATCCACGACCGATCCATCCCCGGGCCGGCCTCGTCACTGCGGGCCCGGGTCTACCATCCGGGCTCGGCCGCCGGTGCTGCTCCGGCGATCGTGTGGTTCCACCAAGGTGGGGGAGTGATAGGCGACCTCGACACCGATCACCCGCTCTGCACCGAGTTGGCTCGCACCTGCGGGGCGGTGGTGGTCTCGATCGGATATCGGCTGGCGCCGGAGCATCGCTTCCCGGCAGCTGTCGACGATGCCGTGAGTTCATACCAGTGGGTGGTCGACAACGCCGATGGTCTTGGGGTCGATCCGGCGAGGGTTGCGGTGGGGGGCACCTCCACCGGAGCCACGCTCGCCGCCGTGGTGTGCCAGGAACGTCGCCACCAATCCCTACCCCAACCGGTACTGCAGATATTGGCCTACGGCGATCTCGACGGCACGCTGACCGGGGGGTCGCGCGAGTCGTGCGCCGATTGCTTCCCCCTGACCACCGACACGCTGGCGTTTTTCGCCACCAACTATCTGCCCGACATGTCGGCCATAAAGGATCACCGAGCTTCTCCCGGGTTGGCCGACGAGCTGTGGGGATTGGCCCCCGCAGTCGTGGTCACCGCCGGATTCGACCCCCTGAGGGACGCTGGCGATGCCTACGCAGCGTCTCTTTTGGCGGCGGGGGTGCGAGTGTCCCATCGCTGCGAGAAGTCGCTCACCCATTCGTTCACGGTCATGGGTGGGGTGAGCCGGGAAGCCCGCCGCGGCATCCGACGACTCACAACAGATGTGGTTGATCGGCTGAGTCCGTCCGCTGGGTGATCTTGCCCCATCCGAGCGCGAAGCGGTGAAGCTTGGAGATCGCGAACCCGGCGTGCATATGAACAAGGTGGGGGGTGACGCCGAAGAGTTCGGCAATGGCCTTCGGGGTCATGCCGTCGCCGAGGCCACCCAGCACCTCGCGTTCGGTGGTGGTGAGGCTCGGTGGCGGATAGAGCGGATCTGCAGACTTGTGCGACCACTCCTCGATGTCGTGTATGAGTCTCATCGCCATACGGCTCATGAGGATGCTTCCACCGTCATTCAGGCATCGAATGGCGTCGGCGACCGACTCCGAATCGGATCCCAATGGTATGGCACCGAACGATCCGGAGATGATGGTCTCGTAGGCCCGTTCGTCGTCGAGGGCGGTGACGGTGAGGATCTTCGTGGTCGGCGACCACTCGTTCAACCGACGGCATGCGGCAGGTGCGTCGACATCGGTGAGCCTGGCGTCGAGCAGTATCACGTCGGGATCATCCGACAGGACCCGGGCCACGGTGGAATGCCCGTTGGCCACATGTCCGATGATCGTGATGTCGTCACCGGTCGGATCGGTCATCGACGGTTCATTGGGCGACGATGCCACCAACACCCGGATCGAGCCTTCAGTCATCTCACCCCTCCCATGATCGGACCTGTTCCAATCGGTAGAAGAAGTTTCGATGTGAGCCCATCGGCCCAGAGCCCACTATTCAGTGGCTATGGCCTCGAGGATGTTCATCTTGGCGGCTCGGCGAGCCGGAAGAATCGCGGCGATCAGACCGGCAACCGCCGCGACGATCACGTAGATCACCAGGTTGCGCCAGGGTATGGCCACTGATTTGATGGCCGTGTCGGGAATGGCGATCGCGGCAGCGATTCCGAATATCAGTCCGAGGGCGACCCCGAGCAACGCCCCGAAGACCGAAACAATCGCTGCTTCCCACCTCACCGATCGTCGCAGCTGTCGGCGGGTCAGCCCCACGGCCCGCAACAGGCCGATCTCGCGTGTGCGCTCGAAGACCGAGAGAGCGAGCGTGATCGAGATCCCGACGAGGGCGATGAACAGGGCCAGTCCGAGGAACACGCTGATCACGATCAGGAACGAATCGAGGCGGGCCTGCTGGGTCTCGCGGAACTGCACACGATTCTCGACCGTGACGGTCGGGTAGCTGTCGGTGACCTTCTCTATCGCTGCAGCCGACGAGGCCAGGAGAGCCGTCTTTTCGTCGTCGGGGAGGGAGTCGGAGTAGCCACTGATCGTGGCGGTGGCGAACATGAGCTCGGACCGGTTGAAGTGGCGGTCCCACATGGCGTTGTCGATCACGTAGTTGTCGTAGATCGTGGAATCGGCGTAGATCGCGGCCACCGTGAGAGCTTCGACCTCACCGTCGGGAAACCCGACCACCAAGGTATCGCCAACCGTCACCTGCAGATCGCGGGCCGGGTCCTTGTGGAGAAGAATGCTGCCGAGGGGATCGGCATCGGCAATCGACCCGGACAGCACATCGGGATCCATGTGGCTGACGCCGGCAGCGAAGTCGGTGGTGAAGACGTTCTTGGTGGAACCGTTCACGTCGATCGAGTCGAGGCCGAACCGGTATCCGACGATCAGATCCAGTTCGGGTAGAGCGGCGAGACGGTCGACGACCTCGGCGGAAAACCCGACGTTGGGGTCGAACCCACCCGAGGCGGACTGGATGAAGTAGTCGGCCCGAACCGAGTTGTCGATCGTGCCGGCGAATGTCTCCTTGATCGACTGGCCGACCACGCCGGCCATCGACACGAGTGCCAGTCCGATCATGAGCGCGCCGGCGGTGGAGGAGGTGCGCCGTGGGCTGCGAGCGGCGTTCTCGCGGGCCAGCTTGCCGGGCACTCCGAACACCTTCTGGAGCGGCCAGCCGATGTGGCGGGCCACCTGGCTGGCAGACACCGGTGACAGAACCGTGGTGCCGATGAACACCATGATCGCTCCGACCGAGATGAAGAACAGCAGCGGCTTGGTGTCGAACCCGCCGAACAGGCCGAGGCCCAGAAGCACGGCACCGATCGACACCATGAGGCCACCGATTCGGGCCCGGGTGGCGAGGCTGCCCTTGGCCAACTTGGCGGTGTCGCTGAGTGCCGCCATCGGCGAGATGCGCCGGGCCCGCAGGGCCGGAAGTATCGACGAGACGAGGGTGACCCCCATGCCCACCACCACGGCGAACACGACTGTTCGGGGCCGGAGTCCGATCGGTCCGTCGGGAAGGGCGAACCCACCCGACTTGAGCATGATTCGCAGTAGTCGGGCCAACCCGAGACCGGCGACCAACCCGATGACGGTGCTCAGGAACCCGACGAGGGCGGCCTCACCGATCACCGATCTCGAGACCTGGCGACCGGTGGCACCTATGGCCCGCAGCAAACCGAGTTCGCGCACCCTCTGACCAAGGACTATCTGGAAGACGTTGTTGATGATGAACGCCGATACGAACACGCCGATGAGAGCGAACGCCAGAAGCACATTGCCGAATATCGAGATGAACTGACCGAAATCGGCCTGGGTCTCCTCAATCTTGGCGGATTGATCCACGACCTCGTATTCGCTGCCGACGACATCGGCCACAGCCTGCTGGACCGTTGCGCGATCAGCGCCGGGCTCGATCGCCACCGATACCTCGTTGAAGCCTTCGCCGCCGTTGAGGAACTCCTGCGCGGTGGCGGTGTCGAAAGCAACTGCGCTGGCGGCCAACGACTTGTCCTTGTCGGGGTCGCCGAAGTTGTAGATCCCCACGAGCCGGAAACTGCGTTGCTCGTTCGGGCCGGAGATGTCGTAGGTGTTCCCCACCACCAGATCGTGGGCAGTAGCGGCCTTGGAGTTGATGGCGAACTCGTCGGGGCCGTCGGGGGGGCGTCCGTCGACCACGAAGAACTGTGTGGGGAACCAAGAAGAGCCGAGCGTGGGCGGCCCCCGGGGCGCGATCGGCTCGCCGTTGTCATCGATGACCGAGGTGTTGCGAGCGACGATGCGACCGTCGACCCGTGCCACCCCCGGAACGGCAGCCACCCGGTCGGCAACCTCCTGGGGCACCCGCACCCGGTCGAGCTCATCGCCGATCTGAAGGGGCACCCGCACCGTGAGGTCGATGCCCGACTCGATGTCGGAGGCCAGATCGTCGAACGAGGAACGGATGCTGTCGGTGAGGGCGAACACGCCGACCACGAAAGTGACACCGATGACGACGATGCCGGTGGTGAACGCGAACCGGATCTTCTTGTGGAGCAGGTTGCGCAGAGTGAGGCGGAACATCGTCGGCTACCGCCGGCTCAGGAGCTTCATCTCGTCGAGCACCAACTCGGCGGTGGGGTCGGCCATCTCGTCGACGATCCGGCCATCGACCAAGAACACCGCACGGTCGGCATGGGCTGCAGCCACGGGATCGTGGGTGACCATCACGATTGTCTGACCGAGTTCATCCACAGCGTGACGCATGAAATCGAGGACCTCGGCACCGCTGGTGGAGTCGAGGTTCCCGGTGGGTTCATCGGCGAAGATGATCTCGGGATTGGAGGCCAGCGCCCGGGACACAGCGACCCGTTGCTGCTGGCCTCCTGACAGTTCGCTGGGTCGGTGGGTGAGCCGGTCGCGCAGGCCCACGGTGTCGATCACGTTGTCGAGCCACTCCCGGTCGGGGTCGCGACCGGCGAGGTCCATCGGGAGGGTGATGTTCTCGATGGCCGTGAGGGTGGGAACAAGGTTGAACGCCTGGAACACGAAGCCGACCTTGTCGCGACGCAGCAGGGTGAGCTTGCGTTCGGAGAGCGTGGAAAGATCGGTGTCGCCGATGAACACGCGGCCCTCGGTGAGGGTGTCGAGCCCGGCAAGGCAGTGCATCAATGTTGACTTGCCGGACCCCGACGGGCCCATGATCGCGGTGAAGCGTCCCCGCTCGAATTCGGCGGTGACCCCGTCGAGTGCGCACACTCGTGTCTCACCGCTCCCGTACACCTTCGTGGCGCCGACCGCTCTTGCTGCGGTTGCCTCCATGGTGATCGAGGTGGAATCCATCTGGCCGCCTCCGGGCTGCATGACGAGTGGTGGGGTAACGCTACGGGATGCGGACCGCGGCCGCGACGCGGTTCATGTGTGACTGATGGCCTTGAGGACGTCGAGACGACCGGCTCGCCTCGCCGGGAGCCAAGCGGCGAGAAGGCCCGCACCCGCAGCGACCACCACCAACACGGTGATGCGGCGGATCGGGATGGTCACCGTGTCGGCGAAATTCACCGGCAGGGCGGTTACCGCACCCCAGCCGAACACCACACCGAGAGCGACGCCGAGCATCGCTCCGAACATGGCCACCAGAGCTGCCTCCCAGCGAACCATGCGACGAACCTGACGACGGGTCATGCCCACGGCTCTGAGCAATCCGAGCTCCCGCGTGCGTTCGTGGACCGACAGTGCCAGCGTGTTGGCGATACCGATGAGGGCGATCACAACAGCCAGGGCCAGCAGTGCGTTGACGACCGCAAGGGCGCTGTCGATACTCGCTTCGAACCGGGCCTGGAATTCGGCGGCGCTGTCGATCGAGACCTGGGGGTAGCGCTGCTGTATCTGATCGATCAGCGGCTGAGCCAGATCCGGATCCATCCCGTCGGCCAGTGCGGCCGCCACCCACTGATGGACATCGGCTGAGCCGGCGCTGTCGAACACGGCATTCGGAACGATCGGACTTCCGATGACGGTGTCGTCGGCGAAGATCGCCGCGACCGTGAGGTCGATGGTCGTTCCGGTGGCGAACTCCGCCGGAACCACGTCGCCCACGACGACTCCCAGCTCATCGGCCTGGTCCATGTGGAGCAGAACGACATCGCCGGCTTCGTCCGAGGGGATGGCACCACTGCGAACATCGAGTGAGAGCAGCCGACCAAGACTCGTGAGATCGGCGGCCACGACCTCGGACACGGTGCCCGAGAGGCGAGCCTCGTCGTAACGGAAGCCGGTCACCGCGGAGAACTGGCCGGTGGCCGCCAGTTCGGCAGCCAGGTCGGATGTGACCCCGGCCTCGCTGTCATCGACGATGAGGTAGTCGGCCTGCACGGAGGTCTCCAGGAGATCCCCAAGGCGAGACTTCACAGACTCACCGATGATCAACACCGTGCTCACCAGTGACAGGCCGATCATCAGGGCGGCACCGGTCGTGGCGGTACGACGCGGGTTGCGCGACGCGTTCTCGCGCGCCAAGCGTCCCGCGGTTCCCATACCGGCGGCGATGGGCCAACCGAGGACACGGGCCACCGGTCGGGCGAGCATGTGGCTGGCCAGGCTCACGCCGACGAACACCAGGGAGGCGGCCAGCCCCAGCACGGCCACCAGTGCGAGCGTGGTACCCGGCGGGTTCGCCAGACCGTATACCCCGAACATCAGGCCGACCCCAATCAGGGCCGCCCCGGTGAGGCTCCGGCGGCGGGAACTCTGGCTTCCCAGCCGGGCCCCGTCGCGAAGAGCAGCGATCGGAGCGATTCCGGCGGCGGCACGAGCCGGAACCAGCGACGACACGACGGTGACGCCAACCCCCAGGACAAGAGCCAGGATCACGGTGCGCAGCGCGACGATTGTGGGTGCGTCCGGGAGGCTGGCTCCCAGCGCCTCGAACAAGGCGATGAGGCCACGGGCGATGCCAACGCCGGCGATCAAACCGATGAGCGAGGCGAACAGCCCCACCAGCAAAGCCTCTCCCAGCACGGTTCGCCGGATCTGACGGCTGTCGGCTCCGAGGGCACGAAGCAGCCCCATCTCGCGGACGCGTTGGCCGAGCACGATCGAGAAGGTGTTGTAGATGATGAAGATCGACACGAACAGAGACACGATCGCGAAGCCGAGCAGCACGTTGCCGATGATGTTGATTCCTTGGTTGAAGTCGGCCTTCTGTTCGGAGTTGAGGGTGGCCTGATCGACGATCTCAACGCCTGAGTCGGGAATGATTCCGGAGATGGCGGCAGCAACGGCGGTGGCGTCGGCGTCCGGGGCCAGTCGAATCCCGATCTCGTCGACGGTGCCGGGCGAGCCGAAGAGCCGTTGGGCCTCGCCGAGGCTCACATGCATGAGGACAGCACCGAGAGTGCTGTTGTCGGAGCCGAAACGGGTGGTTGCGGTGAGGGTGGCATCCTTGACGACGCCGATCGGGGTGACGAGGTCGTAGCTCCCGCCAACCACGAAGCCGTTGGCTTCGGCACCGTCGATGTCCATGGCGAATTCGCGGGGCTCGTCGGGGGCGGTGCCCTCGACCAACGCGAACGATCCGAGTCCCTGGTCCGCGACCCACGAGAACGTGAGCTGTGGCGGTCCGGCCGAGGAGATGGTCGTGCCGTCGGGCTTCACGGGCTGCATGGCATTGTCATCGGCCGACACGAACCCGGCGACCACCTCGATGCCGTCGAGGGAGGCAATGCGGTCCACCAGATCCTGATCGAGGGGTGGCGGTTCACCGAAGTCGCTCACAGGTCGAACCTGCAGGTCGGTACCGACGGTGATCTCGTCGGAGAGATCGCCGAAGCTCGAACGGAGACCGTCGCTCAGCACGAAGCTGGCGACCACGAAGCCGACCCCGAGTACGACGGCGAAGGTTGTCATGACGAAGCGGGCCTTGTTGGCCGCGAGATTGCGGAAGGTGAGTTTCAACATGTCAGTTTCCCAGTCGCTTCATGGCGTCGAGGACGCTGTCGGCGGTCGGGTCGACGAGATCGTCGACGATGGTCCCATCGACGAGAAACACGACACGATCCGCGTAGGACGCGGCGACCGGATCATGGGTGACCATGATGATCGTCTGCTCCATCTCCCGGACCGCCCGCCTCATGAACGACAGAATCTCCGCACCGGTGGTGGAGTCGAGGTTGCCGGTCGGTTCGTCGGCGAAGATCAGTTCGGGCCGTCCGGCGAGGGCCCGCGCCACCGCCACGCGCTGCTGCTGGCCTCCGGAGAGCTCGCTGGGCCTGTGGGTCATCCGGTCGCGGAGGCCGACGGTGTCGATCACCGTGTCGAGCCAGGCCGGGTCGGGCTTGGTGCCGGCCAGATCCATGGGCAGGGTGATGTTCTCCAAGGCGGTGAGGGTCGGTACGAGATTGAAGGCCTGGAACACGAATCCGATTCGGTCTCGGCGCAGCAGTGTGAGTCGACGTTCGTTGAGGGCGGTGAGGTCGGTTCCGCCTATGACGATCGAGCCGCTGGTGATCCGGTCGAGGCCGGCGAGGCAGTGCATGAGGGTCGACTTGCCGGATCCCGACGGACCCATGATGGCCGTGAACTGCCCTTGGTGGAACTCGACATCGATGCCGTCGAGGGCCCGGACCTCGGTGTCGCCCCGACCGTAGATCTTGGTGAGGTTGATGGCCCGGGCTGCGACCAGATCGGTCGCAGTCGGGTTGGTGGTGAGTAGTGACATTTGTGCGCCTTTTCGATGAGAAAGTGTCGGCCCGATGGGAGGCATCGGCCGGTCGAAATGACACTAGGGAAAGGCGCCGATTTGGGCGTCGGGCTCAGTGCTGATCACGGGTCGTCCGTTGGGACGATTGGAAGCGGTCAGGCTCCGCCCGGACGGACGAGACCCGACTCGTAGGCGGCCACCACGGCCTGCACACGATCCCGCACGCCGAGCTTCATCAGGATCCGGCCGACATGGGTCTTCACGGTGGTCTCGCCGACAAAAAGGGAGGTGGCGATCTCGGCATTGGACATGCCCGAGGCCAGGGCTTCGAGCACCTCGACCTCCCGTTCGGTGAGATCGCCGATGCCGGGCACCGCGTCGGCCGACGCGTGGGTCGACCTGGCGAACTCCTCGACCAATCGGCGGGTGACCGATGGCGACAACAACGCCTCACCGGCGGCGATCACCTTGACCGCCTCGATGAGTTGCTCCGGTGGCGTGTCCTTGAGCAGGAATCCAGCGGCCCCGGATCGCAGGGCCCGGTACACGTAGTCGTCAAGATCGAAGGTGGTGAGAATCAGCACCCGGGAACCCACGTCGGGGTCGTCGTTGAGGACGTGGGTGGCTTCCACCCCGTCGATTTCGGGCATGCGTATGTCCATGAGGACCACGTCGGGGCGACGTCTGCGAACCTCTTCGATGGCGGCACGACCGTCGGCGGCCTCGCCTACCACCTCGATCCCGTCGGCAGATTCGAGAATCATGGTGAAGCCGGTGCGCATCAACGCCTGGTCGTCGACCACCACGACCCGGATCGGGTTGGAGGTCATGCGTGGACCTCTGCCGGGAAACGGGCCATGACCCCGAACCCGCCACCGGCGCGAGGGCCGGTGACCAGTGATCCGCCGAAGGCCTCCACGCGTTCCCTCATCCCCAACAGCCCCTGACCGGCTCCGGTCGGCGCCGGTTGACTGGCCGCTCCCCGGCCGTCGTCGACGATCTCGACGCAGAAACTCTCGGGCTCGAACGTGAGCTGGACACCGGCGTGCGCCGGCCCCGCGTGCTTGAGGGTGTTGGTGAGTGACTCCTGCACGATCCGGTAGGCCGAGAGCTCGATGCTGGCCGGGAGACTCCGACGTGCCCCCTGGTACGAGATGTCGACCGGCAATCCGGCCTCTTCGTATTGTCGGGCCAGACGACCGAGGTCGGCGAGACTCGGCGCGGGCGTGAGTTCTGCCTCGTCGGTGTCGCTGCGAAGCACGCCGAGAATCCGGCGCATCTCATTGAGTGACTCCCTGCCGGTCGATTCGATGGCCCGGAGGGCTTCGGCTGCCCGGTCGGGTCGGCTGTCGAGAAGGCGTCGAGCGGCCCCCGCCTGCACCACGATCACGCTCATCGAATGGGCCACGACGTCGTGCAGCTCGCGGGCGATTCGGGTGCGTTCCTCGCTCAGCGCCCGTCGGGTCTCGAGGTCGCGGTTTTGGGCCATTCGATCGGCGTTCTGTTCGAGTTCGCGTAGGTAGGCCCGGCGATTGCGGAGGTTGTCACCAAGAATCCAAGCGGTGGCGAAGAGCAGCGCGTTGATCGGCACCGAAAACCACGGCAGCTCCTCCTGGGGGACCAGCACCCCCAGCAGCGCCACGAAAAGGGCCGAGCCCGAGGCCGCCATGCCGTGGCGAAGTGAGCGCGGGCGGTCGACATGGGCAGCCACGCTGTAGACCATGACCATGAGACTCGGGCCGACCGCGACGTCGGGGTAATCGAGGATCCAATACAGCAACGTCGTCGATGTGGTGAGCCACAGTGCCAGGACGGGAGAGCGGCGGCGCAGAACGAGAGCCAGGTTGACAGCCACGATCAGACTCCAGCCAAGGCCGCCGATCGCGCGTTGGCCGGGATCGATCTGGGTGGTGAGGCCCAGGATCAGCGAGAGCGTGAAAAGCACGGCGGCGAGCGTCGCATCGGCCATCATCGGGCGGGATCGGATCCCGTCGATCGGGTGTGGGGTGGCCTGCATGTCGTCCAATGTACGAAAGACGCCGGTGCGGGGCATCATCCCTGACGGCGAGATGCCGTCGTCCCTGCGGAGGATGCAGCCAGCACCCGCGATCGGCCTACGCTGTGGCTGTGAACTGTCCTTCCTGTGGAGCAAGCGTTCCGGCGGACGCTCGATTCTGTCCGAGCTGCGGCCATGAGCTGGCGGCGCGCGGCGACGAGCGACGTGTGGTCACCGTCTTGTTCGCCGACATCGTGGGTTTCACGGGCTTCTCGGAGACCCGTGATCCCGAGCAGGTCAAGAATCTCGTCGACAAGTGCTTCGCTCTGCTGGCCGACGACATTTCCGCGTTCGGTGGTCGGGTCGACAAGGTGCTGGGCGACGCGATCATCGCCCTGTTCGGAGCCCCCATCGCCCACGAAGACGATGCCGAACGAGCCGTTCGTGCCGCGCTGAGAATGCAGGACACGGTCGAGCGTTACGACACCGAAACCGGCGTGGGGCTGCGGCTGAGAATCGGCATCAACACCGGTGAGGTGTTGGTGGGCGCCATCGCTGCGGGCGACGAATACACGGCCATGGGCGACGTGGTCAATACGGCTTCCCGGTTGCAGACCGCCGCCAAACCGGGAACCGTGATCGTGGGTCCTGACACCCATGCATCAACGGCCGAGGTGATTCACTACCAGTCGCTGGGGATGCTCCACGCGCGAGGCCGGGAGAACTCGGTCGAGGCATGGCGGGCGATCGAGCCGGTTGGCAGGCCGGGCGAACGGCGTCATGGCCCCGACACCCCGCTCCTGGGGCGTGAACCGGAACTCGCCATCCTGCGCCGCACCGTAGCGGCCGCGATCCGGCGCAGCCGGGCTCAACTGCTTTCGCTCACCGGTGAGTCGGGCGTCGGGAAGACCCGGGTGGCATCCGAGGTGGCCGAGCTGGCCCGCTACGACCACGACGCGATCGTTCTCGAAGGCCGATGCCTGCCCTACGGAGAGGCCAACGTGTGGGGTCCGGTTGCCGATGCCGTCCGAGGGTTCATGGGCGTCGACTCGGCTGCCCCCATCGATGAGACCCGGGCGATGGTGACATCGTCGGTGGCCGATGCCCTCGGCAGCCAGGCCGATGCCGCCGAGATAGACCGCACAACCGAAGGCCTGCTTCACCTGCTCGGTTCGGAGTCCAAGATCGCCCGGCTTGAATCCGAACGTGTGGCCGCCGAGGTCATGCGGTCGGTGCGCGTTCTGCTCCACGCGCTCACGGAGAAGGCGCCGGTCGTTCTTTGGTTCAGCGACATCCACTGGGCCGACAAGTCGGTCCTGACCCTGCTCGACGATGTTCTGGAGCGACTTTCCCGTCGCCGTCTCGTTGTGCTGGTCACCGCGAGGGTTGCGGTGTTCGACCACTGGATACCCAAGCCCGGACTGTTCAACTCGATGACTCTCAGCATCGAACCGCTCGACGATGCGGCCGCGAATCTGCTGGCCATGGACTTGTTGCCCGGGGTCAGCGACGAGGTTCGACAACAGGTGGTGGAACGCTCGGCGGGCAACCCCTTGTTCATCGAGGAAATGGCCCGGATGCTTTCCTCGTCGGACTCGGCCGACGCCCTGACATTGCCGTCCAACGTGAGAAGCGCCATCAGCGCCCGTCTCGACGATCTGCCGGAGGCCGGTCGCAGCCTCGTGGAGGACGCCGCAGTTCTGGGCCTGAGGGGTGAGGTCGAGTCGCTGCGTCGGATGGTCGAGGTCGAGAACACGAAAGTCGACGTCGATGCCGCGCTGCGCGAGCTCGAGCGCGCCGATCTTGTCCTCACGGTCGACGGAGTCTGGTCGTTCAGATCGAACCTGGTTCGCGAGGTGGCCTACGAGCGCCTCACCAAGTCCGATCGGGCCCGCCGTCATGCGGGAATCGCGTGGTGGCTGGAGTCCAACAAGCCGGAGGCGGTCAACGCGATCGCATACCACTATCGAAGCTCGGCGATATTGGCGCGCGACCTTGGATCGGTCGACGGGATACCACTCGATCTGTTCGACCGGGCCATCCACTGGACCATTCTGTCGGCCCGCCAAGCGGCCACATCAGAGTCGCTGGAGCGCACCGAACGCCTCTTCGAATCCGCTCTCGAGCTGATGTCGCCGACAGACCCTCGCCGAGTCGAGGTTCTCTTGGAGCGGGCCTCCACATCCGTGCGCATGGTGCGTCTCGACCGGGTCGAGGCCGACCTAGCCGAACTGCGCCCCCTGCTGGCCGAAATGAATGATCCTGCACTCAATGCCCGCGCCGCCCTCATAGAGAGCGAGGTTGCGCAATGGGCCAACGACCAGCCGGTGGCGATCGAACGGGCCCAACTCGCGTTGGAGTTGGCGCGCACCGCCGGTGATCCGATTCTGATCGCCGACGGGCTGCGTCGGCGTGGTGTCACCGAGTTGTTCATGGGGCGCAACCAGGCGTCGGAGGATTCGATCACCGACGCGTTCCACTGCTACGAGGCCGCGGGCGATCAAGCCGGAATGGCGTGGGCCAGGCAGAATCTGGCCTGGCTGTCGTTCATCGGTGGTCGGATGCTGGAGGCCGAGGAGCGCCTCATGGCATCGATCGAGGCGTTCGACGACCTGGGTGATGCCGCCGGTCGAGCATGGTCGCGCGGGCTTCTCGCCTACGTCAGAATCCACGCGGGCCGCTTCGCCGAGGCCGACGAGCTCGCCGGCCAGACTCTGGCCGAGGCCCGCGAGCGCGGTGATCGCTGGGGCGAGTCGATGATGAACGTGGCCATGGCGACATCTGCTCTGTGGACCGGTCGTGTCGACGAAGCTGTCGAGCGCGCCCGAATGGCGCTCGACACCTTCCCCGTCGGATCGGATCCGATCGGACACACCCAGGGAATGGCGGTTCTGGGCCGTGCCTTGGTGCAGTCGGGTCGGGTCGACGAGGGTTTCCGTGTCATCCGGGAGGCCATCGGATCGGCCACCGAGGGAGATCCGAGATTCGAGATTCTCCGGGTCACGCTGGCGGCAAGTGCCGCGGCCATCGGCGACACCAATGAGGCTCAACGACACTTTGGTGAGATATTCGGATTCGACCCCGATCTGATCGGCGAGTCCGACAGGGCGGTGGCGACAGCGCTGAGCCATCTTCAGCTCGGCAATCCGGCCGAGGCCATGAAACTTCTCGAACTGATGCCCGAAGACGACAATGGGCTTGGTTCAACCTGGGGATGGGCCACCATTGCCTTGGCGGCCACCGCGCTGGGCCTCGACAACACCGAGTATGTCGACACCGTCGAGCTCTCACCCAGGTCGACATACATGGACCGCGTGCTGGCCCGGTGTGCGGTCGCCTGTTCCGCTGCCCGTGTCGGAGACGAATCAGGTTCGAGGGTGGCGTTGAAACGTGCCATTGAGATAGTGCCCCCCGGCGGTGATCGGGTCAGCAGGCTGGTGATTGCGCTGGCCGAATCGGAGTGTCTCCGTGCAGCCGGTTCGGCCGAGGCCGACGAGTCGCTTCAGCGATCGGATGAGCTCGCCGCGGCAATAGGCATCGACCCAACCGGTTGGCGCACTGCCTTCAGAATTGCCTGCGGTCACGACTCCGAGTTGATCAGTTCGTCGTGACGCTGCGCCACCGTCTTGGCGATCGCCAGCGAAGCGGTGGCCGCCGGTGACGGTGCGTTGACCACGTGAATGGCCCCCGGGCTGTCGGCGAACGCGAAATCATCGAGAAGGTTCCCGTTGCGATCTATGGCCTGGGCCCGCACCCCCGCGCCGGACGGCTCGATGTCGGAGTTCGCGAGTTCGGGACACAATCGCCGAAGCGCGGTGAGGAAGGCCCGGCGACTGATCGATCGGTGGATCTCTCCCAAACCCGTTCGCCAATAGCGTCGGGCCAGTTTCCAGGTGCGTTTGGCGAACACGATCTCTCCGGTGTCGCGCATCGAGATGTCGCGCCAGCGGTAGCCCTCGCGTTCGAGTGCGGGAACAGCGTTTGGTCCCGCGTGGATCGACCCGTCGATCATGCGGGTGAGGTGCACACCCAGAAACGGGAATGCAGGGTCGGGCAGGGGATAGACGAGGTTGTTGACCAGATGCCGAGCGGAACTGGCGAGTTCGTAGTATTCGCCACGGAACGGCATTATGCGCACGCCTCCCGTGGAGGCCCCGGCCGACTCGGCCACCCGGTCCGATTGAAGACCCCCGCAGTTGACCAACGTGGTGGTTTCGATGTCTCCCCGGGTCGTGTGAACAATCGTGTGCTGTCCGGAACCGGTGGTTCCGATGACAGCCGCTCCGAAGACAAAGCCCACCCCCAGCTCGACCATCTCGCTGACGAGGGCCCGACACACGGCCGCGTAGTCGGTGATCCCGGCGCTGGGGACATGCAGGGCCGCGACACCGGCGATGTGGGGTTCGATCTCCCGGAGTCCGGCACCACCGAGGCGAGTGGTGGGTATCGAGTTGTCGGCGGCACGTTGCTGGAGAGCATCGAGTCGGCCGATTTCGCTCGGGTCGATTGCCACCACCAATTTGCCGCACATGTCGTGGGGTATGTGGTGGCGTTCGATCAGATCGAACAGGAGGTGCCGGCCATCGGCCACCATCGTCGACTTGTTGGAGTCCGGACGGTAGTAAATACCGGAATGGATCACGCCGGAGTTGCGTCCCGTCTGATGAAATGCCGGCGAGGCCTCCTTGTCGATCACGGTCACCGCCAACTCGGGGTGGCGGCCGGCGATCTCGTGGGCCGACGCCAGCCCGACGATTCCGGCACCGATCACGACCACGTCGGTCCTTGTCGGAATGTCGCCCGTGTTGATCGGAGGATCGGCCATCCAAGGGAGTGTGGCACACCAGCTGTCACGCGTCAGCGACAGAGGGTCCCGGCAGGTGTGCATCTAGGATCGTGGGATGTCATCGATGGTGCCGGACCTCTTGGAGTCGCCGTGAGGATCGTTCTCGTGTCCGGCTACGAGCTTGGGCATCAACCGATCAACTTGGCTGTTCCCGGAGCGGCTCTGGGAGACGCGGGTCACGAGGTCAGATGTGTCGATACCAGCATCAGCCCGCTGGGCGACGATGCCATCGACTGGGCCGATGCCGTGGCTGTTTCGGTCCCGATGCACACGGCCATGCGTCTGGCTATCGAGACCGCCCGATACGTGAGGTCGCGCCGGCCCGGGCTCCCGACCTGCTTCTACGGCTTGTACGCGGCCGTCGGCGCCGACCGGTGGTCGGCCGGGCTGGTGGATCAGGTGATCGCCGGTGAATACGAATCAGCCCTGGTCGACTGGGTCGGATCCGTTGGTCGCGACGGTCCCCGGTCGTTGCCGCAGGCCGTGGTGATCAACACGGCCCGTGGGCCGTCCACGACCCCCGACAGGAGCCTCCTTCATCCCCTCGACAGCTACGCCATGCTGGAGGTCGCGGGGGAGCACCACTTGGTGGGCTACGTCGAGACGAGTCGCGGTTGTCGGCATCGGTGCCGCCATTGTCCGGTGCCGGTGATCTACGACGGCAGCGACCACATGGCGGTGCAGGTGTATCGCAACACGGTTGCTGGCCAGGTGGTAGACGCAAGCAATGGGCGGCCGGTGCCGGGCGCGACGATCTACGTTTACGATGGCAAGCGCTGTCAGGGTCGCGACTGTCGCGGCTTGCCTCCCCTGCAAATGGTGGACGTTGATCCCGACGGCCGGTTTATCATGGAGGACCTGCCACCGACCTTTCAGCTCATGGTTAAAGCACCGGGCTATGCGTTGCTCTTTCCCCAATCGCTTGATCCCGGCGACTGCGGCCAGCCCTATTGCCTGCGGGCGGCTATGAAGCCGTTCCAGGCGCGCGGCTTCTACATCCCCTTCCACGTCCTCTATAATCGGGATCTGGTGCGAGAGCGGCTGGACCTGATCGCGCGCTCCGATGTCCTGAACGCTGTGGTGGTTGACATGAAGAGCGATTTCGGCGAATTGGCCTGGGAGCCGCGCAATCCGATAGCCAGAGAACTTGGCGTCTACCAACCCAACGCGATGTCCGCTCAGGAATTCCTGGCCCTCTGCCGGGAGCGCGGCATCTACGCCATTGCCCGTTTTGTAACCTTCAAGGACAATCCCCTGGCCAAGGGGCGACCCGAGTGGGCGGTACGAGCAGCTTCCAACCCCGATGAGATCTGGCTGGATGGTGAGGGATTGGCCTGGGTGGATCCCTACCGCCACGAGGTGTGGGAATACGAGATCGATCTGGCCAAGGAGCTGGCCGAGTTG
>JAJRXJ010000030.1 GCA_024276355.1 Actinomycetes bacterium | reverse complement strand
TCGGATGCGCCGGAAGCCGGGGCGGGCCGCGAATCGCCGATCTTGGGGGTGTCAGGCGGGCTCTGGTCTCCGGAAGGCGAAGACTGGGTTGTCGTTCGTGACGCCGTCTTGTCGGATGATGCCGCGCTGCTCGAGGCGGCGTTGTTGTTTTCGGCCATCTCTTCGGCCATGTTGGAATTCCTTACGTTCGGGCAGCCGGCGGTGAGCGCTCACGTGGCCCCCACGGCTGCGGACGCCACGGATCGACACACGATTGGTTCGCGTCGTTCGCCGAGGTCGTCGGTGATCCATTGATTGAGTCGGGTGACTCGCCGCTCCCGAAGGGGCGGTTCGAACACGGATAGAAGCTCGCTCGGGCGGATGGATCTCGGCTTTGTGCCGAGTTCGGCCACGATGCGAACACCGTCTTCGGTGGGCCCGAGGATGTCGATGCCGATCAGCTGCGGGCGAAGGTCGTCGGTGACTTCCTTGCCCTTCCGCTGACGGGTCACGACGAGCTCATCTGCGGCAAGGGCACGGGCCACGGCCCCGGCCGCTGTCTCCTCATCAGTTTCGATCACGTCTATCTGCCAAGTGCAGCTGGTGACCGCCTGCTGAAGCGACGGAGTCTTGCGAGTGATTACTTCTGCCCCGACGGCCGCAAGCCCATCGGGAAGATGTTGGGTGAGAACCGACAGGATCTCGGCCATGTCGATCTGGTCGGCACGTTCGGGATCTATGTCAATGTCGAGGTATTCGGATTGCGATTCGTGGCAGGTGGAAAGGGCCAGCCCGAACGACAGGCGAGGCCGCGGATTGAACCCCTCGCTGTAGGCCATCGGTAGGCCCGAGCGGCGGACGGCCCGTTCCCACATGCGGGCCACATCGCGGTGGGAAGTGAACCTGACCTTGCCGAACTTGGTGAACTTGAGTCGAATTCTCATGTGGACGGCACCGCCGCAGCCGCCCTGACTTGAAGTGTCGCCGGGATGAGCGGCTCCGGCGCCTGTCTGACACCGGTGCCTTGGCTACCTCCGGCCGGAGGGGTGGCCGAAGCCACCACGTGTTCGATGCCGTAGCCGGTGCACGCGCCGCAGTCGTAGCAGGGTGTCCATCGGCAGTCTTCCAGCCCCACCTGATCGAGGGCGTCGCGCCAGTCCTGCCAGAGGAAATCCTTGTGGAGCCCGGCCGAGAGATGATCCCACGGCAGGATTTCCTGCTCGGTGCGGTGACGGTGTACGTACCAGTCGATGTCGAGGCCACAGGCGGCCATGGCCTCCAGCCAGAGATCGTGGTTGAAGTGCTCGGACCATTCCTGGAACACTCCCCCATGTCGCCACACGTACTCGATCGCGGCGCCGATTCGCCGATCCCCGCGGCTTGCGATGCCCTCGATGAGGGTGGCCTTCGGATCGTGCCACTTGAGCTGCACGGCCCGGTTGCGGCGGGTGGCGTCTCGTAGCATCCCGATCTTGCGGCCGAGCTCGGCGCTGGTGTTCTGACCGAACCACTGAAACGGGGTGTTCGACTTGGGAACGAACCCGCCCACCGACACGGTGACCGATGCCGATCGGTTGTGGGCACGCCCGATCTCGGCGCATCGTTGAGCCAGGTCGGCAATTCCGAGAGTGTCGGGGTCGGTTTCGGTGGGCAGACCGGTGAGAAAGTAGAGCTTCACTCGTCGCCAGCCCTGTGAGTAGGCGGATTCGACCGCCTCGAACAGGTCGTCCTCGCTGATCAACTTGTTGATCACCTGACGCAGACGCCAGGAACCAGCCTCGGGGGCGAATGTGAGCCCCGTGCGCCGCGCCCGTTGGATCTGGGCGGCGATGCCGACGGTGAACGCGTCGACCCGGAGGCTGGGCAGCGCCACCGACACCTGGTCGCAGCCGGGCTCTGACACGGTGTCGCGAATCACCTGATCTATTCCGCTGAAATCCGCGGTGGACAGCGAGGTGAGCGACACCTCGTCGTAACCGGTGCGTCTCAACCCGTTGGTGATCATCGACTTGACCTGCTCAGCCGGGCGCTCCCGGACCGGGCGGGTGATCATGCCGGCCTGACAGAATCGGCAGCCCCGGGTGCAGCCCCGGAACACCTCGACGTTGAGACGATCGTGGACCACTTCGGTGAGGGGCACCAGTTGCGATTTCGGATACGGCCAGTCGCCCAGATCGGCGATGGTTCGCTTCTCGACCCGTTCGGGAACGTCGCTGTATTTCGGGGACACTTCGACTATGGCCGGGCCGTCGTAGCTCACCTCGTAAAGCGACGGGACGTAGACACCCGGAACCGAAGCCAAGGTGCGCAGGACGCCCTCGCGCGTGCCCGGGCCCTTTCCGTTGCGTTTCCACTCGGCAACAACCTCGGTGATCTCACCGACCACTTCCTCGCCATCGCCGAGCACCACCAAGTCGACGAAATCGGCCAGCGGCTCGGGATTGAACGTGCAGTGACCGCCGATCGCGATGAGTGGGTCGGAATCATTTCGGTTCGCCGAACGAACCGCGATTCCCGCCAGGTCGACACAATTCAACACGTTGGTGTAGACGAGCTCAGCACTCAGATTGAAAGCGATCAGATCGAAGTCGGTGGCCGCCAGGTGATTGTCGACCGAGAACAGCGGCAGACCCTCGCTCCGCATGAGAGCCTCGAGATCCGACCATGGGGCGTATGACCTTTCGGCCACGGCATCGGGGCGCTCATTGAGAATCTCGTAGAGGATCTGGAGCCCCTGATTGGGGAGACCGACCTCGTAGGTGTCGGGATAGGTGAGCAGCCAACTCACCTTGCCGGATCCGTGGACCGGGTGTTGTGAGCCGTCCTCACAACCTATGTAGCGCGCCGGCTTCTGCACGTGGGGCAGAAGGCTCTCCAAGCGCGTCCAGACGGATTCCATGCAATGAGGCTACCGCTGGGCACTGGTGGACTGGTGAACCGCCACCAAGCCCACTCAGCTCTCGACATAGTTGTAGCGCCGTCGGTGAACCCCGAGCACCAATCCGATGGCCACCATGGAGGTGATCATCGATGAACCGCCATAGGACATGAATGGCAGAGGGATTCCGGTGACCGGCATGATTCCGGTGGTCATGCCCACACTCTGAAATATCTGGAACATGAGCATTGCCACCACACCGATACTCAGAAGGCGGTCGAACGGGTCGGAGGCGCGAACGGCGGTGCGCCAGACCCGAAACACGATGATCAGGTAGAGCAACAAGATTGCCCCGGCGCCCCGGAACCCGAGTTCCTCCCCCGCCACCGAGAAAATGAAGTCGGTTTGCTGCGCCGGTACGAGATTGGAACTGGTCTGGGTGCCCTTGAAGAGCCCCTGCCCGGTCAGACCACCGTTGCCGATCGCCACCTGCGACTGCTTGGCGTTGTAGGCGAATCTGGCCACGCCGGGATCGAGCTTGGCCAGCTGGGCATCGTCGAGAAGGAACACCGTGAGCCTCGCCTCCTGGTAGCTGGCCAGAACCGACGATTGCATGATCACAACCACGCCCGTGAGAGCAACGATCGCCAGCAGGAAGATCACTCGGGTCGAGACATTGCTCGCCACGACAACTGTTGCGAGCACGGCCAGGTAGACGAGCACCGTGCCGAGATCCGGTTGCTTGAGGATCAACATGATGGGTAGCAGAGCCGCCCCCAGTCCGGCGGCGAGGCGAGCCGCCGAGATGGACTTGTTGGCCAACACATGGGCCAGAAGAAGAATGAGAATGATTTTGCCCGGCTCCGAAGGCTGAAAGGTGAACCCTCCGAACTGGAACCACGCACGCGCCCCGCTCACCTTCGCTCCGAGTTTCAGGACCGCCAGCAGAAGAACGATCAGCCCGACGTATCCGGTCGGTATCAGCGAGCGCAGTCGCCGCACGTCGATCAACGCGGCGATCACCGCCAGGATTGCGCCCAGCATGGCGAAGAAGATCTGACGCTCCATGAACGTGCGGTTGGCCGGTATGAGCCCGTCGGCGGGGCCGCGGGTTGCCGAGTAGACGAGCACCACCCCGATGGCGGCCACGGCCAGGGTTGACAGGATCAGGGCCGGGTCGACGACCAGCCACCACGGGTTGTGGTCCTCCCCGGTTCGACGCGTGGATGTCATCATGGCGTGCTCCCGGATGCGGCCGAATCCGCCGACTTGGCGGCGGCCACCACAAGGTCGGCGTAGTACTTGTCGAGTTCGTCCTTGGTCCGGACCCGTTCGAGCGAATTCGTGGCTACGGCATCAAGGGTGCGGGCCACCACCGGCGCGGCGACCGAGCCACCGAATCCCGACTCCTCCAACACCGCCACCATCGCTATCGACGGTTCCAGACCCGCATTCAGGCCGATGGCCGGGTTGTCGTTGGGACCGAATGCCACAAACAGTGCCGTGTCGGCCTTTCCCTTCTTCTGAGACGTTCCGGTCTTGCCGGCCACCGGCCAATTGTTCAGAGGAAACTCCACCCCGAAGCTGCTGTCGTTGAATGCACGCCACGCGGTCCCTCTGGGAACATCCTTTCGGGGCACCCCCAGCAACCCGTCGACTATTGGTTGCCTGACGCTGTCTGGGATTGCCAGATCACGAAGAACACGAGGCTCGAACTTGCGGACCAATTCGCCGTCCCAAGAGGTGATCTTGGTGGCGATGTTGGGCTGGTGTAGACGACCGCCATTGGCAAGCGTCGCGTAGGCGTTGACCAATTGAAGAGGGGTCACGAGCAGGTCGCTTTGACCGATGGAAAGCTGGATGGTGTCACCGGCGAACCACTGAGAGCCATCGCGGATTGCGACTCCTGCCGCGAACTGGGAGTCGAAGAAGGCGCGGTCGGGCACCACCCCGCTCCGCTCATACGGCAGCTGCACACCGGTCTGGCTTCCCAGACCGAGTTCACGCGCCGCGTGTTGGATGCCCTCGTCGGGACCCTTCGGGAGCGGCCAGAAACCTTCGCCACCAATCCGGTAGAAGTATGGGTCGCTCGACACGGTGAGGGCGTCACGAAGGTCGACCTCCCTGGTCCCCGAGAATGGGCTCCTGAACACGCAGGTGGATGACTGCTCAACACAATTCGGATACTTGTAGCTGCCGGTGTCGGCGTAGAGGCCCCTGGTGCCGATGATCCCGTTGGGTCCGATCACACCGGTGCTCAACGCCGCGTACGCGGTGACGGCCTTGAAAGTGGATCCGGGAGGATAGGCACCCTGAATGGCGCGGTTGAGCACCGGCACATGGTTGTCTTCGCTGGTGACCTCTCTGAAGAGTCGCCTGGAGATTCCGTTGACGAACTTTGAGGGGTCATAGGTGGGATACGACGCCATGGCCAGGACATCGCCGTTGCGCGGGTCGATCGCCACCGCCGCGCCGGCCGCGCCGACAAATGGTGGGTCGCCGTCCGATGGCGTCTGGGCGCGGGCGTTGCGCAGTTCGTCGGCGAGCTGCTGTTCCCTCAACGCCTGGAGATCGATGTCGATCGTGAGCCACAGGTCGTTGCCGGGAACCGGTGGTGTGCCGTCCCGCTCCCTCACCACGTTGCGCTTGTAGTCGAGTTCGAGCCACCGAACGCCGGGCACGCCTCTGAGATCGTCCTCGAAGGACTTCTCGACCCCAGACTTCCCGATGTCGTCGTTGGCCTGGTAGGTCTTGGCATCAGGGTCGGTGGGATCGATCCTCTGGTTGGCCGCTTCCAGTTCGCTCTTGGTCACCGGACCGACATACCCGAGCAGATGGGCGGCAAGGGTGCCGTACGGGTAAGTGCGGATTGTCCTTTGGACAACGCTCACGCCCGGGAACTCATCGGGACGCTCCCCCAGAAAAACCAGGAGGGACGGATCGACATCGATGGCTACGGGGATCTCGTCGAAGGGACCGTATTGCGGATCGTTGGCTGTCCTCTTGATGGATGCAGCCTTGGTGAGACGCCCGGACCGACTGATCGCCTCGGCCAGCCGGAGAAACATCTCGTCCTGGGCTTGATCATCCGGTAGTCGCCGCTTCATCTCGCGTCGGTCGATCACCACCACCTGCACCACACGGTTGTCGACCAGCACCCGTCCATTGCGATCCAGAATCCTCCCCCGGGGAGCCTGCTCGAACACCGGCTGCAGGACGTTGCCTATGGCCTGCTGTTGAAGGGTCTCACTCTCGAGGGCCTGGAGATACCAGAGGCGCGCGAACATCGCACCGAACAACGTGATGCCAACAAAGGCCAGCATGCGCAGACGAAGTTGCCGTGACTCCTCGTCCACGATCAGCGAATCCCCGTAGACATCGGTCGCAATTCAACCACGAGTCGCGCTGAAATCGACCGCGCCCCCGGGACGATCCGACTTGGCGGGAACAGCCCACCTCATCACCGGCGCGGCGGCGAGCGACAGGACTCCGTTCAACATTCCGGCCACGACAGCAACCTTCACCAAACGGAGGTTGATCAATCCCCGCACTCCGAGAATCTCGTTCGACAGTGCGTAGGCGAGGACGATGGCCACGGTCGCCGACATGACCACCGCGGCACGCTGCAGTCGCGAGTCGTGGAAGAGGCTGGCCTCGAGCGAGCCGACCGCATGGGCTGCCACCGCGAATATCAGGGCGGATACCCCAAGATGGGTGGGCAGGTAGATGTCCCACAAGAGACCGGCACCGAACGCGACCACCTGACCGTTCTGCGACCCACCGAAATAGCCGGCCAGGATCGCCACCATCGCCAACAGCTCCGGAGCCACACCGAGAACCCTCACATCGACGAACACCGTCAGCTGCAACGACAGCGCCAGCACACATACGGCTGACACTCGCAGAGCCGTCACGGGGTCGAACCTCCCGTGGTGACCGAGCCCAATTGTGACGGATCGACCTCGATCGGCACGATCGTGCTCGGGACCACGGGACGCAACGGCACCTCGTCGCGAGCGATGTCGAGCAGGATCGAAACGAAACCTAGATCAGTCACGTCATTCGACAACTTGACAGTGACCTCCATCGCCAGGCCATCCGGGGTCGAGACGCTGGCCACGACCCCTATGGGTATCTCGGCCGGGTATCGGCTGTCGGTGGCGGTCACCACAGCCGACCCGATCTCGGGCAGCAGCTCGGGATTTCCACCTTCGGGCCATCCCGGACCCTGGTCGACGACGAACTCGTTCACTCGTCCCGGGACTCCATGACCCAGCCCAACATCGTCGGTCGATACCAGCCTGACGCCGATGATCAACGACGAGTCGCTCACCAACTGGACCGTGCTGGTGGTGTTGTCTACCTGGCTCAACCGTCCGACGAACCCGGCCCCCGTCACAACCGCCATCCCGGGCTTGAGTCCCGCGTTCGAACCCTTGTCGATGGTGACCACATCGGTATCGAAGTTGCCTACCTCGCCCCTCAGGACCGTTGCCGCGACCCGGGGGATGTCTCCACCGAAGCGGATGTCGACAGCATCGCGCAACCGGTCATAGGCAGCCCTGTCGGCCTCGACCTGGATGGCCTTGCCGGTCATGTCGTCGAGCTGCTGTCGGAGCTCGGCATTCTGGGCCTCGAGGTCGCCGTAGCGAAACACGGCGTTCCATGCATCGCTGAACGGCGACAGCACCGTGTCGACCAAGGAGGTGATCGGGTGGATCACATCGCGCACCCCACTTTGGGCGGTCTCTATCGGGCCGAATCCGCGGAAGTCGAGGCTCAGGAGCGTGATCGCAGTGAGGACAAACAGCGCGAGACGATTTCTGGACCGCGCCGCGCGCCGGGCAGGCGGCATGACGATGCGGGTCTAGAGCTCGCCCGAGCTCAGGATCACGTCGCGCAGCGCCTCGAATTCTTCGAGAACCTGTCCGGAACCAATGGCGACCGCGTTGAGCGGATCGGGTGCTATGTGGATCGGCATACCGGTTTCTTCGGCCAGGCGCTGATCGATTCCCATCAACAATGCACCGCCACCAGCGATGGTTATTCCTCGCTCCATGATGTCGGCGGCCAGCTCGGGAGGTGTCTGATCAAGTGTGGACTTGACGGCATCACAGATCGCGGCCACCGGCTCTTCCATACCCTCTCTGATGTCGGGTGTGCCGACCACAACGGTGCGGGGCAGCCCTGTAACCAGATCCCGACCGCGGATCTCAGCCCGCATTTCCTGGGCAAGCGGCCAAGCCGAGCCGAGCTGAACCTTGATCTCCTCAGCGGTGCGCTCGCCGAGCGCCAGGCTGAATTCCTTCTTCACGTATTGGATGATCGCATTGTCGATCTCGTCGCCACCCACGCGGGCGGACTGACTGGCCACGACACCGCCGAGGGAGATCACCGCAACCTCGGTGGTACCCCCACCGATGTCGACGATCATGTTTCCGGCAGGATCCTGCACCTGAAGGCCGGCGCCGATGGCCGCGGCCATCGGCTCTTCGATGATGTAAGCCGGCTTTCGTGCTCCCGCGAACTCGGCGGCTTCCTGTACGGCGCGCTGTTCGACGCCGGTGATACCGGACGGGACTGCGATCACCATCCGGGGGCGAGCCCACTTGCGTTGATGCACCTTCTGGATGAAGTGACGCATCATCATCTCGCAGATCTCGAAATCGGCGATGACGCCGTCCTTGAGAGGTCGAATGGCCTGGATGTTGGATGGTGTACGGCCGATCATCCGTTTGGCTTCGGTACCCACCGCCAAGGGCTTGCCGGTGGCGGTGTTGATGGCAACCACCGAGGGTTCGTTGAGGACGATCCCCTCACCGCGTACGTAGACAAGCGTATTGGCGGTGCCCAGATCGACGGCCATGTCGCGGCCAACGACCGCTCCGAAGCTGCTCAGAATGGAATCTGCAAACATGATCGAGGGCCTCGCAGCCGGGAATTGGAAGATGGTGCGAACGCACAGGCGGAAGGTGAGGACCAAACTCCCGAACGCGTACCAACCGGCAGTCTAGGCCCACTTGGTCACCAGATTGCAACACAATGTCGCTGGGTGATCAAGTTGCCACTATGTGCGGTCAGAACCTTCGTGGCACCACCTCAGCCGAACAGGCTTGTCAGCCCTCCACCGACGTCCCTGGGAAGAAGATCTCGATCTCTCTGGCGGCTGATTCCATGGAATCGGAGCCATGGATGAGGTTCTCGGTGAACAGGGTTCCCAGGTCACCTCGGATCGTGCCCGGCGCGGCATCGAGTGGGTTGGTGGCGCCCATCATCTGACGAACCGTCTTCCAGGTGTCGGATGGACCCTGAACGACGAGGACCATGACCGGCCCACGACCCATGAACTCCACCAAGCCGTCGTAGAACCCCTTGCCGACATGCTCGGCGTAGTGCCGGGCGAGAGTGTCGGGGTCGAGCGTTCGCAGTTCGGCCCTCACAATGGTGAGGCCCTTGGTCTCGAGCCGTCCGACGATCTCTCCGACGAGGCCCCGCTCGACCGCGTCGGGCTTGCATATGACGAGTGTTCGGTCCATCCGACGGAGGCTACAGCGAGGGCACACAGCCGAGTCGCCGCCGACCGGCTGATTGTCAGTCGTGAAGTTTGCAGACTTCGGTCGAGTGCTCGTACTCCTGGTGATCCTTCTCGATCTTGATGATCTTGACCTCTATGTCGAAGTCTTCCTTGTCGAGATCATCCCACTCGAAGGCCACCC
>JAJRXJ010000029.1 GCA_024276355.1 Actinomycetes bacterium | reverse complement strand
GCCGGCACGGTCGACAGAATTCGGGCGAGGATGTGTTCGGTGGTCATCTCCGCGGCGAGGGCCTCGTAAGACAACACGATGCGATGGCGCATCACCTCCGGAGCGATGTCGAAGACGTCCTGGGGGACCACATAGTCGCGACCCCGCAACAAAGCCATGGCCCGACCGGCCCTCACCAGCCCGAGAGTGGCCCGGGGGCTGGCGCCGTAGTCGATCTTGTCGGCGAGCTCGGGAAGACCCAACGATTCGGGACGGCGGGTGGCGGTCACCAGATTGACCGCATACTCCACCACCGACGGCTCGACTATCACCTGATCGGCCCGGGCCTGCAGGCCGATCACCGCCTCGGGCGACAACACCTGGGTCGCCACCGGCGGGTTGACACCCATGCGGTGAACGATCTCGAGCTCCTCGGTGGGCGTCGGATAATCGACCAGCACCTTCATCAAGAAGCGGTCGCGTTGGGCCTCGGGGAGCGAATAGACGCCCTCGGACTCGATCGGGTTCTGGGTGGCCAACACCAGGAACGGTGTGGGCACCTCATGGGTGACATCACCGATCGTGACCTGATGCTCACCCATGACCTCGAGCAGCGCCGATTGCACCTTCGCTGGGGCCCGGTTGATCTCGTCGGCCAACACGAAGTTGGCGAACACCGGACCGAGTTCCACATCGAACGACTCCGACGACGCCTTGAAGATCCGGGTGCCGACGATGTCGGACGGAAGCAGATCGGGGGTGAACTGCACACGGCTGAACGTGCCGCCGGTGATGTCGGCGAGAGTTCGAACCGCCAACGTCTTGGCCAACCCCGGTGGGCCCTCGATCAGACAATGTCCACCGGCAACCATGGTCACCAGCAGGCGTTCAACCAGAAGTTCCTGGCCCACGATCACCCGTCGCAACTCCACCAATGCTCGCTCGAGGGGATACTGCTGATCGTTCATCTGGGTCCTCGCCGTGTCGTCTGAGTTTGTCACTTGATCCGGTCTTTCGGTCGACGGTGGTCTGATGTCACCGATGGCACTCAACGTGGCGCACGATAAGCGCGAGCGAAAGACCTCGGCGGGTAGCGTCTCGACAATGCGAATTCTTGTGGTCGACGACGAAGTGGATCTGGCCAACGCGGTGGCCCGCGGCCTGAGGCGCGAGGGCTACGCCGTGGATGTGGCCAACGACGGCCAGGAAGCGCTCGACAAGGCCGAGCTCACCCCCTACGACCTGGTGTGCCTCGACATCACCATGCCGGGCATCGACGGCATCGAGGTCTGCCGTCGCCTTCTCGACAAGCCCGTCGACGGTCACGTGCCCCGAGTTCTGATGCTCACCGCCCGCGACACCGTCGACGATCGGATCACCGGCCTCGACTCGGGCGCCGACGACTACCTGGTGAAACCGTTCGCGTTCGGTGAGCTCACGGCCCGGGTCCGTTCGTTGCTGCGCAGAGACACCGCTCAACCGGCGGCGGTGATGACCGTCGGCGATCTGCATCTCGACGATTCACGCCACCGGGCCGGTCGGGGCAGCCGCGAGCTCGACCTCACCGCCAAGGAATTCGCGCTCCTGCGTTACTTCATGCACCACCCCGACGAGGTGCTGTCCCAGGAACATCTGCTCGAACATGTCTGGGACGAACACGCCGACCCGTTCACCAACACGGTTCGGGTCACCGTCGGCACCCTGCGCCGCAAGCTCAGCGAAGGCGACGAACCCCAGCTGATCGAGACCGTCATCGGATCCGGATACCGACTGCTCGTCGACGATCCGACCCCCAGCGCCGGCGACTCCGATGGCTGAGAGCACGACCCCGGCGGTCGAGCGCCACATCCGTGGCATCGGCGGATCGATCCGCTTCCGGCTCACGGTCCTGTATTCGGTCCTGCTGTTCGGGCTCGGCGCCATAGTGGTCGGCGGCATCTACGCGGGCCTCGCCCGCAGCCTCGAGAACCAGGACGTGTCCCACACCGAACGGGCGCAGATTCTCTTTCGCGGGACCAACGGCGAACCCATGCTCGGGCAGTTCGAGTTCGAGGTGGCCGATCCGTTGGCCGTGTTCGAGAGGGAGATCAACACCAAAGCGCTCGATCAGCTCCGCAACTACGCGTTCGGGGCCCTCGGCGTGCTGTTCGTCGGAAGCCTCGGGGTGGGCTGGTTCGTGGCCGGCATCGTGTTGCGTCCGGTGGGTCGGATAACCGGCGTAGCCCGCGACATCCAGGCCACCGACCTGTCCCGTCGTATCAACCTCGAGGGCCGCGACGACGAACTCAAGCAGCTCGCCGACACATTCGACGACATGCTCAGCCGCATCGACGAGGCTTTCGCCTCCCAGCGCGACTTCATCCATGAGGCCAGCCATGAGCTGCGCAACCCCCTGGCAGTGATCCGCACCAACATCGATGTGGTTCTCGACGACCCCAACTCCGATGTCGACGACTACCGGGCCGCCAGCGAAGTGGTCGGGAGATCGGCATCACGAATGTCCACACTCGTCGACGACCTGCTCGACTACGCCCGCCACGGCACCCGGCCGACGCGTGAGGAGGATCTCGATCTCGGTGAGGTGGCATGCGATCTCGCCGAGGAGTTCGCCACGCTCGCCGAAGCCCACGACCTGACCCTTCAGGCCTCGGTGGCCGACGAGGCTTTGCCGGTCTGCGGCGACGGTCCGGCCATCCGGCGGGCGATCGCCAATCTGCTGGCCAACGCCGTGAGGCTGGCCCCCGCCGGCTCCACGGTTCGTGTCGGTGCCGGAGAAGACGAATACGGGGTGTGGGTGTCGGTCACCGACGAGGGACCGGGCATCGACCCTGCCGACCAACTCCACGTCTTCAAGAGGTTCTGGCGGGGCGACGGGTCGAAGGCCCGCGAAGAGGGGCGATCCGGGCTGGGGCTCACCATCGTCCAACAGATCGCTCAGGCCCACGGTGGTCGTGTCGATCTCTATTCCACGGTCGGCAGCGGCTCATCGTTCGTCATCCGGTTGCCCAGAAGCCACAACCAGCCCGCCGTCTGAGCGATTTTCAGCCGATTTTCGCAACTGCTTACGGTTCTTTTCGCCCCCGACGAATACGGTCTTCACATGGATCGAGACCCGATCAACGATTCGCACGACGGTCAGTCCCCCCAGCCGTCGAGCCGGCCCGCCGGAGCGATGAACGCGACACCAGAACACGACACCGCGGTAGTCCCCCCAGCCGCCTCTGTCCCCATCCCTCCCCGCGATGGTGTCGTCGTCCGCCCGGCGGGCCAAGATCCGGCCGTACCACCACCCCCGCCCCCACCGGGTGGTGCGGCCAATCCCACACTTCAGCAGCCAACACCGGTGGCAGACTCCTGGGGCTCGCCCCAGTCGGTGTTCGGCGGCGCTCCCCCAACCCGCGAGTGGCCTGTCCCTCCAGTTTCGGCCACTCCCCCTCGGCCGACCGACGCCGTTCCCCCCGGCGGTGTTCTCGGTCGGCCGCAATTCGCCCCACCCCCAGCCTCGGCCCCAGAAGCCCCGCCTCTTCCGCGCGGTCGACGCTGGCGGGTGGCGGCAGGCGTTGTCGCGGTTCTCGCGCTCGTCGCCGGCAGCTTCATTGCCGGCACCATCGTCAACGGTGGTAGCGACACCGCTGCTCCGGCCGCCAACGAACCGGTGGTGATGCCCAACACCTCAGCCGCACCGGCCCCCAGCGTGACCCTTCCCGACGTGGTTGGTCCTCTGTCCTCCGGTGGCACCACCAACGAGCCCGTCGCCGATGTCGCTCGGGTTGTTGGCCCGTCCGTGGTGCTCATCGAGACCGGCCTCGGTCAAGGCTCGGGCATCGTCTGGGATGAAGCCAACGGCTACATAGTCACCAACAATCACGTGGCCCAGGATTCGGTCACCGTCAGGGTCACCTTCGCCGATGGCGCGGTTGTCGAGGGAGAGGTGATCGGCGGCGACTCCCGTCGCGACGTTGCCGTGATCAAGGTCGACCCCTCCACCGCCGAGCTGAAACAGGCGGTTTTCGCCCCGGCCCACACCGTCGAGGTCGGTCAGCTGGCTGTGGCCATCGGTAGCCCGTTCGGGCTCGAACAATCGGTCACCGCCGGCATCGTCAGCGCCGTCAACCGTGTCAACAGGGCCGGCTCCGACGCCAACAATCAGGGCCCGGTCAGCATGATCCAGACCGATGCCCCCATCAATCCCGGCAACTCCGGTGGCGCTCTCGCCGACCGGGAGGGCCGCGTGATCGGAATGAACACCTCGATCCGCACCGACGGTGTGACCGACGGCAACATCGGTGTCGGTTTCGCGGTTCCCTCCGAAACGGTCGACCTGATCGCCAGGCGCATCGTGGCCGGCGAGTCGCTCGAACTCGGATTCCTCGGCATCAAGGGTGAATCACCCACCGACGGATCCGTCGGGGCCCTCGTCAGCGAGGTGGTGGCCGGCTCACCCGCCGATCAGGCCGGACTGCAGGTCGGCGATCAGATCGTGAGCGTCGCCGGCGAACCGATTCGGGCCATGGAAGACCTGGCCGCACAGATTCAGCTCTACCGACCGGGTGACTCGGTTGTGCTGGGCATCATGAGAGATGGCGTTCGGGTCACCGCCGACGTCACCCTCGGCTCGAAGTAGCCCAGCCCGAGCAGCCGATCAGGCTCGACTTGGCCGGTAGTATCTGCCGGACATGTTGCTAGCCCTGATAGTCGCCATTGCCGCCGTAGCACTGATCTCGGCGTCCGCGTTCGTCCTCCTGCGCAACCGCGATTCCGACCTTGTCGTCGAATCGCGTCCGGTCCCCACCGCGCCGCCAGCCACCGAAGAGGCAGCCCCGGTCGAATCCGAGCCGCCGGTTGAGAAGCCCACGTTTCGGGACCGACTCACCAAGGCCAGGTCGTCGCTGTCGGGGTACCTCGGCTCGGTGTTCAGCCGCGGTGCGATCGACGACGAAACCTGGGAATCGCTCGAGGAGGCCCTGATACGGGCCGATGCCGGAGTGGCCACAGCCACCCAGGTGATCGAGTCGGTACGAGCCACCGCATCGGCCGACGGTATCGAAGATGCCAGCGAGCTGGCAGCATTGGTGAAGGCCGACATCGCCGAGCGGCTGTCGGGGTTCGACAGATCGCTGTCGATCGAGACCGACGGCGGTCCGGCCGTCTGGCTGTTCGTTGGCGTCAACGGTGTCGGCAAGACCACCACCATCGGCAAGATCGCCGCCCGTCAGTCACGCGAGGGCCACAAGATGGTGTTGGCCGCGGGCGACACATTCCGCGCCGCCGCCGCCGAGCAGCTCGGCATGTGGGCCGAACGCAGCGATGTCGACATCGTTCGTGGCGCCGATGGCGCCGACCCGTCGTCGGTGGTGTTCGATGCCGTCGAGCGGGCCGCAGCACGCGGTGCTGATCTGGTGCTGGCCGACACCGCCGGCAGGCTCCACACCAAGACCAACCTCATGGAGGAGCTGCGCAAGGTCCGCCGTGTGGCCGAGAAGGGCGCCGGCACCGTCACCGAGACCCTGTTGGTGATCGACGCCACCACCGGGCAGAACGGCATGTCGCAGGCCCGACTGTTCGCCGAGACGGTAGATGTCACCGGAGTGGTGCTCACCAAGCTCGACGGCTCGGCCCGCGGTGGGATCGTGCTGTCGATCCATGCGGAACTCGGTCTGCCGGTGAAGCTGGTGGGCCTCGGGGAAGGCATCGACGACCTGGTCGACTTCGACCCCGACGAGTTCGTCGACGCGCTCTTCGACTGATCCGGGGTCCGGCTCGCTCAGCCGGGGGTGGGAAGCGGCGCGTAGCCGCACGCGGTGATCTGCTGACTCAACGCGTTGAGCGCCACATCGAGACGGGCCCGGTCGGCAAACTCCAGGGCCTCGGCGATGGCTGCGGGAAGATCCTTGCCGTTGAGCAGCGCGGTGTTGATATCGGTGGCGAAATCCTCGACGCGGGCCAGGTCGGCGCCGGTGGTGCCGGGAGCGACCGCGATGCCATCGAGAAGCGCCCGGTCGAGATTGATCAGCTCCGACAGGGGATCGCCCGTGAATGTCGGATCGAGAACAGCACCACGAGTGCTGAGAGCGGACGCCGATTGACACCAGGCAACCGGGTCGTAGCCGCTCCCGGGGGCCGCCTCGCCGTTGCTGTCGGAACCGCCACCCAGCACGATCGCACCGACGACGAACACCACTGCCACCACCGCGATGGCAGCCCATTGACGAGTTGAAAGCTTCACGTGGTCGACGGTAGCCGCCGGTAGCCTGACCCGGCATGTTCGAGACACTTTCCGACCGCTTCGAGGGAATCATCGGCCGCGTCAGAGGACGCGGCCGGCTCTCCCAGGACGACATCGACGACACCCTCCGGGAGATCCGACTGGCGTTGCTCGAGGCCGACGTCAACCTCGATGTCGCCAAGAGCATGGTCGGGCGAATCCGCGAGCGCTGCAGCGGAGAGGCCCTGTCGAAGGCCCTCAACCCCGGTCAGCAGATCGTGAAGATCGTGTTGGAGGAGCTCACCACCAGCCTCGGTGGCGAGTCCATGAAGATCACCTTCGCGTCGAAACCCCCGACCGTGGTGCTGATGGCCGGCCTGCAGGGCGCCGGCAAGACCACCAACGCCGGCAAGCTCGCTCGCTGGTTCAAGAAGCAGGGTCGCAATCCTCTCCTGGTCGGAACCGACCTCCAGCGACCCGCCGCCGTCGAGCAGCTTCGCACTCTCGGCTCCCAGATCGGGGTGCCGGTGTTCTCCGAGCCCACCGATCCCGTCGATGTGGCGGCGAAGTCGATAGCCGAGGCCAACCGCACCGGCAGGGATGTCGTGATCGTCGACACCGCCGGCCGTCTGGCCATCGACGAGGAGATGATGGACCAGGTCCGTCGCATCTCCGGCGCGGTCGACCCCCACTACACGTTCCTCGTGATCGACGCCATGACCGGCCAGGACGCGGTCAACACCGCTCAGGCCTTCAACGAGACCCTTTCCCTCGACGGCGTGATCCTCACGAAGCTCGACGGCGATGCCCGTGGTGGCGCCGCCATCTCCGTCAAGGAGGTTGTGGGTCGCCCGATCGCCTTCGCCTCCACCGGCGAGAAGCTCGAAGACTTCGAGACCTTCCACCCCGATCGTCTGGCCAGCCGGATTCTCGGCATGGGCGACCTGGAAACCCTCATCGAAAAGGCCGAGGAGGCCTACGAAAAAGAGGAGGCCGAAGAGGCCGCGGCCCGTCTCCTCGAAGGCACCTTCACCCTCGACGACTTCCTCGATCAGATGCAGCAGATCAAGAAGATGGGTCCGCTGTCCAACCTCATGGGCATGATGCCCGGGCTCCCCAAGGAAGCCAGAGACGCCGAGATCGACGACGGCAAGCTCGGCCAGATCGAGGGGATCATCCATTCGATGACCCGCGCCGAACGGCTCCAACCCGAGATCATCGACGGATCGCGCCGCCGCCGAATCGCCGCCGGATGCGGTCGCCAGCCCTCGGATGTCAAGCAGCTGCTCGACCAGTTCGCCCAGATGCGCAAGATGATGAAACAGCTCTCCGGCTTCGGAACCAAGAAGATGAAGAGCAAGAATCGTGGCAAGAAGGGCAAGAAGAGGCGCGGTGGGCGCACCACTCCGAAGGGTCCGGCGCAGGTGTCCAAAACACCACTGTCGCTTCCGGGGTTGGAAACAGGTGGTCCACCCGTATTGAATTGACGGGTTGCCGCGACTCACTACAGCCGCGCGCTCGCGAACTCCCAAGAATCTCTACAGCGAAACATCGAGGAACAACAGTGGCCGTCAAGCTCCGTCTCATGCGGGTAGGTAAGAAGAAGCAACCGACATACCGGGTCGTCGCCGCCGACGCTCGTTCCCCGCGCAACGGTCGCTTCATAGAGATCCTGGGCACCTACGAGCCCCGCCAGGACCCGTCGGTCATCAAGATCGACAACGAACGTGCCGTCCACTGGCTCCGGGAAGGCGCTCAGCCCACCGAGCGTGTCGAGAAGCTCCTGAAGATCTCCGGCGCATGGGAGGCCCACACCGGTGTGGCCACCGAAGCTGCTGCCCGGGTTGCTGCCCCGAAGAAGTCGGCCAAGCAGATCGCCAAGGAAGCCGAGGCCGCCGAAGCTGCCGCCGCGGCAGCCGCCGAGTCGAGCGAAGAAGCAGCCGCAGAATGAGCGCCGAATCAGCAAAGTCGGCGTGTGAATACATCGTCAAGCAGATCGTCGGCGATCCCGACGCGGTTTCGGTGGCGATGAGCGAAGACTCCGATGGGATCCGCCTCGATGTCACCGTCGGCGACGGCGACATGGGTCGAGTGATCGGGAAGCGCGGCCGCGTGGCAATGGCCATTCGAACCGTCGTGCGGGCCGCCGGCCATGATGCCGACACCGACACCAAGATCGAGGTCGAGTTCGTCGACTGAGCAGATGCTCGACGTCGGCCGCATCGCCCACGCCCACGGACTGCGTGGCGAGGTGATGGTCGTGCTCACATCGAATCGAACCGAACGGGTTTCGCCCGGGTCGGTGCTCCACGCAGGCGACCGTGCTCTCACGGTCGCCTCGTCGCGTCCCCACAAGAACGGCCACATCGTGATGTTCGAAGGGGTCAACTCGAGGGAGCAGGCCGACGCGTTGCGGGGCTGTTTGCTCCGGGCCGAACCGATCGATGATCCCGACGAACTCTGGGTCCACGAGTTGATCGGTGCCACGCTCGTCGACCAACACGGCGTGGAGCGGGGCGTGGTGGTGAGAGTGCTCGACAACCCGGCCTCCGACATCCTCGAGCTCGACTCCGGTCCGCTGGTGCCGGTGAGGTTCGTCACCGAACTCGACCCCAACACCCGTGTCACCGTCGATGTCCCCGAAGGTCTGTTCGATCTGGAGTCGTCGTGACCACCGTCGGCCATCTCCGGGTCGACATCTTCACGATCTTCCCGTCGATGGTCGATGCGGCGGCATCGGAGTCGGTGATCGGCCGGGGTCGCCGCGACGGCATTCTCGATCTCAGGATCCACGACCTCCGCGATGCGGCCACCGACAATCACCGCACGGTCGACAACGCGCCCTTCGGCGGCGGCGCCGGCATGGTGATGAAGCCGGAGCCGTTGTTCGACTCGGTGG
>JAJRXJ010000028.1 GCA_024276355.1 Actinomycetes bacterium | reverse complement strand
GCTCTGACCTGCACTTATGTGGCGCGCCCGGAGGGATTCGAACCCCGGACCTTCTGATCCGTAGTCAGATGCTCTATCCAGCTGAGCTACGGGCGCAATTGCCGGGCCAGTGTACGCCTGCGGAAGGCAGGCGCCACCGGCTCGGGCTTCAGCGGAGACGGTGGGATTTGAACCCACGAACGCCTTACGACGTTACTTCCTTAGCAGGGAAGCGCCTTCAACCGGGCTCGGCCACGTCTCCAGAGTCCGCGATGGTATCGCTGGGTACGCGCAGTGACACGCCGTTAGAAGATCGGGTTCACGATCATGATGCTCACAGGGCGCAATACTGGCCCGATGATCGATTCTGCAGCCGTCGTTTCCACCGTCGATGAGCACTGGAACCGGGCATTTCCGGTGATCGAGGACTACATCCGCATTCCCGCGAAATCCCCGGCTTTCGACGCCGACTGGAAGGCGAACGGGTATCTCGGTCAGGCCGTTGAGCTGATCCGTTCCTGGCTGGCCGACAACGCCCCGGGCGACGCCACCGTCACCCTGAACGAAATCGAGGGCCGCACGCCGGTGGTGGTGGTCGACGTTCCCGCCTCACCGGGGGTCGAGAGAACCGACACGGTGCTGCTCTACGGCCACCTCGACAAGCAGCCCGAGATGACCGGCTGGCGGGAGGGGCTCGGCGCGTGGACACCTGTGCTCGACGGCGACCGTCTCTATGGTCGGGGCGGCGCCGATGACGGCTACTCGGCGTTCGCCATCACATCGGCCCTCGAGGCCTTGGCGGCCGCCGGTGGAAGTCACCAGCGTTGTGTGGCGATCATCGAGGCCAGCGAGGAGAGCGGTAGCCCCGACCTGCCGGCTCATCTCGAACAGTTGGCCGGCCGACTCGGCGATGTGAGCCTGGTGGTGTGCCTCGATTCGGGGGCACCCGATTACGACGCACTCTGGCTGACCACATCACTGCGCGGATTGGTCAGCGCCAGGTTGCGAGTCGATGTACTGGATCGGGGACAGCACTCCGGAATGGTGGGTGGCGCCGCGCCGTCGAGCATGCGAATCATCCGCCGACTTCTCGACCGGATCGAGGATTCGACCGACGGAGCGATTCTGCTCGATTCGTTCAACGTCGACATACCGGCGGAGCGACTCGAAGAGGCCCGTAGGGCAGCCGAGATAGGTGTCGATCCCCGCGACGACATCGCCTTCTCCGGAGACACGATCAGCGACTCGCCCAACGCGGTCGAGGCCATCCTCGACACGTGTTGGCGGCCATCGATGTCGACCGTGAGCGCCGAGGGGCTGCCATCATTGGCCGATGGCGGCAACGTGCAGCGCCCCTACACGACCCTGGGACTGTCATTTCGCCTCCCGCCCACATGCGACCCCGGGGCGGCAGTCGCCGAACTCAAGGCGGTGGTGGAGGCCGACCCACCGAACGGAGCCGGTGTCAGCCTTGATGTGATCGAGTGGGCCCCCGGTTGGAACGCGACTCCGGCCGACGAGTGGCTGCAGGCAGCCCTTGACACTGCATCCGACGCGTTCTTCGGCAGGGCGTCG
>JAJRXJ010000027.1 GCA_024276355.1 Actinomycetes bacterium | reverse complement strand
TTTCGCCATCGTATGAGCAGTTGACCAAACTTTCAACAACTGTTTAAACTCCTGCCACAGTCCGCACATCCGGAGATCCCCATGCCCGAACACTCGGCCGAGCCGCGACCCGCCAAGTTCGCCCATTTCGTGCTTCGCAGCCCCCGATGGGAAGAATCGATTCGCTGGTGGCGCACCGTGCTGCTGGCCGAGGTCCGCCACCAAAACGACTTCCTCTGCTTCCTCACCTACGACGACGAACACCACCGGCTGGCCATCGTGAAGGTCCCCGAGGGCGACAATCGCCGCTCGACCGCCGGGCTCGAACACGTGGCCTTCACCTACGCCAATCTCGACGACCTACTGGCCACCTACACCCGGCTCAAGGCCCACGGCATCACGCCCCACGCACCGGTCCACCACGGCATGACCCTCTCGCTCTACTACGCCGACCCCGACGCCAACCAGGTCGAACTCCAGATCGACGTGCTCGACCCCGGCGCCGCCGAGGCATTCATGAACAGCGAAGTGTTCGCAGCCAACCCCATCGGCGTGCCCTGGGACCCCGACGAAATGGTCGCCCAGCGGGCAGCCGGTCGGAGTGTGGAGGAGCTCGTCGAATACGTCCCGGCATGACCGGCCCGGCCCCCTCCCTCGATGCCGACGTGGTGATAGTGGGGTGCGGCCCGGTGGGGGTCATGGCCGGGCTTCGATGCGTGCAGCGTGGTCTGACGGTGATCGCCATCGACAAGTCGCCCGACATATTTCCGCTCCCGCGCGCCATCGCCATGGACGACGAGATCCAGCGGGTGTTCCAGAACGCCGGCCTGCTCGAGCAGCTCCGTGATCACTCCACCGAGATCCTCGGCGGGGAGTTCGTCGACGCCGACCACAAGCGGGTGGTCGGGATCGAGTTCGAGCCCGGCACGCTCGGCGCCATGTCGCTGCCACCGATCGTGGCCTTCGATCAGCCCGGCGTCGAGGGATTCCTGCGCCGAGCCGCAGCCGATTCCGGGGTCGAGTTTCGTTTCGGTCCCGAAGCCGTCGGCATCACCGAATGGCCCGACCGCGTGAGCGTCGATCTCATGGGACCACGGCCATCGATCACCGGGCGGTGGGTTATCGCCGCTGACGGGGCTTCGAGCACCATCCGCACACACCTGGGTATCAGCTTCATCGACCAGGGGTTCGACCAGCCCTGGCTCGTGGTCGACGCCACCCAACTCGAGCCCGGGCTCGGGCTCACCCGCATCGCCCAGCAGATATGCGACCCCGACCGGGTTGTCACTGTCGTGCCCGGTCATGCAGACCGGCGCCGCTGGGAATTTCATCTCCACGACGACGAGCCCCGCGAGTTGGCCGAGGACCCGGAGTTCGTGGCCCGCCTCCTCGCCCGGTGGGGCACACCCGAGCAGCTCCGGGTCGACCGGATCGCCTGGTATCGCTTCCACGCGGTCGTGGCCGAGCGGTTCAGCGTCGGTCACGTGTTCCTCGCCGGCGACGCCGCTCATCAAACCCCGCCGTTCAACGGGCAGGGCATGTGCGCCGGCATCCGCGACGCCGAGAACCTCTCCTGGAAACTCGCCGAGGTCGCCCACGGGCGGGCCGATGAGCGACTCCTCGACACCTACGGGATCGAACGCCGACCCCACGCCGTCGGACAAGTGGCCCACGCCGCCGACGCCGGCCGGCTCATGGACGCCATCGCCGCCGGTGTCGACACATCCGTCGAAGCCGGATATGGGGGCGGTCGGCCGTTCCCCCACCTCGAGGCCGGTTTGGTCGAAGGGTCCGGGCCCGGAATCGGAAGCCCGCTACCGCAGCCCGTGATCGACGGGGTGATGCTCGACGAGATGCTGGGGAAAGGATGGTCGGTGGTCACCACGACGCCACCAACCCACGACCATCTCGGCGCGGCCGCCGCGCTCGGGGCAACCACGATCGAGATCGACCCGTCGACCATGCCGCTCCTGCTCGACACCGATACCGCGGTGCTGGTGAGACCAGACCGTTACGTGGCCGGGATCGCCAGGCCCGCGGGGGTGCTGCCAGACCTGATCGATCGACTCGCCCGAAAGGGCGGATATCCCGGCCTCAGCCCTGGTTGATTCCAGCCGCAACGGTGCGATACCCGCGGCGCATCTCGAGCAGGATCAACGCCCCCAACTCCATCGCCAACCCGAACACCACCAGATTGATCGCCATCCAGCCAAGTCGATCGGCACGCGAACCGGTATTGGCCAGAGCGGTCTCACTGGCCCCCATCACGGCCACCGCACCGGGCCCAGTCGCGGCGTTGACCAAGGCCGGGAACGGATTGACGTATTGCCCTGAAGGATCCGTCATGGCGAAGTGAAGGTGAGGCCCGGTGGCGTTCCCCGAATCGCCCACGTAGCCGATCACATCACCAGCCTGGACCTCGGCCCCCACCGTGATTCCGGGCCCGAACGCGTACTGCATCTCATTGGAGTCGTCGGTCGTGCCGGGGGAATCGTTGTTGAGATGAATGTAGAGGTACTTCCATCCCCTCGAATCGGTGAGGATCACCATGTTTCCCTCGGCACCGAGGTTGGAATGTCGTATGGCGGTCACCGTCCCCTGCCTCACAGCCAGCAGAGGCGTCATTCGAACCGCCGGTATGTCGATTCCGAGATGGCGCCGTGTCGACTCCCCGGGCGGGTTGCTCCAATTGTCGACCAGTGGATGCTCGCCGCTCACGGGAAGAACCACCACCGCCGGGTCGTCCGGATCGGGTTCGGCGGCCGCCAGGTCGATGGAATCGTCAGGGTCAACCTCGAAGTCGGCCGTGGCCGGTACCGCCGAGAGAACCACCGCCATCACCAGGCTGAGCGCCCAGACGAAGCCCCTCCAGTCGCGTGGCGTCGGCCCACCGGCCCCCAGTTGACTACCACGCACCACCCTCATCGACTCCCCCGGAAATGTCTCTCGCATCCGCCGCCGCCACCTTCAGGAGGCGTCGTGGCTACGCAAAGTAGCGAAATCACACCGAATGCGCAATAGGCATATCGACTGTGAGTTCTCGGGGGCGACCGGCCACCGTGAGAAAACCTTTGGGAAACGGCCTTTTCGGGCCGAAAATGTCACACCCCCGAGTCATAATCGAACGTATGTTCGTACGATCAATGGCGACCGATCCCGGGACTCGCATGAAGTCCCACGCTGGCGACACCCCCTCGATGGCCGGTGTGAGCGCCGCCATCGACGACCTGCTCGAACACGAAGTGGTCCAACTCGACGCCGACGCGGCTGCGGCCTCGATCGCTGCTCTCGAGCGGGAGTGCCGTCGTATCCAGGCCGCCCAAGTGGAGCTTCTCGACAAGATCGACTCTTCCGGGGTCTACTCCGCCGACGGCCATTTCTCGGCCCGGGTGATGATGCGTCACCACGCCCAACTGTCGGGGGCGGAAGCATCGAAGCGATTCGGGGTGTGTAGAACGCTGCGCGACCTCCCCGGCATCGCCGAGGCCTACCGCTCCGGGATGGTCGGCACCGATCAGATTCGCCGCCTCTCACGGGTGTGGTCCAACCCCCGGGTTCGCGAGTTCATGGAAGCATGCGAACAAGAGTTCCTGGCCGCGGCCGTCGCCATGGAGTTCCCCGACTTCGACTCGTTCTGTGGCCAGTGGGAACAACTCGTCGATGCCGATGGGGCCCACAAGAAAGCCGAGCGGCAGTGGCAACACCGCAACATCCGTCCCACCCAGGACTTCAACGGAATGTGGAGCCTCAGCGGCCGAATGATGTCGCTCGATGGTGCCGAATTCCACGAGATTCTCTCCCGTCTTGCCGATGCCGAACGGCTCGCCGACATTGAGGCAGCCCAGGCCGAACACGGCGACGAGTGGCGTCACCATCTGCCGAGGACATCCAGCCAACTTCGCTACGACGCCTTCATGACACTGGTTCGTCGGGGTGCCGGGGCCAAGCCCGGCGGCGGCACCGCCGAGGTCGTCACCAACATCGTGATCGATCAGCAGAGCTTCGAAGAACAGTTGGCGTTGCTGTGCGGATCCGACCCCGGCCCGGTCATCCCGGCCGAGATAGCCGCCGCGATAATCGACGGCAACCGATTCTGTCGCACCGCCGATGGCACCCGGGTAAGCGCCGCCGAGGCCGTCGCCCGTGCGCTCACCGACCAGGTTCGCCGGGTCGTCATCAACTCGTCCCGGGTGGTGATCGATGTGGGGCGCAGCCAGCGGCTCTTCACCGGCTCCCCCAGGCTGGCGGCGATGCTTCAGGGCACCCGCTGCTACTGGCACGGGTGCTGGACCCCGGCCACCAAGTGCCAGATCGACCACATCAAGCCATTCCGCGAAGGTGGCAAGACCAACCCGCCCAACGGCCAACCGGCCTGCAGCGG
>JAJRXJ010000026.1 GCA_024276355.1 Actinomycetes bacterium | reverse complement strand
GCTCGGATCCATCTACCTCCAGGCGCCGTGGCTGTATCGAGAGATGCGTTTCCACCCGCAGTTGGGTCGATTTGGACGGGCTGCCCCCACGGTTGCCGGCGTGGCCTTCGGGTTCGGGTGGACCCCCTGCATCGGCCCGGTGTTGACATCGGTGCTTGCGGTGGCTGCCGCATCGGGCCGGGCCACGACCGGTGCCTCGCTCCTGGCCGTCTACGCGCTGGGTCTGGGCATCCCGTTCCTGCTCACCGGCCTGCTGATGGGCCGCATCTCCGGAAGTCTCAAATTGGTCCAGTCGCATCTGGAAGCCATCGTCATCGCATCGGCTGCCTTCATGGCCGGGTTCGGCCTGCTTCTCATCTTCAACAAGTTGATCTGGATCACAACGCAACTCCAGAGCATCCTGCGCGCCGTGGGTCTCGAGTCGCTGGTGAACCTGGGCTGATCGCCCGGCACGAAAGGAGAACTCCGAATGGCAAAGAAGAAGAAGCGTCGTCCCAACTATCAGGCTCCTCAGAGACCGGCCGCGTCCAAGCAGCCCGGTTCCTCGGCGTCAACTGCCCCGAAGGGTGTACCCACGAGGCCGAAGGCCCAACGACCAAGCCGAAAACGGGCCGCGAGGTCCGCCCGGTCGGCGACGATGAGTTGGTGGATCCTCGGGCTTGGCGTTGCGGTCCTGGTGGCTGCCGTTGCTGTGCTCCCAGCCGTGCTTGCGAGCCACGACTCCGGCGTGACCGATGCAACCAAGTTCGACATACCCGCACTCGAGGGAGATGTGCCGATCGAGGCTGACGCTCGCGTCAAGTTGACCGACTACGCCGGCAAGCCGTTGGTGTTGAACTTCTTCGCATCCTGGTGCACCTCATGCGAAGCCGAACTCCCGAGGTTCCGCACACTGGCCGTCGACCATGAAGACGAACTTGAGGTGGTGTTTGTGAACACCAACGAGACCGGCGACTGGAAGCCCATGGCTCGACGCACCGGGATAATGGATCAACCGCTGGCGAAGGACATCAACGGTTCCAACGGCAACGGTCTCTACAGGAGCCTCGGTGGGACCGGTGGAATGCCGATCACCGCCTACTTCGACGAGCTGGGAACCCTGGTTCACGTCGATCGTGGCGAACTCACCTCAGAGGTGCTGCGATCCCGGATGCAACAGCTGTTTGGTCTTCTGGTTTGACGACATTCACAGAAACAACGTGCGGTGCTTGATTGAACCGGCCACGCGGCCCAACGAGTAGGCGACCGTGTAGATCCACTCGGCCCGGGTCGACTTGACCAGTGCTGCCCGCGGAGCGGTGACAACGATGCGCGCCCACCTTCGCGCAGCCAGGCCGAGACTTGACCTTGGGTGGCCGTCGGCCCGGAACCTGCGGTGGACATAGGGGTCGGTCCGTCCGTAGTTGTAGAACTGGTGGAACAGCGAACGCTGATCCGGGCGGTGCCGGTATTTGACCAGGGCGTCCGGCGCGAAGCCCAGGGTCCATCCCTCAACCTGAACCCGATAACTCAGCTCGGCATCGTTGGCATGAAGAGAGCCGACATCCCATCCGCCGACGGATTCAAGCGTGGACCGCCAGATGCCAAGGTTGGCGCCGATCGCATACGGCAGCCAGTCGGTGCGATGAAGCGCACTCTCGGACACACGGGGGCGCCAAGCCACGCCCTGATTGAGAGACTCCTCGTCGAGGCGCCCGCCGATCATGTGGTGATCCGCCGATGCGGCGACCAAAGCATCCAGCCATCCCGGCTCCACGATGTCGTCGGCGTCACAGCAAGCTATGAACTCTCCGGTGGCGGCTCGGTAGCCGACGTTGTGGGCATAACTGGCTCCGACGCCCCCGGAAGAGTCGACCACCCTCAGGTTGAGACGGTCTTCGAACGTGTGGGCGATCGCCACGGTGTCGTCGGTCGACCCATTGTCGGAGAGGACGACTTCCCACTCGCCATCGAAGGTCTGGCGGGTGAGGGCTTCGAGTTGCTCGCCAATGTGGTCGGCCCCATCACGAACCGGAATCACCACAGAGACCGTGTCGGCAGTTCGACCCGGCCGCGGATGGGTGGGGGTGATCGAAAATTGGGGGCCTTGCGTCACTATCAGACAGACCCTACCGACTTGCCTCCGCCGTTGTCGCTCAAGGACAACACGTAGCCCACGGCCGGATCTGCCCTCCCCTCGAGCAGTTCCTCGTGAACCTCGACAATCTCATCCGGGCCGCTGCGGTGGGTCACCTTGAGCCATCTGTCGGTGTCATCGAGCAACCTGTGGAAGGCATCGCTGATTCGCTTGGCCAGCTCGTCCGGTCCCCACTCGGCAACACGCTTGGCGCTCTGGCCCGGAGCGAAAAAGAACTCTGGTTGTGGGCCGGGGAGAACGCCGCCGCCCTGATCCTCCCAGTGGGTGATGCCGACGCTCAGGGAGAACTTCAGGTGATCGCCAAAATGCGAGTGGACCGATGCGCGGACCGAAGCGCTGCCGGCCATGTCGACCATTCCAGAGGCGACGCCGGCGTCAAGGGAGTTGATCTCGTCGTAGGTGATCACCTCGTCGTAGAGTCCGAGCCCCTCCACAAAGTCCCGGTTCCGTTCAGAGGTGAGGCCCACACAGCGGTGCCCGTCGCGCAGTGCAAGGCGCGCTGCCAGCGATATCGAGGTCTTGGAGGAGGCACTGGTGACCAATGTCCGGGTTGCGCCGTGGAACCCGTGGTCGGCCAAGTGATCATCGGCGAGGTAGGAGGTCATGAAAAGACCCCAGAGGAGGAGGTATTCGTCGGCCTTGTCGGGTCGAAACATCGGGTCGGAGGCGACATCGCGAAACTGGGTGTACGTGGCTGCGTGTTGGGCCCGATGGTCACCGGCGTCGCGGAAACCCGCGCCATGGGGCTCGGCCCGGATCACGACGTCGCTCGACATGGGGTAGAAGCCGAAGTACCTGCCACCGGTGGTGATGTCGGGGTGGGCCGACTCGATGACCGATCCGAGGCCCATCGCCGGCAGGCGACCCCACGGAGGCTCGGTGGGGAAGAAGCCCCAGTAGTCGAGCATGTCGCCGGCAACGGCATAGGTGATGTTGTTGGTGGTGAAGGCAAAGCGTTCGACACCAAGGCGGATCTGCCCGGGTGCGAGATCGGAAGTTCGACGTCCGTCATCGCCGGCGTACCTGATTCGTGTGTCGTGAAAGTCGTTGCGGTTGACCTCGAAGTCCATCTTCGGAACCTAACCGAGTCCGGTGGTCTCGTGCCCCACCTGGCCGGCGGGTGATGGGTACGATCGTCGAATGCGCTACGGAATCGGTGTTGTGGTTGTCGTCGGTTCCTCAACGGTCGAGACGCCATGATCACTTTGTTCGGTGTGGTCGCCGCCACTGTGATGGTCACCTCCTACGCGCTTGAATCACGCCATGTGAGGTGGATCGCAGTTTTCGCGGTCGGCTGTCTGGCAACTGCCGCCTATGGAGCCATCACCGGGGCGTGGATATTTGCGGTCCTCGAATCGATCTGGGCAGCAATCGCCATCCGACGGTTTCGGGTCAACAGCGGGGATCGACAGGCGGTCAGTCCTCGTCGAGAGTGACCACCACCGCACAGTCATTGGCATGACCGGTCCGTCTGCCGGGCAGAGCGTGGATGAAGTTGATCAGCTTGAGCTGGAATCCGTACTTGTCGGAAACCTTGGCCTTCATCTCGTCGAAAGCCGATCCCGAAACAACCTCGGCGGTGCCCGATGTTGGATGTGTTCCGGGCTTGACCCGGCCGCGACTGTCGGAAGGCTGCAGCTCGACTCTGGGGTTGTTGGCCAGGCGCTTCACCTTCCATGTCGTGGATGAGGTGATGAAACCCACTCGACCATCGCCGGCGTCGACAAGCCAGATGGGTGTCGATCTGGGAGTGCCGTCCTTTCGAAAGGTTGTAAAGGCGACGTACTTCTCGTCGGCGAGCGATGTCATCGTGCGACCTCTGTTCGGGCGGCGGCCCGTTGGTTGGGAACCACGAATGCTAGCCAGTCGTCCCAGACGGACTGGTCGGGTCGCGGAGAGTGGTGTCAGGAGGGGCGACGGGCACGGAATCGGGTTCACAACTACCGTGGCGGCCCACTCACAATCGAGGAGCAACATGACCGAGTTCGCGTCCCACCCTCCCGGCACGCCCTGCTGGATCGATCTCATGAGCCCCGATGTCGACTCGTCAAAGGCCTTCTACTCGGCGGTGTTCGGCTGGGACGCTGCCGACCAATTCGATGACAGTGGCAACCGGGTCTACACCATGTTCTCGAAGGGTGGAAAGAGCGTTGCCGGGCTTGGTGGTCAGCCACCCGGGGCCGGAGAGATGCCCGCCATGTGGAATTCCTATGTTGCGACCGACGATGTTGCCGCGACCGCTGCCAAGGTCTCGGCCGCGGGTGGGTCGGTGATGATGCCGCCGATGCAGGTGTTCGGAGCCGGTGAAATGGCCATATTCGTCGACCCGGTCGGTGCGGTCATCTCGGTTTGGAAGGCGGGCAAACACATCGGGGCCCAGCTGGCCAATGAGCCCGACACGTATTCGTGGAACGAGCTGATGACCCGCGACGTCGACACGGCCCTCGAGTTCTACCGGGCAGTGTTCGGGTGGAGCTACGAAGCCCAGGACATGGGACCCATGGGTAGCTACCACGTGATCGTCGGAGGTGAAAGCGGTGGACTCGGCGGGATCATGTCGATGCCACCCGGTGTGCCCGACCAAGTCCCCAACCATTGGGGGGTCTATTTCACGGTCGCCGATCTCGAAGCCAAGATTGCTGCGGTCAAGGCCGCCGGTGGTCAGGTGGTGATGGGTCCGATGGCGATTCCCGGCGTCGGCACCAGCGCCACATGCCACGACCCGGCCGGGGGGAATTTCAACATCCTGCAGCCCGAGAGCATGTAGTAGCCGACCGCCATCATCCCGGCGGGCGGCCGTCCGCCCCGGTCTGCTCGGCGGGGTCCGGGGCCGATGCCGGCAGCCAGGTCTCCTGCACGCGAAGCCATTGCAGCCCGTTGGGAGCCGATCGTTCGGGCACGAAAACGGCGGTGGTGAGCCTGTGTGTCTGCCTGGTGCTCAGGTGGTGATGCTCAACGTAAGTGCACACCAGCACACCGTCGGTTTCCACAACCAGATGATGATCGGATGTGGTGATGCGGAGGTCGTTCGTATGGGCCCGGCCCTCGTGCAGCATTTCGATCACGCCGGGTCGGTCGTGTTCAGTGCCGTCGGGGCCGGCGAAGGTGAATCCCGGTGCGAACGCGACTTCGGCGCGGTCCATCGAGGTTTCGGACCCGAGAAACAAAGCTTCGAAGAAGGCGTGAAGCTCCTCGATCTCCTTGATCCAACCCATGGGGACAATGGTAGGTGTCTACTCTCGGATGGGCCGGTTCTTCGGCCCGTCTTCGATCAGCGCGGCGATGAAGGCGATGTCGACGGGTCGAAAGTCGTTGGCGTCGACCCCCACGTTGATCATGCGCCCCTGTTGTGCCCACTTCTCATGGACATGGCCATGGATCAGCCAATTTCCCTCGTCGGCCGGCCTCCAATCCGTGAATCGATCGCGGGCCAGGCTGTCGCCGCGGTAGGGGAAGTGACAGATCTCCACGGTGTGGTGGTTGATGTCGACGGATGCCTGGCCCTGGATCACCTGCTCGAAACCCGCGGAGAGATAGCGCTCGGTCCAACCCTCTGCCCGACGGCCGTTGCCGCTCCAACATCGATCGTGATTGCCGGCCACGAGGAGCTTGTGGCCCCGGAGTCGGGAGGCGATCGGAAGCGTGTCGGCGATCTTCCCCAACGCGAAGTCGCCGACCACGTAGACGGTGTCGGCATGATCGACCAGGGAATTCCAATGCTCGATCATCACGCGGTTCATCTCTTCGACATCGTCGAACGGACGTTGGCAGTAGTCGATGATGTTGAGGTGTCCGAGATGCAGATCAGCGGTGAACCAGACGGTCATGTTGCCCAGATTGCCATCTCTGAATCCGGTACGACGGCCGGTTCGTGACCAGCCGACTATCGGATGACGAGGTCGAGAGACGCGATGAGGGATCGAACACGGTCTCGGATGTCGTCGCGCACCCCTCGAACGACCTCGAGTGACTCACCGGCAGGATCGACGAGCATCCAGTCTTCGCGTCGCTTTCCCGGATATGCGGGGCATGAGTCGCCACATCCCATCGACACGATCACATCGGCAGCGCGGGCTTGCCCATCGGACCACCGAGTGGGATGTTCGTCGGCGATGTCGATCTCGACCTCTGCCATGGCCTCGACGGCGACCGGATTGATTCCGTCGGCAGGAGCGGTCCCGCCGGAGAACACCTCGACTGCGTCGCCGGCGAGGTGTCGCAGCCAGCCGGCGGCCATCTGGGATCTTCCGGCGTTGTGCACACAGAGAAACAGCACCGATGGTTTCTTGTCGGCCATGGGTCTGTCAGGACGGCTCGGTGCGGGTGGCGACGAACACCGGGATCTTGCGACCGTGCTTCGATGCCGACACCTGATAATCGGCATAGGGCGGGTACACGTCCACGCCTCGGGCGTACCACTCTTCTCGTTCGGCCCCGTGGACACGTCGAACCGTGTAGTCGAGGGCCTCGGGTCCGTCCTGCAACTTGATCGAAGGGTCGGCCAGCAGGTTGTGAAACCATCCGGGGTGCTCGGCGGCACCGGCCTTGGAGGCGATGATCGCGTATTCACCGTCGTGTTCCACACGCATCAGGGGCACTTTGCGAACGAGTCCGCTCTTGTGGCCGATTGTGGTGATGACGATGATCGGAATGCCCGTATCGAGCAGGGTGTTGGCCTTCGAGCCACCCGATGCCTCGTACTCCGCGACCTGATCTGCCACCCATTGCCACTTGCTCGGTCCATATTCCATG
>JAJRXJ010000025.1 GCA_024276355.1 Actinomycetes bacterium | reverse complement strand
CGGCGGTCTCGGTGGCCCCTTCGAGGGCCGCGATCCTGGCCTCGAACACCCCCTGGGTGGGGTTCATGATGCGGGTGTAGATGTTGCCCATCTCGGCGAGAGCGAACAGGTTCGCGGCGTGTTCGGTGCTGTCGAATGTGAACGACGTGGTTTGGTATATGGGCACAGCCCGGGAATTGGTCTCCGAGTCAGGCTGTTGGCCCGAGTGGATCTGCTTGGTCTCGAAACCCCACTTGGCGTTCATCGTGTCTCCTGCCGGATTGTTGTCGGCGCTGAACATACGTCGTCGTCGGCGTCGGGGCAACCGGGATTTCGGTCAGGAGCTTTCGATGTCAGTGCCCGCGAACTGGGCCTTCGACAGCTCCGCGTAGAGCCCGCCTGCGCCCAGGAGATCGGCGTGGGTGCCCTGCTCGACGAGTCGGCCGTGGTCCATCACCAGGATCGTGTCGGCCCCGCGGATGGTGGAGAGCCGGTGGGCGATCACGAAACTGGTCCGGTCGGATCTGAGCTTGTTCATGGCCTTCTGGATGAGGACCTCGGTCCGGGTGTCGACCGAACTGGTGGCCTCGTCGAGAATGAGGATCGCCGGGTCGGCCAGGAACGCACGGGCGATGGTCATCAACTGCTTCTCGCCGGCGCTGATGTTGTCGGCCTCTTCGTTTATCAAGGTGTCGTAGCCGTCAGGCAGAGCGCGAACGAACCGGTCGACGTAGGTGACGCGTGCCGCCTCGAGAATCTGCTCCTCGGTCGCCAGGGGGTTTCCGTAGGCGAGGTTGTCGCGGATGGTGCCGCCGAAGAGCCAGGTGTCCTGCAACACCATGCCGACCTTGGAACGCAGTTCGGCTCGGGGGATCAAGGACGTGTCGCGACCATCGAGGGTGATCCGGCCGGAGTCGATTTCGTAGAAACGCATTATCAGGTTGACCAGCGTGGTCTTGCCGGCCCCGGTCGGTCCGACTATGGCCACGGTCTGCCCTGGTTCGGCGACCATGGAGAGGTTCTCTATGAGGGGCTCGTCGGGGTCGTAGGAGAAGGCCACGTTGTCGAACACGACACGGCCCTTGACCTTCGGCATCGGCTCGGACGGGGAATCGGGCTCGATCTCGTCGGCGTCGAGGAACTCGGCCACCCGTTCCAGCGAGGCGATTCCGGACTGGAAGACGGTGGCCATCGAAGCCAACTGCCCGAGGGGTTGGGAGAACTGGCGGGCGTACTGGATGAGTGCCTGCATGTCGCCGACGCTGATCGCGCCGCCGGAGATGCGTAGTCCGCCGATCACCGCGATCAGCACGTATTGGATGTTGCCCATGAACAACATGACCGGTTGGATCATGCCCGACATGAACTGAGCGCCGAAGCTGGCTTCGAACAGTTCGTCGTTGTCGTGGGCAAAACGCTGCTCGACTTCGTGTTGGCGACCGAAGCTCTTGACGACGGCGTGGCCGGTGAACACCTCTTCGACCTGGGCGTTGAGCGAGCCGGTGTGTTTCCACTGGGCCATGAATCTCGGACGGGCCCGTCCGCCTATCTGTTTCATGAGCCACATCGAGAGCGGCACGGTGATCATCGCCACCAGCGCCATGAACGGCGAGATGGTGAACATCATGACGGTGACACCGATGAGGGTCAGAGTCGAGGTGAGCATCATGGAGATGGTCTGCTGGAGGCTCTGAGCGAGGTTGTCGATGTCGTTGGTTACCCGACTCAGGAGGTCGCCTCGGGGTTGGCGGTCGACATAGCCGAGGGGGAGACGATTCAGTTTGGTCTCGACCGATTGGCGCAGTGCATACATCGATCGCTGGATGACACCGGCGAGGATCCACGCCTGGGTGTACGACATGGCCCACGAGGCCAGGTAGAGGCCGGCCACCAGTTCGAGCGTGTGGTGAAGATCGGTGAAGTCGATGCCCTCGGGGCTGAAGACGCCCTTCACGATCACGTCGGTGGCTTGGCCGAGTATTCGCGGGCCGATCACGACCAACACGACGCTCGCGACGGTGAGAGCCATCACCACGGCCAGCCGCAATCGCTCCCCGGCGAGCATCTCGCCGAGTCGCTTGAGTGCCCCACGGAAGTCTTCGCTTTGTTCAGCGGGCATTCCGTAGCCGCTTCCGAATCGGCCTCGTGACCGTTCGGACGCGTTGCCGGCCGACGCGAGAATCTCGCGTTCCTCGTCGGATGTGGCCTTCGATGGGCGACTCCGGGGGTCGGTCATGCCGCGTTCTCCCCCTGCTGGGACCGCACAATCTCGACGTATGTCGGGCAGCCATCCATGAGCTCGTCGTGGCTGCCCTGACCGACGATCATCCCGTTCTCGAGCACGATCACCCGATCGGCGCTGGCCACCGTGGAGATGCGCTGGCCCACGATCAGGACCGTGGCGTCGCTGGTGTGTTCGGCCAGCGCGGCACGCAGCCGGGCTCCGGTGGCCACGTCGAGTGCCGAGAACGAGTCGTCGAACACGTAGACGTCGGGCTTCACCATCAGCGCCCTCGCGATCGACAAACGCTGGCGTTGACCCCCGGACACGTTGGTGCCGCCTTGGTTGATCTCACTTTCGATTCCGTTGGGCATCGACGCCACGAAATCGGCGGCTTGGGCGACTTCGAGCGCCTGCCAGATCTCGGTGTCGGTGGCTTCGGGGCGGCCGAACCTCAGGTTCGATGCGATCGTTCCCGAGAACAGGTAGGCCTTCTGCGGTACGTAGCCGATGTTGCCCCACAACAGCGCGGGGTCGAGGTCCTTGACGTCGACTCCGTCGACCAGAACCGAGCCGGTGGTGGCTTCGAAAAGCCTCGGCACCAGGTTGACCAGCGTTGACTTGCCGGCACCGGTGCTGCCGATGATGGCCGTGGTCTCGCCGGCCTCGGCCCGGAACGTGATCTGGTCGAGAACGGGCCTCTCGGCGCCGGGGTAGCGAAATCCGACGTTGCGGAATTCGACCGTGCCCCGTTCGGTGACGGTGGTGACCGGGTTGGCGGCGACACGCACCGAGGGCTCGGTATCGAGCACCTCGGATATGCGGTCGGCGGCCACCGCGGCGCGGGGAATCATCGAGGTCATGAACGTGGTCATCACCACGGCCATCAGGATCTGCACCAGATAGGTGAGGTAGGCGACCAGCGACCCAACCTGCAGGTCGTTGTTGCTGATCCGATCGGCGCCGAGCCACAGCACGGCGATTCCGGCGATGTTGATGATCAGCATCACCGTCGGGAACATCGATGCCATGAGTCGACCGGTGCGAAGCGACACATCGGTGAGTTGCTGGTTGGCCTCCCCGAACCTGGCCTCCTCCTCCGGTTCTCTCACGAACGCCCGAACCACCCGCATACCGGTTATCTGCTCCCGCATGACCCGGTTGACCTGATCGATCCGGACCTGCATCTGCTGGAACGACGGCACCATCTTCGACACCACGGTCCCGAGAATGATCACCGCGGCCGGCATGGCGAACACGAGGATCACTGACAGGCCGACGTCTTCGCGAAGGGCCATGGTGAGGCCTATGACCATCGTGAGCGGCGCCGCGATCATCATGGTGGTGGCCATCACGACAAGCAGTTGGACCTGCTGCACGTCGTTCGTGACCCGCGTGATCAGGGAGGGCGCCCCGAACTTGGCCACCTCTCTGGCTGAGAAGTCGGTGACCCGGTGGAACAGGCTGGCGCGGAGGTCTCGGCCGAAGCCCATGGCAACCTTGGCGGCGAACCAGACGGCGCCGATGCTGAACACGATCTGCACCAGCGAGAAGGCGGTCATTTCGACGCCTGTGGAACGGATGAACCCGTTGTCGCCGGCGATCACGCCCTTGTCGATGATGTCGGCGTTGAGAGATGGGAGCGTGAGCGAGGCAGCCGTCTGGACGGCCTGCAGTACCACAACGACCCACAGCAGCCGCTTGTAGGGCCGGAGGTGGGTCGAGAGGATTCGTCGGAGGCTCATGTCTGTCCGGAAGCTACCGAGCCGGGGGCCGATTGACTGAATCCATGTGGTGTTTGCCTCGGACGTGGGGCATGGATACTTTGGAGCCGGCCGAAAAAACGGGGGCAGGGTTGAGGCGGATCACGACAGCCGTGTCGACCATCGCGATGTTGGCGGTGTCGATGGCGTTTTCTTCGCCGCTGCCGATGGCAGCAGCAGCATCCGTTCCAACCTCGTGTGATCAGGTGTTGGTCGATTTCCATCACTCGCCGGCTGTCCCGCACCCGCCTGAGCTTTGGGGGCGAGATTTTGTTGCCGGCACGCCCATAGCCACTGATTCGCGGGACATGCCCGAGTGGTCTCGTGACGGCAGGAGGTTGGCATGGATCGACAGGAGCGGCGCGGGCCACAACGTGTACGTCGGCAACTCTCTCGGGCTCGAGAGAGTTCTGGTCCACGTCGTCAAGTCGACATCTTCGTGGCTGCGTTGGACCCCGGATTCCCGGTATCTGAAGATCCATGATTCCGATGGGTGGAGAGTCGTGTCCATCGATGGGACCTTGATGTTCGGCCCCTCCTATTACGAGCCGATCTTGTCGCCCGACGGGGCACGAGTTGCTTTCGTGGAATCGGAGCCCACCGGCAAGTTCGGAAGTGGTGGCGAACTCTGGGTGTCGGATCTCGATGGGTCGAACCGTATTCTCATCAGCGGGTCGGGCATCAATGGAGATCCGTGGATAGCTTCCCGCCCGGCGTGGTCTCACGATGGAACCCAGATTGCCTGGTGGGCGAGATACAGCGCCAAGAATGTGGCGGACCAAGCGGTGTGGGCAAGCTTGGCTGATGGCACGGGCCGTGTAAGGCTGGGAGCAGCGGCCAACGACTTCCTGGACTACGGAATTGTGCCTGTTTGGTCTCCTTCCGAGAACCTGGTCGCTTGGACTGAGGGCGCCTTCGCCACTGGAACGTTTGCCCGGGTGTGGACAGGTGGTTTGGGCCGGCCCACCATCTCCCGATCGATTTCCAACTGGACCACCTTCTCCGGATGGTCGACCTCGGGTGATCGCATGGGGCTTTTCTACGACGGCAACACGGTGGTAGTCGATGTCGACACCGGCCGAGTCGTCGGCGCCGTGATGCACGATGCGGCCCGTGGGATCAGAGCCGAGGGCCGTATCAACTGGGCCCCCGATGATTCGTTCGCCATTCGCTACGACAAGTTCGGAACCGTCCGCACGGTGGTGTTTGATCGGTTTGGTTCCCCGCAGTTCGATCTTGATTCAGCAGAGGTCAGATTCAGGCCCTGTCCGGCATTTTCGGATGTCGCTCCGGGGTCGTTTGCCAGGCTCGACATAGCGATGATCGAGGCCCTGGGTATCACCAACGGCACCTCGCCATCCACCTACTCGCCGAGTCGGTTGGTCACGCGCGCAGAGATGGCGACCTTCCTGGCTCGATTGTGGACCGCGCTCGGGAACACCTGCCCCGTTGGCCCCACGCCGTTCACCGATGTTCAGGAGTCGTCCTTCGCGGCGGCCCCGGTCAGGTGCATCTACGGTCTGAATGTGACCAAGGGAACTTCGGCGACCACGTTCAGCCCCGACGCACCGGTGCCGCGCGAGCAGATGGCAGCCTTTCTGCAGCGGATGTGGATTTCGCTGGGTGGAGCCTGCAAAGGTGGGTCTACCCCATTCACTGATTTGGCCGGATCGTTCGCTGCTGATTCGGTTTCTTGCATCTACGGACTTGGGATCACCGGCGGCACATCGTCGACCACGTACTCGCCGAGGCAACTCGTCACGCGGGAACAGATGGCCTCGTTCCTGGCGAGGTTCTGGCGCATCGCCTGACAGATATGTGTGCTGCCCCTGATCCACGGAGCGCTGCGGCCGGTGATAGAACTCTGCGCCATGTGGATCAGACTTCATCGAATCGGCGCAGCCCTACTCGTGGCACTGGTGGCGGTGCAGGCCGTCATCGCCGGCCAGCACATTTTCGGCAGCTGGGGGATAGACGCTCACGCGGCCATCGGAAACGCAGCATTTTCGATTGCGATCCTGGTGACGGCCATCGCCTTCTTCCGCCTTGACAGTCGGTCGCTCAGCATCGTGGGTGCGGTGTTGATCGTGGTCTTGAGCGCACAGATCGGCCTCGGTTATTCGGCCCGAGACTCCGGCGGTGCGGCTGCTCTTCACATTCCGCTTGGTGTGGCGACATTCGGGGCGCTTACCTATCAACTCTTGGCGGCTTGGCCGTCCCTGTTGGTCCGGCAGGCAAGCGATAGCTGAGCCGCTAGTCGGTTTGTCGATTCGATAATCGCCTGTGTGTCGTCGTCGTTCCTGAGTTCCACAGACATCTTGATGGTTCCGGTGACGGTGCGGTGTTCATGAAGGATCAGGTCTGCAGCGCTCGTCTCAGAGATGACTGTGTGTCCTTGGTTCAGCCAACACGATCCGGGGGTCTCTGTCGCGTGCCCGCCGGAGTCGTCACGTCGAACATGAACCGGCACAGCGCGAACAGGTCTGGCACACGGGGCGTTGATGTGGCCACATTTCCTTTACGCCAGCCGGTTGGCCCCATACGGTCGGTGGCAAATGAATGGCGAAGATGTGCCGATGAGATGGCGGATGGCGGCGGGGCTCATCGCTGTGCTTGCCGTGGTTGCCTCCTGCTCCGATACGCCCGCAAGCACCACGCCGGCAACGACCGCCGCAGCGCCCCCGCCGATCGAAATCTGATTTCCGAAGTTCGAGGCCACCTGGGAGCCGGCTGACGATGTGGAGCAGGTGACATTGCTGGCCGGCACCGAACTTGCCAGTCTGGGCGGTTCAGCACTGGTTCCGATCTCGCTTGCTCCTGAGGTGGATCGGTCGTCCGGGCGGCTCTGGATCTCGCTGAAGGTGCCGTCCGGTGAGGTGTGGGTGGACATCCGCATCACCTACACGCGCGACGGGAGCGAATCGTCCGTATCGCTGTCGAGTTATGAGGTGAGTCGGGGGCATCCGAGCTGTGACGAACGGATGGCCGGAGGAGGTGGCTGGGAAAACGGGAAGATCGTGGAAGTCCGATCCGTGCCAGGCTGCATGTTCACGAACCCCGCTGGGTTGTCGTTCATTGAATGGGACGACAGGGAGCGCTGGTATCACGTGGAGACGTTCGCACAGCCTGACGAAGTCGTCTCGTGGCTCGCCGACTGGAAACAGCTTCCCTGATCGCGTCAACGGTCAACGGGGCGCTTCCGGGATCGACGGCAGGCGCTGGATCGACTGGCACTATTGTCACGTTGGTGAAAGTTCACCTTCTCGGGCCACCATCAATCGAGGGACCTCAAGGAGAAACTGTCAGTGTGCGGGGGAGGAAGACATGGGGCTTGATCGCCCGGGTTCTTCTCAGCGATGCCCCAGTATCCAGGAGCCGTTTGGCTGGTGAACTGTTTGCGACGGCCGACGACCCAATGGGGGCGCTTCGGTGGGCTCTGGCTCAGGTCCGGCGTTCGCTCGGTGATCCGGATTCGTTCCGCGGCGATCCAGTCGAGGCCAACCTGGGGCCGGAGATCCACATCGATGCCTTGCACCTCGATCAGCTGAAAGTGGGTATGGCTGATCTTCCAGGGCAGTTGCTCGAAGGCGTCGACGCTGCGTGGAGCGCCGAGTTTGATGCCTGGATCTCGGTTGAGCGTTGGCGCGCCGAGAGTCAGGTTGTCGGTGCCATACGCACCGCAACGATGCTTGCGTTGTCCAGGCGCGATAGCGGGCTTGCATCATCGTTCGCCATGGAACTGGTTTCGAGAGCGCCGCTGGAGGAAGCGAGCCATGTGCTTTTGATCAGGGCACTTGTGGCGTCGGGGAACTCCAAAGCAGCGAATGAACGGGCGGCGGCATGCGAAGAACTATTCCTGCGCGAACTCGGAGTCGAGCCCGGCGATGCGGTCCGCAACGCTCTGCGAGCGGAGGCGACGGGCCCACCTCACGGGGTGTCGCTCACGGCATCGGCTCTCACCTTGCTGGAGGCGGGGAGCACAGCGTTTGATGCCGGCGCCATTGATGCAGGAATCGAATACTTGCGCCGTGCGGTGATTGATGCCGAGGCCAGCAACGACCGGCAGCTTTACGGGCACATCCAGTGCGTGTTGGGCACAGCGTTGGTGCACGGAATCCGCGGATATGACGCTGGTTCGCTCTTTCTTCATGGCGCGATCCAATCGGCGTTCCATGCCTCGGACCCCGCCACTGCCGCGACGGCGCTGATGGAACTCGGCCACGTCGAATCCAAGTCCGGTCGACGAAATGAGGCCGGCGCATTCTTCGAGCAGGCGGAAGATGCGGCTTGCGATCTCCCGGAGTTGCGAAGCGGGATCCTGACCTACAAGGGAATCAATCTGAGCGATTGGGGCAGGTTCGACGAAGCTCTTGAGGTCCTCGGCGAATCGTCGGGGTTCGCGGAGCGTTTCGGCAACCCGAGAGACCGTTCGTGGGCCATGACATTCAGGGCCCGCGCACTCATTGACCTGGGTCGCCATGATGAGGCTCGGGAGTGGCTACTCAGAGCACTGCCGCTGGCCCTCGAGGAGAGGTGGCTGACCTTTCGTCCCCTTGTGGAGCTCTTCCTTCTCGATCTTGATCGCCTGCAGGGCCGAGATGCGACTGCTATTCGTTCAGACCTGGAGATGGTCTTTGCCCGCTGCTGTCAACTATCCGACCCTTGTTGGGAAGGGCTTGCGGCTCGAGGCATTGGCCTGACATACGCAGACGCGGCAGACACCGACACCGCGTACTCGTGGTTTGATGACGCAGCGGCCCGATGCACGAGAGTCACCGACACCTGGGTCTGGGTTGAGGCTTGCGTTCTGGATTCAGAAATCGGGCTGGCTACCAAACACGGCCACTTGGATCGCGCCCGCCAGAAGAGTCGGCGGCTGCTTCGTCACGCTGCTTCGAAGCAGTTGGACCATTACGTCAACAGGGCGCAGGGATACCTCGACGGGCTCTGAGAGCCCTGGACAGTGGAAACGAGCGGCCTTCCGTCGATCGATCCGCGGAGAAGAATCGAACGGATGCACACGTTGGGTCACACGGTAGGGAGTGATCGTTCACTGCATGGACGATCAGCTTGTGGAACACCGGACAGCCGAGGACATTGGGCAGATCCGTAGACGCATCGAGGCCGTCGTCAAGAATCGGCCGGAGTTCGGCAAGGAAACCGACGTCTCGATCGCCAGGCTCACCGACGGTCTGGCTTGTGTCACTTCCGAGAAATCCTGGACCTTCGAATGCGACATGCCAGACATGGCTGGCGGCAGAAACACGGGCCCAACCCCAGGTGTCCTGTTGCGGGCCGCGCTGGGCAGTTGCCTGGCAATGGGTTACAAGATCAGAGCTTGCCTTCTTGGCATCGAACTCACGTCGGTGACGGTCACGGTTTCCAGCGACTCGGCGCTGGCAGGCATGGTCGATCTTGAGTCTGACTACCGACCGGGTTACAGCGAGATCCGCTACCACGTGGAGATCGAAAGCTCGGCGTCGGAGTCAGACATCCATCGAGTGATCAATGATGCCGACCAACTGAGTCCGATCCTCGATGCCTTCAGCAACCACAACACAGCGCGTCGGACTTTCGAACTCCGACGCCCAACCAGCAGTGAGGGATAGTCGATGAAACCGAAAGTTCAACTCTGGGTGCAGCAAAGAGGCTGGGATCTGGCATCGAACACCTACGAGGGTTCTTGGCGGCGGCAGTTACAGCCGGCCACGGACAAACTTCTGGAGTTCGCTGATCTCCAAGCGGGTGAGACGGTGATCGAGGCTGCGAGCGGAACGGGGATCGTGACCCTGGAAGTTGCCAGGAGGGTGGGTCCTGGTCGTGTGTTGGCCACCGACCTCAGCAAAGACATGCTCGCCGTACTGGAAGGCACGGCATCGGAGGCCGGGATCTCGAACATCGAGACCGCCGCGTGCAATGCCGAACGGTTGGCCACCGAAGATCAATTCGATGTTGCACTTTGTGCCCTTGGTCTCATGTATGTCCCGAGTCCGCTTCAGGCAATTGCGGAACTGCACCGAACGCTCCGGCCGGGAGGTCGAGTTGCCATAAGCGTGTGGGGAGAGCGCCGCAATTGTGGGTGGGCCAGCCTTTTCGGGATTGTCGATGCTCGGGTCAAGTCCGATGTTTGCCCAATGTTCTTCAGCATGGGCGCCCCTTCGGCGCTGACCGAATCCTTGTCGCGTCAGGGATTCGTCGACGTGAAGGAGGAACGAATCAGCATCAGCATCGATTATCCGGACGACGAATCAGCGCTCGTTGCAGCGTTCGTCGGGGGACCGGTTGCCTTGGCATACGCCAGGTTCGATGAGAAGAATCGGGCGTCGGCTCACGCTGAGTATCTGGAGTCAATCGCCCAGTATCGCCACGACGATGGCTACAGGGTGCCGGGCGAGTTCGTGATCGCCTCCGGCCGAAAATCGCCTCAGTAATGGCGTTGACCGGACAGACCTCCCTGTAGTGACCGCCTCGTGTGACCACGGGAGGGCCTATCCGACTGCCCTGATGACCTGTGGTGCGATTTTGCCACCAGCCTCGATCGTGTATCGGTCGGGGCAGCGGATGCTGTGAGATGTCCCCGATCAGCCTGGACAGCTCGAGATCCTGTTCGACCCTGTTATCTGTCGGCCAGGGGAGCTTCGATCGCCAGTGAATGAGCTTGGATTCGGCGTTCACAAGACATGCTCGATTCCTGTGTTGACGATCACGCGCCAGCGCTGGTTGCGCTCACCGTCGCCATCTCCTTGTGACAGGCGGCGGTAGCGGGCGTCGGCCACAATTCCTTGTAGAGGTTCGGTGTCGAGTCTGATACCTCCTTCCTCGACCATCATGTCGATGAAATGTCCGGGTCGCTGCGCGATGGCTGACGGGTACAGGCAGGCGTCCGCGGCGAGCGCGTTCCAGGCTCGTGGGAACCTTCGCTGCCGATGCCCCCAGCACACGGCCGTCTCGTTCGTGGTGACGAAGTGCCGCCCCTGGCTCAGCAGGTCAGGCGCGACCGGCCCAGCCCATTCCTCTGGCCCATTCGCTGAGCGTCCGTATGTCGGTGTGGCTCCACTCTGTGTCAGGGAGTCTTGTCGCCTCGGCACACCCGACGTGAACGACCGGCGGGTCGTACGTCTTCACCTCTATGACGCTGTCGGTATCGCGAATGATCAGACCGCAAAGTCGGCAGGTGAATTCAGGGTTGATGGCGGCCACCAGAGGAGTCTCGCGCCCGGTACCGAACGGGCCAAGTCCATCTTCGTAGGCAGGGCCTCCTCCCGGATCTGGCAAGGTGGATCGAAGCAGCTGTGACCACCTCGTGACCACGACGAGTGCCCTCATTCGTGCGAGAGCCTGTGTAT
>JAJRXJ010000024.1 GCA_024276355.1 Actinomycetes bacterium | reverse complement strand
TCACCGAGATGACCGGACGGGCGCTGTTCAACGAGGTGTTCATCGACGAGGCCCGGGTGCCCGATGCCAACATCGTTGGCGGACTCAACAACGGCTGGGCCGTGGCCAACTCGACGCTCATGTTCGAGCGGGCCTCGTTGGGCTCGGCCGGCAAGAGGCCCAACACAGCCACCCCCGGCGTGAAGGGCGGTGCCCTTGACAAGCCGGCCTCGGAGTTCGCCTCGAAGTCGCGGGGCGAGGGCGGAGTACCCGGTCTCGGGATCAACCTGTGGCAGAGCCTGGTCGACATTGCCGAAAAATCCGGGAAGATCTCGGATCCGGTGCTCCGTCAGCGACTCGTTCACCTCTACTCGTTGATCCAGATCAACGGATATTCGATGCAGCGAGCCAAGGACCCCAACCAGCGATCCGGTGCCGAGGGCAACATCGCCAAGCTCACCATGAGCGAACTGTTCAGGCAGTTCCGTGAGGTCGGAATGGCAGTGATCGGGGCCGACGGCATGTTGAAGGGCGAAGACGACAAATCATCCGGCGGGATCGTGCCCGAGATTGCGATGTTCTCGCCCGGCCCGTCGATCTACGGTGGCACCGACCAGATCCAGCGAAACATCATCGGTGAGAGGGTTCTTGGTCTGCCCAAGGAACCGGGCTACGACAAGACCACCCCCTTCCGGGATCTGCCCAAGAACTAGAAGATCACTCTTCGGACCATCAGTCCGATCTCCGGGATCGATGGGGCACAATCTGATCATGGCAGAACCAATCGTGTTCATCCGTGCCGACGGCCCGGCGCTCTCGCCTCGGGTCCACGGGGCCAAGGCATGCGGGCTCCAGTTCCTGATGCGTATGGGGTTGAACGTCCCACCGGCATTCGTCATTTCGATCGAAGCGGCGGCGGGGGTGTCGAGAGGCGAACTCGACGAGGATGTCGATCAATTCGTGTCCCGGCTGTGCGACGGTGTAGCTGAGCCACGCCTGGCCGTCAGATCCGGAGCAGAGGTGTCACTTCCGGGCGCGTTCGAGACCTTGCTCGACGTTCATCCCAAGGTGGTCACGGCGGCGGTGCTCACCGTGATCTCGTCAACGAGGAGCCTTCGGGCGATGGCCATCGCCAACACTCTCGGCTATGAGAAAGTGCCCCCGACGGCTGTCATCGTGCAACGGCAGGTCGATGCCACTGCCGATCGGATGTCCGGCGCCGGTGCGGCCACCAGCCGGGACTTGTTGGGTGACGGCACCGGCCCGGTCGGGGCGTTCGCCTGGGAGACACAGGGTGATGCGGTGATGGCGGGAACCGCCCCGGTCGTGTCTCTGTCATCGCTCGCAGAGCGGTGCCCGGATGTCATGAATCGACTGGCGGGCGACCTCAGGCGGCTCGAAGCCGAACTCGGAGGGCCTGCCGAGGTCGAGTTCGCCGTCGAGTCATCGACTCTGTGGTACCTCCAGGTTCGCCGTGTGAAGAACGACATGGCGATCGACACCCCGCCCCTGCCCGACAACGTGGATGTGATCGGTTCGGGTCGTCCGGCTGCTCCGGGGCAGGGCGAGGGCGAGCTCATCATCGATCTCGATGATGCTCTCGACGCCATCGACGACGGCCGCAGAGTCATCCTGGCGCTCGACACCACCTCTCCGTCCGAGGTGGCGGCAATGGCACGATCAGCTGGCGTCTTCACCGCGATCGGAAGCCCGGAGTGTCACGCGGCGGTTGTGGCGCGGGCCGCGGGTATCCCCGCGGTGGTGTCGGTACGAGGGCTGACCATCCACTCCGACCACGTCACGATTGGCATCAGAAGGGTCGACGTCGGAGACCGCCTGCTCGTCGACGGTACGACCGGTCTGATTGCCTCGACTACGGTCTCGACATGACTCGCAAATTCAGATTCAGTGTCCAGTCGTCGGGGTTGCCGACCGCAGCCGATTTCATCGATTCGGCGCGTAGAGCCGAGGATCTCGGCTACGCGGCGTTCGGCCTGCCCGACCACTTCGATGACCAGTATGCGCCGATGGTGGCCTTGGCCGCGGTTGCCCAGGCCACTTCGAGCATCGAGCTTCAACCGCTCGTGCTGGCCAACGATTATCGCCATCCGGTGGTGCTGGCCAAGGAGGCAGCCACCCTTGATGTTCTCTCCGGGGGCCGGTTCGTGATGGCCATCGGGGCCGGCTGGATGCGCACCGATTACGACCGCGCCGGAATGACCTACGACCGGCCCGGGGTCAGGATCGCACGGTTGGATGAGTCGGTGAAGATCCTCAAGGGCCTGTTCACCGGAGAGCCGTTCACCTTCCATGGCGACCACTACGAGATCACTGAGATGGCCTCCACCCCGGTACCGGTTCGTAAGCCACACCCACCATTCCTGATCGCGGGAGGTGGCAAGAAGATCCTGTCGCTCGCCGCACGGGAGGCCGACATCGTCGGGTTCAATCCCGGTCTCGCCGCGGGTGTCATCGACGAGAGAATCGCACCGACGGCCCACGCCGAGGCCACCGACCAGAAGCTGCTGTGGGTACGAGAGGCCGCAGGCGACCGGATGGACGACATCGAACTGCAGACCTCGGTTTTCTTCGGGTCGATCACCGACGATGCCATGGCCACCGCGGAGTTCATGGCCTCGATGATCGGTGCCACCCCCGAGCAGATGCTCGACTCTCCCCATGTCCTCATCGGCACTGTCGAAGAGTGCATCGAGCGGGTTCGGTCCTGGCGTGAACGATGGGGAATCTCGTATGTGAGCTTCAGCGGCGATTTCATGGACGAGATGGCACCGGTGGTGGCCGCGTTGTCGGGGACCTGAGAGGCCGGCCATGGGGCACAAGGCCAGGCTCGACATCGACGGAGCGATCGGGATCATCACCAACGACAATCCCGACAAGCACAACGCCTTCGACGACGACATGGACGCCCGCCTGTTCGAGATCCTCGACGAGTTGGCCGACACGCCGACGGTGAGGGCGATCATCTGGCGGGGCGAGGGCAAGAGTTGGTCGTCGGGCCGCGACGTGGGCTCCATCGGAGTTGCCAAGACCGAACTGACCCACCACGAGCTGATGGCCCGGGGGCACCGTGGGATTCAGAAGCTGTGGGAAATCGAGGCTCCGGTGATCGTCGCGTTCCATGGCTGGGCCATCGGCGGGTCATTTCAGCGTGCGCTGTTGTGCGACATCCGAATCGCCGCTGAAGGCAGCCGGTTCATGCTCCCGGAGTTGGGCCATGGAGTGATCCCCGACACCGGAGGCATGGCCGTCCTGTATGAGATGTGCGGGCCGGGCCTGGTGAGCGACATGGTGCTCACCGGTAGGCGACTCGAAGCGGAGGAGGCGCTGACCCACGGCATTGTCAGTCGGATCGTGCCCCCGGATCGTCTGGACGACGTCGCTCTCGAAATGGCAGAGAAGATCGCCTCATCGCCGACCGTGGCGGTGAAGTTGGCCCGGCGGGTCATTTCGCATCTGTCGCGTCCCGCGCTCCGGGCATCCATGGACGATGAGCTGATTTACCAAACGTTCCTCAACAGGAGCGATGATTATGCCGAGTTCCGGGCCGCGCTCGAAGAGGGCCGCCAACCCCGATACCGGGGGAGCTGACATGGCGGGGAGCAGTTCGCATCTTCCGGGGTTGCCGGCCCCTCCCGCGATGGGAGAGACCGCGCTTGCCCCCGGCGCGTTCGAGGGTGTGCCCGTGGTGGTCACCGGCGGTGGTACCGGTCTTGGCCTCGGGATTGCCGCCGAGTTCGCCCGGCTCGGGGCTTCGCTCGTCATCGCCAGCCGAAAGGCCCAGCACCTTGATGCCGGACGCGACGCGATCACATCGATCGGAGCTCCGGTGCTGGCCCTCGAGTGCGACATTCGAAACCCCGAGCTGGTATCCGCCGTCTTCGACGCTGCCGAGACCGCATTCGGAATGCCGGGGATCCTGGTCAACAACGCGGCGGCGAACTTTCCGGTGCCGGCCGAGGACATGTCGGCCAACGCATGGCGAACGG
>JAJRXJ010000023.1 GCA_024276355.1 Actinomycetes bacterium | reverse complement strand
GGTAGAGCCACGGCGCCTGCAGATACATCGAGCCCATCACAAACAGGCCCATGGACAACACGAGCAGACCCGATGCCCTGGTGAGCAGCTGCTGATTGTCGATGAACACCGAACCGATGGAGGTCGCACCGAGGCCGAGCAGCACGAACACCGATCCGAATCCCACTATGAACAACGAGGTGTCCCGGGCGATCCGGGGCAGATTTGCCTTGCCCCCCTCTTCGAGCTCGCTCACCTCGAGTCCTGTCACCAGCGACAGATAGCCCGGGATGATCGGCAGAACGCAGGGCGAAAGAAACGAAACCACACCGGCACCGAAGGCCGCGTAGAAGCTGACATCGACACTCATTGTGTGCTGAGCCGCTCCGCTTCGGCCATCAGGCGTCCGACAGCCTCAGCCACCGGCTCACCGGCTCTCATACGCCTCACCGATGCCTTGAGCTTGAGGAGTGCGGCCACTTCGGCCGAACAATCTTCGCAGCCCTCCACGTGCTCGTCGATGCAGCGGGCGCGCCGTTCGCTCAGCTCGCCGTCAATCCAACGTTCGAGAGAGTGCCCCATGCGGGCATGGTGTAGCCGTCCCATGCGGTGGCGGAACCCGGCGTGACCCGCCCCAATTCCCCCGGCTCACATGGGGTGTCACCGAATAGACGATCAGGATTGGTAGCTTGACCAGTCGTGGGCGAACCGATGACCGATGAGATGGTGCAGAAAGCGGCATTTGATCGGTACGTCGTGCCGGAGATCGAGGTTCTCTACCGGGTGGCCCGGTCGATCACCAGAAACCCCACCGACGCCGAGGATCTCGTGCAGGACACCATGCTGCGCGCCTACCGCGCGGTGGGCCGATTCGACGGCCGACACCCCCGGGCCTGGCTGCTCACCATCATGCGAAACGCCCAGATCAACCGGGTCAGACGGCGTCGTCCCGAACTCATGCGCGATCCCGATGCCACCATGGAACGGGTTTCCGCAGAAGATTCCGGAGATGCCGGCCCCGAGGCAACGGTCCTCGATCGGGGCTACAACGCGGCTCTCGAAAAGGCCTTCGAGGGGCTGCCCGAGAAGTTCAAGACAGTGGTGGAGTTGGTCGACGTTCAGGGTCTGGCCTACCAGGAGACCGCCGACATAATCGGCGTGCCCGTGGGCACTGTCATGAGTCGGCTCCACCGAGCGCGCGCCCGACTCCGCAAGCAACTCGAGTCGAGCGGCGCCTATGTGGAGGGACGACCCACATGATTTCCCGCAGATGGTTCCGGCGCCGCAAGCCGGACGTCGATTGCCGCGAGGTCGGCAGGGTGTTGCAGAGCTATCTCGACCACAACGTCGAACCCGACTTCGCCGGGAAAATCGCCGCTCATCTGGACGAGTGCAAGAAGTGCGGCTTGGAGGCGTCGACCTACTCGAAGATCAAGGATGCGCTGAGCGCGACCCGCCCCGAGGTCGACACCGACGCGATCGAGCGACTTCGATCATTCGGCAGCCGTCTCACCAACGACTGACGCTCTGTTCGAAGGCCGCTCGCCTCTCACGAAGGAATCGCGGGCCTCATCGCCGAGGCCATGGAGATTGAGTTCGTAGGTGAATCCCTGTTCGAATCTGTAGCTGCGGCTCGGGTCGGAATCGATGCCGTTCAGTGATTTCTTGGCGGCCCGCATCACTGTGGGGTTCTTCGCCGCCACCATCGCCGCAACCCGATGGGCGGTGTCTGACAACTGATCGAGGGGAACCACATCGAGCACTGTTCCCCATGATTGAAGCTGTTCGGCCCCAACCGGCTCACAGCTGTAGAGCATCCATCTCAGGTGCTTCTCCGGTACGAGCCGCCCGAGGTGGGTGGCGGCACCCAAGGCGCCGTTGTCGATCTCGGGTAGACCGAATCTCGCCCCGGCCGCGGCCACGACCACATCAGCGCTGCCGGCGAGCCCGATTCCGGTGCCCAGGCAGAAGTCATTGACCGCGCATATCACCGGCACCGCACATTCGTAGACGGCGCGGAAGGCATCGAAGCACGCCTGGTTGACGGCCAGGATCCCCTCGTTGCCGGGCATCGACTGCATCTCCTTTATGTCGACACCCGCACAGAAGCCGCGACCAACCGCCGTGAGCACCACCGCCCGCACTTCCGGCCGACCGGCGACCGAGCTGCAGATCTCGGCTATGGATCTTGTGTCGGCGATCGGCAGCGCATTCACCTTGGGGTTGTCCATGACCAATTCAAGGACACCATTGTCGCCAAGGGTCTCGTGGATGGTCATCGACGCACCAGCACCGATGAGCCGTGGCCGAACAAGCCCTGGTTGGCGGTGATCCCCACTCGGGCCCCCTCCACCTGCCTCTCTCCTGCCTGGTCGCGCAGCTGCCAGGTGAGTTCGCACACCTGTGCGATCGCCTGCGCCGGAACCGCCTCCCCGAAAGCCCCCAACCCGCCGCTCGCGTTGACGGGGAGCCGACCACCGATGGAGGTGACCCCGTCGCGCAGAAGCTTCTCGGCGTCGCCCTTGGCACAGAACCCGAGTTGCTCGTACCAGTCAAGTTCGAGAGCAGACGACAGGTCGTAGACCTCGGCCAGATCGATGTCTTCCGGGCCGAGGCCGGCCTCGATGTAGACGCGGTCACCGATCGATTCCTTGAAACCCCGACCGGGAGCCGGTGTGCCGACGCTGGAGTCGGTGGCGAGATACGGAAGATCTATGACCGTGTCGGGATAGGTGGGAGTGACCGTTGATATGCCGGCGACCCGCACCGGGTCGGTGTGGCCGTGGGCACGGGCCCAATCCATCGAGGACACGACCATTGCCGCTCCGCCATCGGAGGTGGCGCAGATGTCGAGCAACCGGAGGGGATCGGACACGACCGGCGAGTTGCGAACATCGTCGAGCCCGTATTCCTTGGTGAAGCGAGCCCGGGGATTGTGGACGCTGTGGCGGGAGTTCTTGACCTTCACCATGGCGAAGTCGTCGGTGGTGGCTCCATGCAGTTCCATGCGACGTCGAGCATGCAGGCCGAAGTAGACCGGGTTGGTCGCACCCACGAGGTGGAAGCGCAGCCAGTCCATGTCGTCGGGCCGGTCGCCGGCGTTGGGGGCGAGAAATCCCTTGGGAGTGGTGTCGGCACCCACCACCAGCGCGACATCGCACGCACCGGACAGGATCTGGCCCCGCGCCACCTGCAGTGCGGTGGCGCCCGAAGCACAGGCCGCATAGCTGGAGGCGACCTGAGCTCCGGTGAATCCGAGCGCACGGGCGAAGGTTGATCCCGACACGTATCCCGGGTATCCACACCGGACGGTGATCGCGCCCGACACGAATCCGACCTCGGACCAGGCGACATTCGCGTCGGACAGGGCCTCACGGGCGGCATGGGTGCCGTATTCGACGAAGTTCCGACCCCATTTGCCCCACGGGTGCATCCCCACTCCGAGGATCGCGATCTCGTCCATCACTGGTCCTCCGCGGCGCATCCGGTGACCGGGCGCCATTTCCACACAACGTATTCGTGGTCGTCGTCTTCGTAGAGCGTGTCGAGCGTGAGCTGCATCTCCTCGCCGACATGCAGGTCGTCGGGGCCGAATCCGGCCACGCATTGCCCGAGGACGACCATCTTCTCATCGTGGAGCTCCACAGCCACCACAGTGATCGGAACGTAGGGATCGGTGGTCACCACGAAAGGTGGTGGGGGCGGATAATTGCTTGTGGTGTAGGACCACAGTCGGCCACGGTTGCCGAGTTCGACCGTCTCGAGTTCGACATCACCCGACACCGCCGGATCTCCACCTGCGAGATGACGGGGGAAAAACCATGAGTCCCGACCCGGTACCTTCCCCCCGATGAGGTGGGGATTGTCGGGGTCCATCGTGAACATTCCCTCGACCGCGGGCACTCGTGTCTTCGGCATTTCGGCCCTCGCTGACCTCGGAAATCTGACGCGGCGTCACATTAGCGTCTACGTTCGGCTCACTCATTTCCACGTGCCGCCCCGGGAGGCGAGAGGTCACGATGTCGCCAGAATCGATTTCTTCATGGGACGACTATCCGGTGCACCAGGCACCGGAATACATCCGGCATCCGGCCACATCCGATCGCAACTTCTACGACCGCTACTACTTCAACCTCCACTCGTCGTCGCCCGACTTCTTCGCGATATTCGGACTGGGCGTCTACCCCAATCTCGGGGTGATCGACGGGTTCATGGCCGTCACCGCCGACGGAACGCAGAGAATCATGCGGGCCAGTCGTCCCCTCACCGACCGTTCGGAGATCACCGTCGGGCCCTTGCGGATCACCATCATCGATCCTCTCAGGAGGCTTCGGGTGGTCGTCGACCCCAACGAGTCGGGCGTTGCTCTAGACGCGACATGGACCGGATCGATGCCGGCGTTCGAGGAACCGAGGCAATACCTTCGATCCCGGGGTGCGGTCGTGTTCGACACGCAGCGATTCGCGCAGCTCGGCAGATGGCACGGTTATCTCACCATGGGCGACCGCGAGGTTGAGCTCGACCCAAGCGTCTGTGGCGGTAGCCGCGATCGTTCGTGGGGGATTCGACCGGTCGGCGAGCCCCAACCCGACGGCATCCGCGAGGGAGTGTCGGTGATGGCGGGAATGTGGAACTACATGCCGGTTGATTTCGGCGACCATTCGATCATCTACATGTGCCATGAGGAAGCCGACGGAAACCGACCGCTCGAGGAGGCCGTGCGAGTCTGGTCAGATCCGGACCGCCCGGCCGACTGGCTCGGTCGGCCCGAATGGCATCATGAAATGATCCCCGGAACCCGACTGCTGTCATCGTCTCTGATCAAGTTCCCCGACGCTCCGGATGGTCCAATCGAACTGCGTGCCGAGCCCCTCATCACCAACTTCGTGTCGCTGGGGACCGGCTACGGCATGGATGCCGACTGGCGACACGGCATGTGGCAGGGGGAGCAGGAGGTCGTTCAGTGCCTCAGCTACGACGTCGACGAGATCATGCCCCTGGCCCAGTACGGAGTCGTCGATTCGGTCGGGCGATTCGTCTACGACGATCCGAAATCCGGCCCGCGGATCGGACATGGTTTGTACGAGCATGGCTTCTTCGGGCCGTTCCCGAAGCTCGGGTTGCGCGACCGGGGTGATGTCCACCCCTGACAGGCTCTGATTTGCCGGCGCCCAACGCCGCGACGCCCGTCAGAGCTGCAAGGATGGCGGCAACATTCCCGGAGGAATCAAATGCCAGCATTCTCAGCCGCGAACGAACACGACTCGCGCCCCACAATGGAAGAGCTCGAAGGTCGAGACGCCTTCGTGAAACGCCACATCGGCACCACCTCGCAAGATCTGGCCCACATGCTCAACGTGATCGGTGCCGACTCCCTCGACGACCTGATCGACCGAACGGTGCCCGCCGACATTCGTATCTCCGAGACTCTCGAGCTTCCATCTCCGGTGGGCCAGCAGGCCGCCCAGGACGAGCTGCGTGAGATGGCCTCGGCCAACCGACTGCTCACATCGCTCATCGGCATGGGTTACAGCGACACCATCACTCCCCCGGTGATCCGACGCAACATCATGGAGAATCCCGGTTGGTACACCGCGTACACGCCCTACCAGCCCGAAATCTCCCAAGGCCGCCTCGAGGCCCTCCTCAACTTTCAGACCATGGTGATAGAGCTCACCGGCATGGAAATCTCCAACGCGTCGCTCCTCGACGAGGGCACTGCCGCGGCCGAGGCGATGACCATGCTCCACCGTGTCACCCGCGGCAAGCAGGGCAACCGGTTCGTCATCGACCCGATGTGTCATCCCCAGACCATCGCCGTGATGCAGACCAGGGCCACCCCGATCGGCCTCGACGTCGAGGTGGCCGACCCCTCGAACGCCGACCTCGACGGCGTCTACGGGATGATCGTGCAGTATCCGGGAACAACCGGCGAGATTCCCGATCTGGCCGCGATCATCGATCGTGCCCACGAAACCGGAACCATGGTAGCGGTGGCCGCCGATCCACTGGCCCTCACGATCCTCACACCGCCGGGCGAGTTGGGTGCCGACATCGTGGTGGGGTCCACCCAGCGTTTTGGCGTTCCAATGGGTTTCGGCGGACCCCACGCCGCCTACTTCGCCACGCTCGAGAAGTACCAGCGATCGATGCCCGGGCGACTTGTGGGCGTGTCCGTCGACCCCGCCGGCCGTCCCGCGCTGCGGCTGGCGCTGCAGACACGTGAGCAGCACATTCGACGAGAGAAGGCCACGTCCAACATTTGCACCTCGCAGGTCTTGTTGGCGGTGATGGCATCGATGTACGCCGTTCATCACGGCCCGGATGGGCTCCGCCGCATCGCACGGCGGGTCAATCGCATGGCGGCGGTGTTGGCAGAGGGCCTTCGCCAAGGCGGCGTGGAGATCGTCCACGATCACTTCTTCGACACGGTGTGTGCCCGTGTTCCCGGCCGGGCCGACAAGGTGATGGCCGTCGCCCTGTCGGAGGACCTGAACCTTCGACGGCTCGACGCCGACACGGTCACCATCTCCCTCGATGAGGCCACCACGCGTTCCGTGATCGAGAAGGTGTGGCGCTCGTTCGGTGTCGATGCCGATGCCACCCAGCTCGACATGTCGGTCGCCGATCCTCGCCCGAAGGCCTACATTCGCCGTTCACCCGCTCTCAGACACGAGATCTTCTCCGCGTACCATTCCGAAACCGAGCTGGTTCGCTACATGCGGCGTCTCGTCAACCGCGACATCGCGCTCGACCGGGCCATGATCCCGTTGGGTTCGTGCACCATGAAACTCAATGCCGCCACCGAGATGGAACCGATCTCATGGCCCGAATTGGCCTCCATTCATCCGTTCGCACCCGTCGATCAGACGGTCGGATATCATCGGATCATCGACCAGCTCGAACATTGGTTGGTCCAGATCACGGGATACGCGGCAGTGTCGCTTCAGCCCAACTCGGGGGCACAGGGTGAGCTGGCCGGCCTGCTCGCGGTCCGCGAATACCATCGCAGCCGAGGCGACGCGCATCGTGATGTGAGCCTGATTCCGTCGTCGGCACACGGCACCAACGCGGCCAGTTCCGCCATGGCCGGTTTCAAGGTGGTCGTGGTGGCGTGCGACGACAATGGCAACGTCGACCTCGATGATCTCGACGCGAAGATCGCCGCCCACCGCGACAACCTCGCTGTGTTGATGATCACCTACCCGTCCACCCACGGTGTGTTCGAGACCGAGATCCGACGCATATGCGACTCGGTTCACGAAGCCGGCGGGCAGGTCTATCTCGATGGAGCCAACCTCAATGCCATGGTCGGCCTGGCCCGTCCGGGTCGGTTCGGAGCGGATGTGTCCCATCTCAACCTCCACAAGACATTCTGCATCCCCCACGGTGGCGGCGGGCCGGGAGTTGGCCCGATCGGCGTCGGCGCACATCTGGCGCCATTCCTGCCCAGTCATCCACTCAATCCTGTGGCCGGCCCTCCGACCGGGCCCGGCCCGATCGCCGCCGCGCCGTGGGGTTCGGCCGGGATTCTCGCCATCACCTGGATGTACATCAAGATGATGGGGGCCGAGGGATTGGCCGAGGCCACCAAGGCAGCGATCCTGAACGCCAACTACATCGCCGCCCGCCTCAACTCGCGCTACCCCGTCCTGTATTCGGGGGCCCAGGGTTTCGTGGCCCACGAATGCATCCTCGACACGCGGGTCATCCAGAACGACGCCGGCATCTCGGTCGATGATCTCGCCAAGAGACTCATCGACTACGGGTTCCACGCACCCACCATGTCGTTTCCGGTCCACGACACCTTCATGGTGGAGCCGACCGAGTCCGAGAGCCTCGCCGAACTCGACCGATTCTGCGACGCGATGATCGCCATCCACGACGAGGCCCTGGCCATCAAGTCCGGGGTTTGGCCGGCCGACGACAATCCCCTGGTCAACTCCCCCCACACCGTGGTGGATGTGACCGCCGATGATTGGACACACCCCTACTCGCGCACCGAGGCCGCCCACGCCGAGGGCTGGGCGCTGGGCGACAAGTACTGGCCACCGGTGGGCCGCATCGACAATGCCCACGGAGACCGCAATCTGGTGTGCAGCTGTCCGCCGATGTCGGAGTGGATCACCGACTGAGGCCGCCGCATTCGTTCACGTCGACGGGTTCGTTTGATCGGATCGTTGTGCGAGCGTAGGATTCAAAACCGCAACACGTTCTAGTTCGCAGCATCTCTTCGGACGCGATTCAACGGGAGCAACAAGGCATGGAGTTCGGACTCTTCTTCAACGGGTACCTGCCGGGCCCGGCAGCCCATGACCACGACTCCGAACACGCCATGTTGATGAACGAACTCGAGTACGCGATTCTGGCCGATTCCCACAACTGGAAGTATTCGTGGTTCGGCGAGCATCATTGCCTCACCGAATACAGCCACCTCTCGGCTCCGGCCCCGTTCATGGGGTACGTCGCCGCGAAGACCGAGCGCATCCACATCGGCTCGGCCATCACGTCGTTTCCGACCACCAAGGAGCATCCGGTCCGCATCGCCGAGCGGGCGGCGATGCTCGACCACATAACCGAGGGCCGTTTCGAGTTCGGCACCGGACGCGGCGCCGGGAGCCACGAGGTCCGCACATTCAACGGAACCGAGACCGCCGCCACGAAGGCCATGTGGGACGAGGTGATACACGAGATTCCGCGCATGTGGGCCCAGGAGGACTACCAATACGACGGCGAACACTTCAGCGTGCCCACCCCCCACAACGTGTTGCCCAAGCCACTGGGCGGAAGCCATCCGCCCATCTGGGTGGCGTGCGGCAACCCGGCCACGTTCGCCAAGGCCGGTTCCCACGGCATCGGAGCGATCGCGTTCAACTTCGAACCGATCCACAACCTGAAGGGGCGCATCGAGGCCTACAAGGAAGCCGCCGAGAGCCCCACCGACCAGATCGGGCAATACCAGAACAACAACGTGATGATGACCAACGCCGTGATCTGTCTCGAGGATCGCGAAGAGGCCCGACGCATAGCGAAGCAGGACCGCGGCTACCGCGTCACCATGGTGAACCTCTACCACGACACCATGCCCAAGTCGCCCGACGCGATCGTGTGGCCGACCCCGCCCCGTCACATCGAGTGGACCGACGAGATCCTCGACATGGCCATCGAGGGCGGATACATGCTCTGCGGAAACCCCGAGGAGGTGTGTGAACAAGTGGTCAGATACCAAGATGTCGGATGCGACCAGGTGGTCTTCGGCACCCCGGACGAGGGATTCAACCATGAACAGGTTCTCGAGATGATCGAAGTGTTCGGCGACAAGGTGATCCCCGAGTTCGACACCGACCCCGTTCACTCCACCACCCGCTACCGCCGGAATGCGGTACCCACGTTCCCTGTGTTCAACGGCGCCGTACCCGATGGGCTCACCCGCACCAGGCCGCCGACGTTTCCCGTGAGCATCTGACAGCCGCCGGGCCCGACGGCTGTCAGGTCCGGCGCACCAGCAGTACCAGGAAAGCTGCCATCTGCTCGCGTGTGACCTCCCCCGACGGGTCGTAGGTTGCCGCCGAGGTACCGGTGGTAATCCCAAGATTGAAGATGCAGGTGATGTCGTCCCGGGCAAAACTCGTGGGCGACACATCCACAAACGGATCGGCACCCGCGGGACATGAGCCTCCGCGCAACCTCCAAAGTCGAGCCAGAAAAGCTGCCATCTGCTCGCGTGTGACCTCACCCGACGGGTCATAGGTTGCCGCCGAGGTACCGGTGGTAATCCCAAGATTGAAGATGCAGGTGATGTCGTCCCGGGCAAAACTCGTGGGCGACACATCCACAAACGGATCGGACGCGGTCGGGCAGGTCTCACCGAGCGTCTGCCAGGTCCTGGTCAGGACCGATGCCATCTCTTCCCGAGAAACGGCCTTGCCCGGCTCGTAGGTGGTGGCGCCCGTGCCCGTGGTTATGCCAAGAAGGCTGAGGCAGGTGATTTCGTCTCTCGCAAAGCTGGATGGCGGCACGTCGACGAACGCATCACTTCCTGCGGGGCAGGGCTCGACCACGGCTGCCACCCGTGATGTGACAGGAGCCGACGAAGCGGGCGCAACGCCGAGACCGGCCGTGATGCCACAGGCCAGTGGCGCCGTGCCTGATCCGGTGATGGTGAGCGATGCCGATGCACCCGGTGCAAGTGTTCCGATGCTCCAAGTGGAGCCCACCAGCGAACCGTGCGAGGTGAGGTGACCCGTCGGGGCGAGACACGGTGCGCCCACGTTGTCCACCCTGACTCCACCAGCGGGGCACGGCCCGGTGTTGGTGACGGTGGCCGAGAATGTGCCCGGCTTCGAGAGTGTGGGCACCATCAGATCGGTGGTCAGGGCCAGAGATGAGAATCGGGGTTGCCACGCCGGCTGATCGTTGTGCATCGGCACGGTACCCGCAAGCGCCCTGGAGACAATGACTCTCGACGAACCATCCCCGGCGGCCACGAAGATCTCCTCATCGCCGGAAACGGAACCGCGCCAGGCAATCGCCAGGCCATCCGGAGACCAATCAATCGATGTGGACGCGGCCGCGGGAATGGGCGCCGGACCGACCGTGGAAATCTCGGTCACAGCGCTGCCATCGATCTTCGATATGTAGAGCTGCTGGCGTGCGCCGGTGTAGCCGCCAAAAGCGATCTCGCCGCCGGTCGGCGACCAGTGAGGAGGATCAGAGATGGTCGTGATCGGAGTCGCCGGGGGTGGGACCATGCCGACATCGACAAGTCCCGTGCCGTCCGGGTTCACGACCATCAACGCATCGACAAGGGCGGCGGTGACCGCTGTGAACGCCAGTCTTGACGAATCCGGCGACCACACGGGCGGGTTGGCATGTGCGAGCGGCTCCTGGGCTGCCTGCCAAACCTGGGTGAATCCCGACCCGTCCGGTGTCACCGTGAAAACCGCGTCGCCTCCGCTCGTGAGCGTTGCCATCCGGTTGAACGCCAACATCGATCCATCGGGGGCCCATTTCGGAACCCCGAAATGCTCGGTCTCAGCCGGGTCGATCACATCGATCCGATTGGATCCGTCGGCATTCGCCACGAAGACGTGACGAACCCCGCCGACCGATCCCTGCCACGCGATTTTCGTTCCATCCGGAGACCAGGCCGGCCTGGCGTTGAGTGTCGGGGGCCCGATACCGATGTTGGAGATCGATGAGCGGGCGGTGCCGTCGGAGTTCGCCATCCATATTTCGAGCCCGTTGGTGATCGGGTCCCTACCGGACCAGGCAACACGAGTCGAGTCGGGTGACCACGAAGGGTTGGCGTTGGATGTCGGTGGGTTGGCCCCCAACACGGTGATGTCGATCCGGTTGAGACCATCGGGGTCGGCGATGAAGATGTGGGGCCTCGTGACGCCGGATGGTGCTCCCATCCACATGATCCGCGCGCCGTCGGGCGACCATCGAGGGGTGTCGCTGGCCGCGGGATCGGCCGATGCGTTGTCGGCGGTGGAAATCTCGACTCGCCCGGTGCCGTCGGGAGCCGAGACGTATATCTGCGATCTGTGGGCAGCGTCGTGTCCCGTCCACGCCAGGTGGTCGCATCCTGTCGGAATCGCCTGCACCGACAGCGCAACCGCATCGGCCGACCCGGGGAATGTCCCGAGAAATGCGCTCAGGGATGCGACGACGACAATCGATGAAACCAACCCTCCTGTCCGTTGCATCCACGCCCTCTGCTTTCGGAGATTTGTCAGCCCGTCGCTGATGGGGTGGGCGAGTCGAACTCGCCCACCAGGAAGGTACCACGCCCCATTGGCCCGCCCGGAAGCAGGAAGTGCTCGTAGTAGCGAGTGAACCGACCCTGCAGATTGGAGTCGATCTCATCGCGCGAGTAGTCGAGCGTGTGGAAACACGTCAAGCCGAGATCCGCAGCTGCGTCGCGGCATGAGTCGGCGTCCTCGACCGCGAACACCACTCCGGCGAAACCCTCGCCGTGGGCGTCGAGCCACGTGCGTATGTGGCTGTCGCGCCCTTCGATGGGCGCAACCAGTTCGATTCCGGCATCCCACGACATCAGAATTCTCACACCGAAGGTCTCGGCCTCCGCTTCGTTGGCCGGATGAAACGTGGCCCCGAGCATCTTCTCGTAGAACATTCGTCCGGCGTCGAGGTCCTCGACGGCCATCACGATTCTGTTGACGCCACGCTGTCTGTTGCCCATCTCACCAAGTTAGCCATCCCGGTGATGGCATCAGGGCCGCCGCATGGCTGATACTGGGTCTACCCGATGTGGAGGTGTTGCAATGACCGACACGTATCAACTCACCGACCGATACACCAAAGATCACGGCACCGTCTTCATGACAGGAGTTCAGGCTCTGGCTCGACTCCCCCTCGAGCAGCTGCGCGTCGATCGGGCGAACGGTCTCACGACCGCCGCTTTCGTCGCCGGATATCCGGGATCGCCGCTGGGCGGATTCGACTCGGCCATGGCATCGGCTGCGAAACTCGCTCCCGACCTTCCAATCATCACCAGGCCGTCGGTCAACGAGGAGTACGCGGCCACCGCGGTCATGGGCAGCCAGCTGGCAGCCTCGCGCCCCGACTCCAGGTACAACGGCGTGGTTGGGCTCTGGTACGGAAAGGCGCCCGGGGTAGATCGGGCCAGCGACGCGCTTCGACACGCGGTCTTCGCGGGCTCTGATCCCAAGGGAGGGGCGGTGGCCCTGGTGGGCGACGACCCGAGTGCCAAGTCATCCACGGTGCCATCATCGTCCGCAGCATCTCTGGCCGACATGCACATTCCGGTTCTCTACCCCGGTGACCCCGCCGAGGCTCTCGATCTCGGCCGTCACGCGATCGCCATGAGCCGGGCCACCGGGCTGTGGACCAGCCTGAAAATCGTGGCCGATGTTGCCGACGGAAGCGCCACCGTCGACCTTGATCCGAACCGGGTCACCCCGGTGATCCCGCTCATCGACGGCAAGCCCTACGTTCATCTCCCGGACGGACGCCTCCTCACCCCCCACACGGTCGAGATCGAGCGGGAGATATACGAGGTCAGGTACTCGCTCGCTCTTGAGTACGCGGCCCTCAACCGACTCAACCACACCACCGTCAACCCGCCTGATGCATGGATCGGCGTGGTGTCATCTGGGATCACATACCGCGAGGTACGCGAGGCATTCGATCGTCTCGGCCTCACATCCGATTCCGATCTCGACGACGCCGGCATCAGGCTGCTCAAGCTCGGAATGCCCATCCCGTTCAACGTGTCGACGATCAAGTCGTTCGCCAGCGGCCTCAGCGAAGTATTCGTGATCGAGGAGAAACACCCCAACGTCGAGAACCTGATCAAGAACGCCCTTTACAACCAGGCCGAGAGGCCCCTCGTCATCGGCAAGTTCGACGACACGGGCGCCACACTTCTCCCGGGCCACGGGGCTCTCACCGCCGATCAGATCATGCCCGCGCTGCGCAGACGCCTGGAGGGGCGTCTCGCCGATCGACTGGCTCCACCGGTGGCGATTCGCGAGCGCATTCCCCTCAGCGTCTCCCGCACACCGTTCTTCTGCTCGGGCTGCCCCCACAATCGCTCGACGATCGTGCCCGACGGGACTCTTGTCGGGGTCGGCATCGGCTGCCACACCATGGTGATGCTGGCCGATCCCGACCGCGTCGGCGACATCGCCGGGCTCACCTGCATGGGCAACGAGGGCACCCAGTGGATCGGCATGGAGAACTTCGTCGAAACCGACCACCTCACCCAGAATCTTGGTGACGGCACCTACTTCCACTCCGGACAGTTGGCCATTCAGGCCGCGATCGCGGCCGGTTCCCATATCACCTACAAGCTGCTCTGGAACGGGGCGGTGGCCATGACCGGTGGTCAGGATCCGACCGGCCGTCTCGAACTGGCAGATGTTGCCGCCCAACTCCTCGGCCAGGGGGTGAAACGAATCATTCTCACCACCGACGACCCGTCGAAGCATCGCGGGGGCCGCAT
>JAJRXJ010000022.1 GCA_024276355.1 Actinomycetes bacterium | reverse complement strand
GACGTGACTGTCACCCCGGCCGACGGCACCCTCGCCCCGGGGTCGGCGACCAGCGTGGATGTCGCCGTGGACGACGCCTCGGGATCGCCTGTCGACGGCGCGTCGATGCTGGTCGTGGTGGTCGACGAGGCCATCCTCGCCCTGTCCGGTTACGAACTCCTCGATCCACTCGACGTGTTCTATCGATCCCCCAACACCGGATTCGGCGCGGCCAGGAGCCGTGAGTCGATCCTGTTGGCCGACCCCCAGCAGCTCGTGGATCAGCTCACCAAGTCCGCAAACACTGCCGCGCCGGCATCCACCGTGTCGCTCACCGGGGATGCCAATTACGCCACCGCCGAGTCGGCCCCGGACGCGTCCGCCGACTCGTTCGAGGGAGCAAAGGCCGCGATCAGCGTGAACCAGTCGGGTGGTACCCAGATCGGAGTGCGGAAGAACTTCGATGCCCTGGCAGCGTTCCGTCCCGACGTGACCACCGACGCCTCCGGCCACGCCACGGTGTCGTTCGACCTGCCCGACACGCTCACCCGCTACCGGGTGATGGTCGTTGCTGTCGATGGCGCCGACCGGTTCGGTTCCGGCGAGTCGACGATCACTGCCCAACTCCCGTTGCAGGTGAGGCCCTCCGCGCCACGTTTCCTCAACTTCGGCGACGAGTTCGAATTGCCGATCGTGGTCCAGAACCTCACCGACTCAGCCACCGAGGTCGACCTGGTAATCGAGACCTCCAACCTCGAGATCATCGGGTCGGCGGGCCGTCGAGTGACGGTGCCGGCCAACGACAGAGTCGAGGTGCGGTTCCCGGCCCGTACCGTGTCCGCCGGCACCGCCAGGTTCCGTGCCGCGGCCGTGGGAGGCGGCAACGCCGACGCGGCCGTCGTCTCGTTGCCGGTCTACACACCCGCGACAGCCGAGGCCTTTGCCACCTACGGGGTGGTCGACAACGGTGCGATCATCCAGCCGTTGGCCGCTCCCACCGACGTCTACCCCCAGTTCGGCGGTCTCGAGATCGACACCTCCTCGACTGCGCTGCAGGCACTCACCGACGCGGTGCTCTACTTGGAGGATTACCAGTTCCGGTCAGCCGATGCCTTCGCCTCGCGCATCCTGGCCATCGCGGCCCTCCGTGATGTGCTCGACGCGTTCCATGCCGACGGCATGCCGACCGTGGCCGAGATGAACGCCACCATGGTCTCCGACATCGCCGACCTGTCGGCGCTCCAGAACTTCGACGGTGGCTTCGGCTCCTGGCGGGCCGATCAACAGTCGTCGCCATTCCGATCCGTCCAGGCCATGCATGCCCTGGTTGAGGCCCGGGCCAACGGATTTGCGGTGAGCCCACAGGTGATGGAGATGGGCCTGCAGTACCTGCGCAACATCGAGTCGTACATTCCCTCCGATTGGGGGCCCGCTGCCAGAGACATGCTGATCGCCTACTCGCTGTATGTGCGCAACCTCAATGGTGAAAGCGATCGGGCGGCTGCTCAGGCCGTGTGGCGCCGGGAGGGGGCCGCTCTGGGGCTCGATGCCATGGCGTGGATCTGGCCGGTGGTCGACGACGCCGGGATCGAAGCCGAAATCGCTCGAACGTTCGCAAACCGGGTCACCGAAACCCCGCAGGCGGCAACGTTCACCACCAACTACGGCGAGGACCAGTGGTTGGTGTTGGGCTCCGACCGGCGCACCGACGGCATCGTGCTCGACGCCATGATTTCCATGGATCCAGGCTCGGATCTCATTCCGAAGATCGTGGCCGGCCTGATTGGCAATCAGGTGAAGGGCCGCTGGGGCAACGTCCAGGAGAACGCGTTCATCCTGCTGGCCCTCAACGACTACTTCGACACCTTCGAATCGATCACCCCCGACTTCATCGCCCGGGTCTGGCTCGGCGATCTCTACGCCGCCGAGCACGGCTTCCAGGGGCGATCGACGGATCAGGTCGAAACTCTTGTGCCCATGGCGGATGTGGTCGCCGGCGGCGACACCGACATCGTCATCCAGAAGGACGGTGCCGGTCGGCTCTACTACCGGCTCGGTCTGCGCTACGCCCCCAGCGATCTCACGCTCGAACCACTCGACAACGGCTTCGTCGTGCAGCGCACCTATGAGGGCGTCGATGATCCGGGCGACGTTTGGCTGAGCGCCGATGGTGTGTGGCACGTGAAGTCCGGAGCCAAGGTGCGGGTGAAGGTCACAATGGTCAACGACAGTCGCCGCACCAACATGGTTCTGATCGACCCACTGCCCGCCGGGCTCGAACCGCTCAACCCGGTGCTGGCCAACACCGCCCTGCCGCCGACGCCGGTCGATGGCGGATTTGGTGGTGGGTTCGGCGGCCCGGACATCGCGCCGCAGATCGAGCCGGGTTTCGGGGGCTCGTCCTACCTGATCCCGGATGCGGGATTGTGGTGGCAGGGCAACTGGTGGGACCACCAGAACCTGCGTGACGACCGGGCCGAGTCATACGCCTCGTGGCTGTGGGCCGGCACCCACGAGTTCACCTACGTGGCCCGGGCCACCACCCCGGGCACCTTCGTGGTGCCGCCGAGCAGAGCCGAGGAAATCTACGCCCCCGAGGTGTTCGGAAGGTCGGCCACAACCACCATGATCGTGGAGGACTCAGGCCCGCTCGGCTGACTACCATTCGGCCATGACCACTGACTTCAGCTCGCAGGAATTCTTCGCCGACGTAACAGAGCCGATCAGGTATGAGGGGCCCGACTCCGACAACCCGCTGGCCTTCCGCTGGTACGACGCCGACCGGATGGTGGGTGAGCGCACCATGGCCGATCACCTCAGGTTCGCGGTGGCCTATTGGCACTCGTTCGCATCCGACGGGTCCGACCAATTCGGGGTGGGCACATGGGACCGACCCTGGCTGTCCGGCGACGGAGATCCCATGGACGCGGCCCGCCGCAAGATGACAGCGGCATTCGAGTTTTTCGAAAAACTCGGTGCGCCGTATTTCTGTTTCCACGATCTGGACATCGCCCCTGAGGGCACTACTTTCGCCGAGACCTGCTCCAATCTCGATGCGATGGCCGACGAGGCCGAGGCCCACATGGAACGCACCGGCGTCAAACTGCTGTGGGGCACGGCCAACCTGTTCTCGATGCCCAGGTTCGCGGCCGGCGCGGCCACCAACCCCGACCCCGAGTTGTTCGCCAGGGCCGCAGCCCAGGTGAAACACTGCATGGATGTCACCCACCGACTCGGCGGCGAGAACTACGTGCTGTGGGGTGGACGCGAGGGGTACGACACCATCCTCAATACCGACATGGCCCGTGAACTCGATCAGCTGGCCAGGTTCCTCCACATGGTCGTCGACCACAAACACTCGATCGGCTTCGATGGCACCATCCTGATCGAACCCAAACCCCACGAGCCCACCAAACACCAGTACGACCACGACAGCCAAACCATCATCGGATTCCTTCGCAAGTACGACCTGGCCGATGAGGTGAAGCTCAACATCGAGGTCAATCACGCCACCCTCGCCGGCCACGACTTCGTCCACGAGATCGCCGTTGCCGTCGATGAGGGGATGCTCGGTTCGGTCGACGCCAACCGGGGCGATCCCCGACTCGGATGGGACACAGATCAGTTTCCCAACTCGGTCGACGAGATGGCACTGGCCATGCACGAGATCCTGCGTGGTGGTGGCTTGGGCACCGGTGGGCTCAACTTCGACGCCAAGCTCAGGCGCCAGTCGGTCGACCGCACCGACTTGTTCCACGCCCACATAGGAGGCATGGACGTGATGGCGCGGGCCCTGCTCGCCGCACACGCCATGCTGGCCGACGGGGCGCTCACCGGGGCCAAGGCCCGACGATACGCCGCCTGGGACGGCGGACTCGGAAGGGAGATCATGGCCGGGGCCAAGAGCCTGAGCGATCTGCATGATCTGACCATGCGGGAGCAGCTCCCCGAAGCTCCGGTGTCCGGCGGTCAGGAGGCCCTCGAGAATCTGGTGAATCGTTACGTGGAGCGAGTCCGCTGATGGCGCTCGTCGCCGGAGTCGACTCGTCGACCCAGTCGACGAAGGTGCAGGTACGCGATATCCACAGCGGTGAGATCGTGGCCGAGGGGTCGGCTCCCCACCCGCCGACCGCTCCGCCCCGCAGTGAGCAGGATCCCGAGGATTGGTGGAAGGCCCTCAAACAGGCGCTCGGTCAGGTTCGCGACCATCTCGGTGATGTGGTGGCCATCTCAGTGGCTGCGCAACAACATGGTCTGGTGGTGCTCGACTCGGAGTGTCGTGTGATCCGCCCGGCGAAGCTGTGGAACGACACCGAGTCGGCGGCGGAGGCCCGCGCCCTCACCAAACGTCTGGGTGCGGATGGATGGGCCCGCGCGTGCGGGTCGGTTCCCGTTCCGGCGTTCACGATCACCAAGCTGGCGTGGTTGGCGGCCCATGAACCCGAGGCCTTTTCGAGGGTGGCTCGGGTGATGCTGCCCCACGATTGGCTCACCTGGCGCCTGACCGACGCTTTCGTGACCGATCGAGGCGATGCGTCGGGCACCGGATGGTGGGACCCGGCCGGGGAGTCGTACCGGACCGATCTCCTTCGACTGGTGGCCAATCGCAACGACTGGAACGACCTGTTGCCCCATGTTCTCGGCCCAACGGAGGCCGCCGGAGAGGTCACGGTGGGGGAGGCTGCATCCACCGGTCTTGTTCCGGGCACCATCGTGGGTCCGGGCACCGGCGACAACATGGCTGCAGCGCTGGGGCTCGGGCTGCGTGCCGGAGACTCGGTGATGTCTCTGGGCACCTCCGGAACCGTCTACACGGTCTCGACCGAACCGGCCTGCGACCCGACGGGAGCGGTGGCCGGCTTCGCCGACGCGTCCGGCCGCTACCTGCCGCTGGTCTGCACTCTCAACGCCACCAAGGTGACCGACACGGTCGGTCGGTGGCTGGGGCTCGATCAAGCGGCGCTGGCCGCGGAGGCGCTGGCGGCACCGCCGGGAAGCAACGGTGTGTCGTTGATCCCGTACTTCGACGGAGAGCGCACTCCCGACCTGCCCGATGCCACCGGCATCTGGCAGGGGCTGCGCAATTCCACTTCCCGCGCCGAGCTGGCACGAAGTGCCCATGAGGGAGTCGTGCGCTCGTTGCTCAAGGGTCTCGATGCGCTGCGGGCCGCGGGCGCCACCGTCGACGGAGATCTGTTCCTCATCGGCGGGGGTGCGAAGAGCCCGGCCTACCGCCGGATAGTGGCCGACATGCATGGCGCCCCGGTTGTCATCCCCCGGGTGTCCGAGACCGTCGCCGCCGGCGCATGCGTGCAAGCGGCCTGGATGGCCGGTCATCAGATCGGAGAGATCGCCGGCGAGTGGGGCCTCGGCGAAGGCGAGACCGTCAACCCGGTTTTGTGAACGTTTCGAGTCCCAAATGGGATTCGAAACGTTCACGAAACCGGGTGTGTGGGTGGTGCAATGGTGGTTCAACCTTCCTGCAACCTTCTTCGTGGATGATCACACCAGCGAACACCAAGCGAGGGAGACACACATGGCACGGTTCAAGGCAAGCAGATTCCTGAAGAGCCCGAGGGTACCGAAAGCCGTCGATCCGAAGGCCGACTCCCCCGAGGAGTCCCCCGATACGGCCGCGGCCCCGCCCGCGGCACGGATGGCCGAGCCAATGAGGACACGACCCGTCGTGAATCCGCAGGAATCCAGTGTCGACACCTCGAGGCGTGTCGACCCCGGGCAGACCATGCGGCGCGTGGACCCGTCGGCGAGCCCCGCGGCGGCACCTGAGCAACCGCAGCCGGTACGGCGGGTGACATCGGCGGATGACCTGAGTCGTCCAACCGCCGACAGCCCGGTCTCGCGAAGGGGGTCGAAGCTCGTCGATGACAAAGCCGACTCGTCGTCCACATCCACGGTCGACGAGAAGTCGCCCGGCGAGAGGGTGGGTCCCGGTTCGATGGGGGCTGCCGACGACATGGGCACCGGTGTACCGATGGGCAACTCCGTCGATGACTACACGGCCGATGACTTCAGGTCTCGGTCATCGGTAGCAGGAGCCGGTCGCTTCGACGACTCGGCCGGTGCCAGTACGCCGGCCGGTTCAGAAGCCCTGCCGACCGACAACGATGTCGTTGACTCGCTGGCGGCCGACGAGGCCACGCTCGTGAACCCCGACGACATGACCAATGACGGCCCGGAGATGCCCGCCGGCTTCGATCAGACGCGGGGCAACATCAAGACCACCAACCTGCGCGGCCTCGCCGGCGATGCCGACGAATACGGCACGAACTCGATGGCCGATGCCTCCGGATTCGCCGAAGAGGACGCCGACGGCACAACGACAACCACAACCGACACCTCCACGACCGGCGACCAAACCGAGGACGACACAACAAGTTCCGCGTCCAACACCCAGAGCGAGGATGCCTCCGGTGCGCGCGACTACCTGAAACAAGATTCCGACGGGGCCGGTCAGTCCCTCGACGTCGACGACATGAGCGATCAGGAAGTCGCCGACGCCGTGTCCACGGAGGCCGACTACGAGACCACCATTCGTCCCGGAAAGCAGTACCTGGCGGAGCGAGACTACGACGTCGACAAGATGAGCGACGAACAGATCGTCGATGCCATCGACAAGGAAGCGGCCTACGAATACAGCGGCGGCAAGAGCGGCACAGCCACCTCACCCGGGGTGGGATATGTCGACGCAGACTCAGGTGGCGAAGATTCGGCGCAGGTGGCAGCTGATGCACACAAGCTCAACGTCCCGACCACCCCGGTGAGAGGCAACATCGACCCCACCGAGTTCGGAAACGGTGCCGAGGAGGCAACCGACACGTCGATCCTCGACATGTCCGACCCGGTCGATGCCGACGACTCGACCAGCTTCGGTGGCGGGGCGATGGGAACCCCACCGCCAAGGGCCGGGGTCGACTACGGGCCGGATCACCTCGACAGCAACCCCGGCGGCGGACTCTCCGACAACATTGGAGGCGTGGGTATCGGCCATGATGATGGGACCCTCGATGTCGACCTCGGAACGGGTTCCGACGCGATGGACCCGGATTCCGGCGGGCTCATCGACGACCTGTCGCAGATGGACGATCCGTCGCAGACGGCCGACACCCCGGACATCGGATTCGCCGTCGATCCCGATGGTGCCGCGGATGACAGCCCGATCGACGTCGTAGCCGACGACATCCACCACGTCGACAGGATCGACGACATCTTCGAGTGACTCTCGGGGGCAAAGCGGTGTTCGTCAGCGGTCTTGGCCGTTGAGCAGCAGCTCAGCGTCCGAGGCCAGCTGACGGGCCCCGACCCCGAGCGCGAGATCGAGTGCCAGTCTTGCACTCGCGTGGGCTTGCGCCCCGCGATCGATGTCGGCGAGGCATCGAGCCTGCTCAAGCCGGCACCTGGCCTCCCAAGCAGGAGCGCCATTGCGATGGCAGTCTCCGATCGCTGCGTCGAGCCTGAGCAGCGCCGATTCGTGGTCGCCGAGGCCTGACTCGACGATTCCCAAGGCTAGATCGACTGGACCGACGGACGCGATGATGTCGATGCACATCCGACCTGAGTAGGGGCCGAGAAGACCGCGCAGCAGGACGATGGTGTCTCGATCTCCCACCTCCCGGGCCACGAAGGCATCGGCGCATCGATGGGTGAGCCAACCCAAGTTGCGGTCGTCGAACTGTGGGGAGGAGACCACTTGGTCGAGCAGGGGGGGCGGCCTCATCGCCGCGCCCGAGTTCGCAGAGCACCACCGCCATGGCAGAATCCCAGCCGGGAACACCGGGAGTGTCGTGGCGGAATTGCGAAACGATTCCCTCGAGGACCTCGTGGTCACCTCTGTCGATGAAGACCTGGCTCCAGCCGCGGGCCACGAGCATGTCCTTGGAGCCCCTCGTGCTCCGCGTCTCAGCGGACAGTCTGGCCAGCAACCGCTCCGAATCGGAGTAGCGACCCCGGAGAGTCGCGATGGCAACCTCCAAGCTCGTGATCCGCCATGAGAGTGCCGTGTGGGAAGCCTGGGATGCGAGGGCCCGGGCCTGCTTGAGCATCTCCGCAGCATCGTCTATTCGGGAGTATTCGAACAAACATGTTGCCATCGCGACCATTGCCGCCACGAGCGCCTCGTAGCTGCCGGGCGTGTCTGCCGACTCGAGGGACCGGATCACATTGGTGGCGTCGGCCGCTCGTTGATCGAGGTTGTCAGGTGAGGAAGCGGAGAGCTGAGTGCGAAGAATCACTTGGCCCATGACCACCGGATCCCCGAGACCCCGAGCCACATGCAGAGCCGACTCCGCCAGTCGTGTTCGCGAATCGATGGAGGAGACCCACATGAGTTCCGCGGCCAAGCCTGATGTGAGCAGCGCCCACTCGGGCGAATTCTGATCGGGGCATGCCTCGATGGCCCGTTGGATCACCTTCACGACCTGCCGGTCGGCCTCTGCGGTGAATCGAGCATGGTTGAAACGGGTCAGTTGCAGCGCCGCTTCGATCAGCGTCGACGCATCGCCAATATCGGCGGCTTGCAACAACAACGACCGCGCCCCTGGTTGTTGTCGCAGTCCGCGCACCCGGCCGGATTCGAGTAGAACCTCGGCACGAAGCGCCGGTGGCGGGTCAGCCATCGAATCGACAAGTGAGACGGCCGATTCGAGCCAGTCGGCGGCATCATCGAAGGCCAGGCTGCGGGTGGCCAGCCGCCCGGCATGGAGTGATGCCGTGACACGCTCGGCGGGGCCTGCCAATCCGGCATCGAGATGGTCGGCCAGAGCAAACACGAGAGGATCGTTCGGCCCGGTTATCAGGGTCGCGATGGAAGCGGCTATGCGTCGATGGAGCAGCGCCTGCCGATTTGCCGAAACCCCGGCTCTGACTGCTTCGGCGGTGAGGTCATGGTCGAACAGGTACTGGCCGAGACTGTCCGGGTCCTCCTCGATGATGCCGGCGGCAACCGCCGGGTCGAGGCGGGTCACGATCTCATCGACCGAAGTGTCGAGAACCCCCGAGATCACCCGCGCATCGATCACCCCACCCGCCACGGCCGCAACCTCCCGCCCCTCTCGCGTGGCTGCCGGAACCTGGCGGAGGCGGGCCCCGACAAGGGCGGTCACTCCGCTGGGAAGGCCAGCCGGATCGCCATGATCAGCCAACTGGTGCACGAGATAGGGGTTTCCACCGGTGCGGGCGGCCAGATCCATCGGGTCGAGTTCCGGACGATCCGAAAGCAATTCGGAAACTTCGCCGGCTGACAGGCCCTTGAGGGTGATGGTTCGGAGGTTGTTCTTGATGGTGAGGTGGTCGATCAGGTCCCGGCCGGGGTCGTCGACCCCTCGGGACCGACAGCACATGGCCAGCATGACCTGCCTCTCGGTGGCTCTGGCCCACCGGCGCATGACCGCTGCAGACGCCCGATCGATCCACTGGACGTCGTCGATCACGACCAGCACCGGTGTGTGTCGGGAGATGGAGTCGAGAAGATCGTCGGCGTCGCCGAGCAGCCGTGAGTGATCGAGTTCGGCGACGGGGTCATGGGTTTCTGCGGCGTCGCCGGTTGAGGCCGTGAGCCGTTGGGCGAGAGGACCTCGGTCGATGCCTGCGAGTGTGGGGTCCGACCTCACCTGCTCATCGAGGTCCTTGACGACGTCGGTCACGGCCAGGAATGGGATCCGTAGATCGTGGTCGGCGACCCCATACGCCACGACCGCTCCCGTCGACGCGACGCGCGCCGCGAACTCTGCCATGAGAGCGGTCTTGCCGGTGCCCGGTTCGCCGATCACCGCGACGAGGGCGGCCCGGGCGGAGCAGGCCGACTGCCAGAGTTGGTCAAGTTGGCTCAGCGGCACGTTTCGTCCGACGAACCCCGGGTGTGTCGGGTCCTCGGGGTCGGCGGCTCCAACCTTGACGGTCGGTCGGGCCGGCGTGTCGAGCTCGGGTGAGTCGGCCAGGATCATCTTTTCGAGCGAGACGAGCTCGGGTCCGGGATCGAGCCCCGTCAGTTCGGCAAGAGTGGAACGGAACCGGTGGAACGCCTGCAGGGACTCGGCGCGTCGACCGGAACGATGTAGTGCCAATATCAGTCGAGCCCAGACCGGCTCCTTGGTGGGGTGCTCCGATGCCAGCATCTTGAGCTCGCCGATCAGGTCTCCTTGCTCGCCATGACCGAGACGCAGGTCGATGAGCGAAAGCACGGCGGTGAGTCTCATCTCCTCGAGCCAAGTGGCCTCTGCCTGTGCGCTCAGCGAATCCGGAAGATCCCGAAACGGTCGACCGCGCCAGAGCCGGAGTGCTTCATCCAGGGTGGTCCGGGCTTGATCGGGTGGCAGTGATCGCGACCTGTCGATGAGGTTGCGGAAGTGACGGACGTCGACGAACCCGTCTCCCACATCGAGTTTGTATCCGTGTCCGCTGGTGATGATGTAGTCATCGCCGATCGCCTTGCGCAGCCGGGATATGTGGCTACGAAGAGTGCGTACGGCCGTGGTGGGGGGATCGTCGTTCCAGATGGTGGTGATCAACTGCGCGACTGATACGGAACGTCCATCGCGCAGGGCCAGTGAGGCAAGAACGGCCCGTTCTTTCGCTCGCGGTAGGTCGACCGGAACCCCGTCGATGTCGGCCTCGACATCACCGAG